>JAFAXD010000656.1 GCA_019241285.1 Xanthobacteraceae bacterium | reverse complement strand
TCTTTTCCACCTCCTCGCGACGCTCGGTCTCGAAATGCGCGAGCGCCTTGGCGACATCGCGCCCGCCGACAGCGCGAAACGAATCAAACAGCGCGCAGGCGTCCTCCATGGCGAGCTTGGTGCCCGAGCCGATTGAGAAGTGCGCCGTCGCCTTGGCATCGCCCATGAGGACGATGTTGTCCTTGACCCAGCGCTCGTTGGAGATGCGCGGGAAGTTGCGCCAGACTGAGCGGTTGATCAGCAGGCGGTGGCCCTGCAGCTCCTTGGCAAAGATGCCCTCCAGAAACTGCGCCGACTGCTGCTCGTCGAGCTTGTCGAGCCCGGCTTTCTGGAACGTCTCCGGCTGAACCTCGAGGATCCAGGTCGAGCGGTTGGGCTCGTACTGGTAGGTGTGGGCGATGAAGATGCCGTACTCGGTCTCGCGAAAGAAAAACGAAAACGCATCAAGCGGGCGGGTTGAACCCATCCAGGTGAACTTGTTGGGCCGAAAGTCGATCTTGGTGCCGAAATGCTCCTGGTTGGCGGCCCGGATGGCGCTGTTGACGCCGTCGGCAGCAATAATCAAGTCGGCATCGTGCATCGCGGCTAGGCTCGGGTCGACCTCAGTCTCGAACCGGAGCTCGACTCCGAGCGCACGTGCGCGCTGCTGCAGCAGACTGAGCAGAGTCATGCGCGAGCAGCCGGCAAAGCCGTTGCCGCCGACACGCTGCACCAGATCCTTGAAATGAATTTCGATGTCGTCCCAATACGCGAAATTGTCGGTGATGGCGCGGTAGCTCTCGCGGTCATAGCGCTCGAAATTGGCGAGCGTCTCGGCGGAGAACACGACGCCGAAACCGAAGGTGTCGTTGGGCCGGTTGCGCTCGAACACCGTGATTTGCGTGTCCGGCCACGCATTCTTCATCAGGATCGCGAAATAGAGCCCGGCAGGACCGCCGCCCACCACATTGATTTTCATGCGAATGCTCCGCTGACCGCGCCGACCTTATCGGAAATACCCTGTATTCTCTATTGCAAAATACTTTAAGCTTAAAATATCTCGACGACAATCCACCCAGCCGAGCTTGAACTGAAAAAACTTTAAACTTAAAATATTTACGCGCTTTGGAGGAGGAATCGAGTGACAACCCTTGCGGGTCATCATGCCGTGGTCACTGGCGGAGGCCGCGGCATTGGCCGTGCCACGGCCCGCGCGCTTGCGCACGCTGGCGCGGTGGTGACCGTCATGGGGCGCACGGCCGGGACGCTGATCGACGCTGTAGACCGGGGTGACGCCAGCGCCTACGCAGTTGCCGACGTCACCGACCGGGCTTCCGTCGATGCCGCTATTAAAGACGCTGAAGCCGAATGCGGGCCGATCAGCATTCTCGTCGCCAATGCAGGCGCAGCCGAGAGCGCGCCGTTCGGCAAATCGAGCCCCGATCTGTTCCGCCAAATGTTCGAGGTGAACACACTCGGTTCCGTTCATGCCATGCAGGCGGTGCTCGGCGGCATGATCGAGCGCGGCTTCGGCCGCCTAATCGCGATCGCCTCGACCGCCGGATTGAAAGGCTACGGCTATGTATCAGCGTACTGTGCCGCCAAGCACGCCGTTGTCGGCCTCGTACGCGCGGTTGCCGCAGAGACCATCAAGACCGGGGTGACCGTTAATGCCATCTGCCCCGGCTTCACCGATACCGACATCGTCGACCAAAGTCTGCAGCGCATCATGCAAACAACCGGGCGCTCGCGCGAGGACGCCCTTGCCGGCATCCTCAAGGCCACGCCGCTGGGCCGGCTGATCAAGCCTGAGGAAGTTGCCGCGGCAGCTGTGTTTTTGTGTTTGCCGGAAGCGGCGGCCATCACGGGCGCGGCGTTGCCCATTGCCGCGGGGGAGATTTGACCACCATGCAAGACACGATGGCCGTTCCACTGGACGCCGAGACCAAGGTGGCGGAGCGCCCGGGTGATCACCAAGCCGAACTGCGGCTGTGGTTGCGGCTCCTCACCTGCACCAATCTGATCGAGACGGAGATTCGGCGCCGGTTGCGCGAGGAATTCAATGTGACATTGCCGCGCTTCGATTTGATGGCGCAGCTCGACAAGAACCCCAGCGGCATGACTTTGGGCGAGCTCTCCTCGCGCATGATGGTTTCGAACGGCAACGTCACCGGGCTGGTGGAGCGCCTGCTCGCGCAGGGACTGTTGGATCGTCGGCCTTCGCCTAACGACCGTCGGGCGCAGCTCGTGAGTCTGAGCAGCGACGGCCGGCGCGCATTCCGTTCCATGGCACGTACCCACGAAAACTGGGTCGCCGAGATCTTTGCCGAGCTAGGTCCGGGCGAGATTGACGACATGATGCGCCTTCTCGCCAAAGCCAAGACGTCGACCGCCAAAGCGGTCGCAAACCGGGATGCCGCGCAATGACGCCCGCAAACCCGGTCACCCTGCCGTTGCGCAGCTACAAGGCCACGCATCTGCGCTTCGAGGTCGACGGCAAGGTCGCCACGCTGACGCTCGACCGGCCGGAGAAGAAGAACCCCCTCACCTTCGAAAGCTATGCCGAAGTGGTCGGCCTCTTCCGCGCCGCCGCCCACGACCAGGACGTCAAGGCGATCGTTGTCACTGGCGCGGGCGGGAATTTCTCCTCAGGCGGGGATGTGTTCGAGATCATCGCCCCGCTGATCGAGATGAAAACGACGGAGCTGCTCGCTTTCACCAAGATGACTGGCGACGTGGTCAAGGCCATGCGCGCGTGCCCGCAGCCGATCATCGCCGCCATTGACGGCGTATGTGCCGGTGCTGGTGCGATCGTCGCCATGGCCTCCGATCTGCGCGTCGGTACGCCGAACGCCAAAGTCGCATTTCTGTTCAATCGCGTCGGGCTTGCCGGCTGCGACATGGGCGCGTGCGCGATCCTGCCGCGCATTATCGGCCAAGGACGCGCCGCCGAGTTGTTGTTCACCGGGCGCGTGCTCGGCGGCGAAGAGGCGCATCGCTGGGGCTTTTTCAATCGCCTCGCCGCACCCGACGCGCTGCTCGCCGAGGCGCGCGCGCTCGCGGCCGAACTCGCCGCCGGACCAACGTTCGCCAATGGCATGACCAAGCGCATGCTGGAGATGGAATGGGCAATGTCGGTCGAAGCGGCGGTCGAGGCCGAGGCGGTGGCGCAGGCGCTGTGCATGAAGACCGAGGACTTCGCGCGTGCCTATCGGGCCTTCGCGGCCAAGCAGAAGCCCGTGTTTGAAGGCGACTAATATGCTCGGCGATACACTCAATTGGCCCTGGTTCACCGATGAGCACCGCGCCTATGCGGCGCGGCTGATGCGCTGGGCAAAGCAGAACCTCGCGCACTTGCCGCACGACGATGTTGATGACGCGTGCCGCACGCGGGTGCGTCTCCTGGGCGAGGCTGGATTCCTCAAAGCGGCAGTCCCCAAGGCCTATGGCGGACTGCACGATACGTTCGACGTGCGCACGCTCTGTTTGTCGCGCGACATTCTTGGTTTTCATGATGGGCTTGCGGACTTTGCTTTCGCCATGCAGGGGCTCGGCACCGGCGCCATCACTTTGTTTGGTTCGGACGCCCTCAAGGCGCGCTACCTCCCCGCCATCGCGGCGGGGCGGGCGATCGCGGCTTTTGCATTATCGGAACCGGAGGCTGGGTCTGACGTCGCTGCGCTCGCCATGACGGCGCGGCCGGAGGGCAATGATCACGTGCGCCTCGACGGACGCAAGACCTGGATCTCCAACGGCGGCATTGCGGATTTCTACGTGGTGTTTGCGCGCACCGGCGAAGGTCCGGGGGCCAAGGGCCTTTCGGCATTTGTTGTTGATGCCGATACACCAGGATTTTCCATTGCCGAGCGCATCGAGGTGATCGCGTCGCATCCGCTGGCGACGCTCGCTTTTGACGGCGCACGCGTGCCGGCCGAGAACCGCTTGGGCCGCCCGGGCGAGGGTTTCAAAGTCGCCATGGCGACGCTGGATATTTTCCGCTCTACCGTCGGTGCCGCAGCGCTTGGCTTTGCCCGGCGCGCGCTGGCCGAAACCGTCGAGCGGGCGGCAACGCGCAAACTGTTCGGCGCGCCGCTCGCCGACCTGCAACTGACGCAAGCCACGATCGCCGACAGCGCGTCGGAGGTCGATGCCGCCGCCCTGCTCGTCTACCGCTCGGCCTGGACCAAGGACAAAGGCGCGGCGCGCGTCACACGCGAGGCTGCCATGGCCAAGATGTTTGCCACCGAAGCCGCTCAGCGCGTGATCGATCGCGCCGTGCAGATCTTCGGCGGCCTTGGTGTGACCAAGGGCGTGAAGGTCGAGGAGCTCTATCGCGAGATCCGCGCGCTGCGGATCTACGAAGGCGCGACTGAAGTGCAGAAGCTCGTGATTGCCCGGGAAACCCTCAAACAACATTCCGCCAAATCGGCGCTTGCCGCCGAGTAATGGGAAGCACGCCATGTTCGCTACCGGCCATGTGGATACGTTCGCCCGCGATAACCTTCCCCCACAGTCGGATTGGCCCGAGTTTCGCTTCACCTTGCCGGAGCTGAACTATCCGGAGCGGCTCAACTGCGTCACCGAGTTGCTGGATCGCTGGGTCGAGCTCGGCAAAGGCGATGAGCCCTGTCTGATCACGCCGACCGAAACGCTCACCTACGCGGCGCTGCAGGAACGGGTCAATCGAATCGCCAATGTGCTGACCCACGACCTTGGCATGGTCACCGGCAATCGCGTGCTTCTGCGCTCGCCCAACAACGCCATGATGGCAGCCGCGTGGTTCGCTGTCATCAAGGCGGGCGGGATTGCGGTTGCCACCATGCCGCTGCTGCGGGCCCGTGAGCTTGTCTATCCGATCACCAAGGCACAGATCAGTCTCGCGCTCTGCGATGCGCGCATCGGTGAGGACTTGGAAAAGGCCAAGGCGCAATGCGAGGGCCTCAAACGCATTGCTTATTGGGGCAGTGACCGCGTCGACGACCTGACCAAGTTGATGACCCAGCCCGGTTATGAGCGCTTTGCGGCCGCCAATACCGCAAGCGATGATGTCTGTTTGATCGCCTTCACCTCCGGCACCACCGGCGAGCCAAAGGGGACGATGCATTTCCACCGCGATATCCTCGCGACCTGCGACAGTTTCGGCAAACACGTGCTGCGTCCTGTTGCCTCGGATCGTTTCATCGGCTCCGCTCCCCTCGCCTTCACGTTTGGCCTCGGCGGCCATTTGTTGTTTCCGATGCGGGTCGGTGCATCGACGATTCTGATCGAGCGCGCCTCGCCTGATGAGTTCTTCGCCGCTGTCACAACATATCGGGCGACGATCACGTTTACGGCGCCCACCGCTTATCGGGCGATCCTGCCGAAGATCGCCTCGCTCGATGTCTCATCGCTGCGTAAAGGCGTCTCGGCCGGTGAGACCTTGCCCAAGGCAACCTTCGAGGCCTGGGAGAAAGCAACGGGTATCCGCCTGCTAGACGGACTTGGCTCAACCGAGATGTTCCACATCTTTGTCTGCTCGCCGGAGGAGGAAGCGCGTGCCGGCGCCACCGGACGTGTGGTGCCCGGCTATGAGGCGCGCGTCGTTGATGAGAAGGGTCGCGAGGTGCCGCCCGGCACGATCGGACGCTTGGCCGTACGCGGCCCGACCGGCTGCCGCTATCTCGCCGACCCGCGTCAGCGCAAATACGTGGAGGACGGCTGGAACCTGCCGGGCGACACCTACATGATGGATGAGGAGGGCTACTTCCACTATCAGGCGCGCTCGGACGACATGATCATCTCCGCCGGCTACAACATCGCCGGCCCGGAGGTGGAAGCCGCGCTGCTCACGCATCCCGCAGTCGCAGAATGCGGCGTGGTGGGCGCACCCGATCCCGATCGCGGCATGGTGGTGAAGGCCTACGTCATCCTGCGTCCGGATCGGGTCGGCGATGCGGCGCTCACCAAAGCGCTGCAGGATTACGCCAAGGAGCAGATTGCGCCGTTCAAATATCCGCGCGCCATCGAATACGTCACCGAGCTTCCGAAAACCCCGACCGGCAAGCTGCAACGCTTCGAGCTGCGCCGGATGGCCGCCGCGGCCGCCGGCCAGAAACTCGCGTCCTGAAAGCAGAAAGTACAAATGTCTGATCAACAAACAAAGTCACGCCCGCGCGCCATGAACCTGCTGCCGGCCGGATGGCCGGCGCCCAAGGGCTATGCCAACGGCATCAAGACGCGCGGCGAATTGATTTTCATTGCCGGCCAGGTGGGTTGGGACACGCAGGGCCGTTTCGCCCAGGGCTTCGTGGCCCAGGCCCGCAAGGCGCTGCAGAACATCGCCGAGGTGCTGGCGAGCGGCGGCGCCAAGCCCGAGCACATGGTGCGCATGACTTGGTACGTGACCGACGTCGAGGCCTATCGCAGCTCGCTCGCGGCGCTGGGTGAAGCCTATCGCGACGTCATGGGTCGAAATTTTCCGACGATGACGCTCATCACCGTGCAGGCCCTCGCCGAACCCGATGCGCTGGTGGAGATCGAAGCGACCGCGGTCATTCCGGATTAGCTGCTTATGACCACACCCGTTCATCCCCTCCTCGGTCCGAACAAGCTCAAGCTCGGCGTCTTCTCCATGAACGCGGACGGCGGCTTGACCCTGACGCGCGTACCGGAGCGCTGGCCCGCCCACTGGAACGAGATCGTCGAGGTCGCCCGCATGGCGGATCGCGCCGGGATCGAGTTCCTGCTGCCCATCGCGCGCTGGAAGGGTTTTGGCGGCGAGATGAACAGCCGCGAATGGTCCTATGAGACCCTCACCCAAGCGGCGGCGCTCGCGGGGGTTACGGAACGCACCGGCGTGTTTGCCACCGTGCATGTGCCCATGGTGCATCCGGTATTTGCCGCCAAGGCCTTGGCGACGGTCGACCATGCCTCCAACGGGCGCGCGGGACTCAACATCGTCTGCGGCTGGAACCCGGAGGAGTTCTCGCTGTTCGGTCTCGAACTGATCGAGGAGCGATACGCGCAAGGGCTTGAGTGGTTCGAGATCATCAATCGCATCTACACGGCAACCGAGCCGTTTGATTACGACGGCAAGTTCTATCGGCTCAAGAATGTGTCCGGCCAACCGCGTCCGCTACAGCAGCCACGGCCCGTGACTCTGAACGCGGCATTCTCCCCGCCCGGCCGCGACTTTGCAGCCAAGGCCGCTGACTTCCTGTTCACGGCCTTCGTCGATATCGATAAGGGCCGCGAGCATATTGACGACATGAAGCAGCGCGCCGCGCGCGAGAACCGCACCATTGGCGTGTGCACCACCACGCACGTGGTCTGCCGGCCCACACAGACCGAGGCCGAGGATTATTACGAGCACTACGCCGTGACCATGGCCGACAATGTCAGCGTCGATCACTACATGGGCCAGAAGCAGAAATTCTCCGGCTCACATGCGGACGAAGCCTATCGACTGCACCGCAAGCGCTTCGCCGCCGGCGCCGGCACGTATCCGATTGTCGGCTCGCCGCAGCAAGTCGCCGAGGAACTGGTGAAAATCAGTCAGGCCGGGTTTGCCGCCGCCACAGTGTCGTTCGTCAACTTCAAGGACGAGCTGCCGTATTTCATCGACACGGTGATGCCGTTATTGCGCGAAGCCGGGGTGCGCAATTAACGCAGTTCCTGATCACGCGACACATTCTCCGTCGTCATCGCCGGGCTTGTCCCGGCGATCTCGCTTAGGTGAGCACGGTGCCTCCTGCTCGAGATGGCCGGGACAAGCCCGGCCATGACGAGTTGATAGGTTTGGGGCGAAATGGTCGGACGCCGCTTTCGTGTTTACTCCGCCGCGCGCGCCAACTCGCGCCGCTCGTCGTGCGAGCGCGGCTTGGCGGCCTTGCGTAGCGCCTGCATTTCGACTTGGGCGCGCTGATAGAGGCGGAATGCCTGGTCCTTGCCGGCCAGATAGGGCAGCGGCCAGACCTGATCGGCGTGCCCGTATTCGGCTGATGCGACCAACGTGAAGTGCGGATTGATCAGGTGCGGCCGCGCCAGCGCCACCAGATCGGCGCGCCCAACTGCCACGATGGTGTTGACCTGATCGGCGGTGGTGATGTTGCCGACCGCGATGGTCGGCACGCGCAACTCGTTGCGGATCATTTCGGAGAATGGCGTCTGAAACATGCGCCCATAAACCGGGTTCGCCCAACGGGAGGTCTGGCCGGCCGAGACATCGATAATGTCAGCGCCGTGGGCGCGGAACATGGCGGCGACCATCAGCGCATCTTGTGGCGTGATGCCGTTCGCGGCCCAGTCGGTCGCCGAGATGCGCACTGAGAGTGGCTTCCCGCGTGGCCAGTTGGCGCGCACCGCATCAAACACTTCGAGCGGAAAGCGCATGCGGTTCTCGAGGCTGCCGCCATACTCATCGGTGCGCACATTGCTGAGCGGCGAGATGAAGCCTGAGAGCAGATAGCCATGGCCGGCGTGCACCTCGACCATGTCGAAGCCCGCGAGTTCGGCATTGCGCGCGGCCTGTGCGTAATCGTCGCGAACGCGATCCATCTCGCTGCGGGTGATCTCCCGCGGAACATGCATGAAGTCGTAGAACGCCAACGGCGACGCCGCGACCACGTCCCAGTTTTCCTCCGGGAGCGGCTGGTCCATGCCGTCCCAGCCGCGTCGGGTCGAGCCCTTGCGACCCGAGTGCCCGAGTTGCAGACAGAACTTGGCGGCGCTCTGCTCGTGCACGAAGTCGCTGATCCGCTTCCAGGCGGCGATCTGCGCCGGCGTGTAGATGCCGGGACACCCAGGCGTGATGCGGCCGGCTTCCGACACCGCCGTCATCTCGGCAAACACGAGGCCCGCACCGCCCATGGCGAGCCCGCCAAGGTGCACCAGGTGGAAGTCGCCCGGAATGCCGCCGGGCTTCGCCGAGTACATGTTCATGGGCGAGACGACGACGCGGTTCTGCACCACCATCTTGCCGACGCGGAACGGCGTGAACATGGGGGGCGGCGGATCATCCTGCGGAATGTCAAAGCCCTGCTCGCGCACTGTTCCCGCGAACCAATGTTGTACGCGATCGACGAAATCCGGATCACGCAGGCGCAGATTCTCGTAGGTCACCGCCTTGGCGCGCGACAGCATGCTGAAGCACGCCTGCACCGGCTGCATGCGCCAGTAGCGCGCCGGGTTCTCGGTCCACAGCGCGCTGACATTGGCCGCATACTGGGTCTTCTCCACGTCCTCGCGCCGTGTGCCCTGATAATACGCCAGCGCAGCGGCGACGTTGCCTTTTTGCTCGAAGGCATTGAAGAGCTGAATGGCACCTTCCATGGCGAGCTTGGTGCCGGAGCCAATGGAGAAATGCGCGCTGTGCAGCGCGTCGCCGAGCAGAACGATATTGTTGAAATACCAGTTCTTGTTGCTGATCACCGGGAAGCGCCGCCAATAGGAGCGATTGGCGATCAGCCGACCGCCCCTAAGAATATGGGCCCACATCTTTTCCAGGTACGCGACCGTCTGCGCCTCATCGAGCGAGCTGAGGAAAGATTCGGCTTTCGCCCAGGTGTCCTCCGGCGCCTCGATCACCCAGGTGCTCAGATTCTGTTTGTACTGATAGGTGCAGAGGTCCCAGATACCGAACTCGTTTTCCGTGAAGAAGAACGAGAACGCCGGCGTCGGCGCGGTGCTGCCGAGCCAGATGAAATGGTTGCGGCGCAGCTCGATCTGCGGCTGGAAATGCGCCGCGTAACGGGTGCGGATCATGCTGTTGATGCCGTCGGCCGCAACGATCAGATCAGCATCTGCGAATTGATCCAGATCGTGGATTTCGGTTGAGAAGTGTAGCTTCACGCCGAGTTCCTTGCAGCGGTCTTGTAGGATCATCAGCAAGGTACGACGCTCGGTGCCGCAGAAGCCGTGACCGGTCGAGCGCACCACCTCGCCATGGAAATGAAAATCGATTTCGTCCCAATATGAGAATTCGCGGGTAATCGCCGTGTAGGAGGGCGCGTCGTAGTCCATCAGGTTGTCGAGAGTCTCATCGGAGAACACCACGCCGAACCCGAACGTGTCATCGCGGCGATTGCGCTCATAGACGCTGATCTCGTAGCCGGGATGACGCTTCTTCATCAGCAAAGCGAAATAGAGCCCGCCCGGGCCGCCGCCGATCACAACGATTTTCATAGGCTTCTCCTGCGGCGCTCACCCGGCCAAGGCGCCGATCGCTCAAACTATGCTGTAGAATACGCAGCATTCTGCAAGGTAATTTCGGCGAGTCAAGGCGCGGACGGCAGGGACGCGCGATTGAACATCGCTCCCGTCCCGGCTATCCAGAGGTTGCAGAAGGCCAGACCTCAAGGATTCGCATGTCAGCCCGCAAAACCGCCGCCAAGGCACGAGCCGTCGAGAAATATCCCGACCCCCCGCTCGGCCGCACCGAGCGGGAGCGCGTGTTTCTGGAATTCGAGCAGGCGCTGATCTGCGCTTCGGAGGCGTTCTACCGATTCGCCGGGATCATTCTGGGACCCGACGGCAAGGCGCATAACCTGACCGGGCATGAAAATGTGATTCTGCAACAGCTGATGTTTCTACCCAGGCCGCGCAGCGTCAGCGAACTGTCCCGTTTCACCAATCGCGACGATATCTCCAATATTCAGTACAGCCTGCGCAAGCTCGCGGCCGCCGGCCTGATCGAAAAGGTGCCCGGCACCGCCAACCGCGACACCCGTTATCGACCAACCGAGGCCGGCCGCGCGATCACGGAAGCGATGGTCGGCCGGCGCCGCGAATTGCTGATCGACCCAAGCGCGAACCTTAAGGACGTGGAGGCGCAACTGCGCACCGCGACAGCCGCGATGTCGCTCCTAACCGGCCTTTATGATCACGTCTCGCGCGTGCTGAGCGGCAGGTTCTAATCCGCCATCTCGACTCCGAGCACGCGGTCGCTGATCAACTTGTCGATTAGGGCTCGATCCATACCAAGCTCGCGCGCGATGTCGAGACTGTGCTCGCCAAGACGCGGTATATCGCGGCGACACCCGAGCCGCTTGTCACCAAATTGGAGTGGCAGTGCCGGAACGCGCGTGCGGCGACCATCCGCCATCGTGACCTCCACCATGCCACCCGATGTATTGAGCTGTGGATCATCAAACAATTCGTCAGGACGCCGGATCGGCGCATAAGGTAGTTTCGCCTGCTCGCAACGCTCGATCGCTTGCGCCCGGGTAATTGTTTCGAACAATGCCCGCAACTGCGGAATAAGCCGTGGCCGCGCCGCAACCCGCAGCGGGTTGGAGGCAAGCTCAGGGTCATTGGCAAGGTCCGGCTGGTGAAAGACCTGGCAAAAGGCCCGCCACTGCGTGTCCGTCACCACGCCGACAAAGATCTGCTGCGCGTCCGCTGTGTCGAAGACATCGTACACGGCCCAGGCTGAAATCCGCTCTGGCATGGGCGCGGCCGGTTTCCCGGTAACGGCGAATTGCGCCATCGACGTCGAAACAAGAAACGCGGTGTTCTCGTAGAGCGCGCTCTTGACGTGTTGCCCGTCACCGGTGCGCGCGCGTTCATGAAGGGCCGCAAGGATGCCGATCACGGCGAACATCCCTCCCATCATGTCGTTGACGGGCGCCCCGACGCGCAGCGGCCGGCCCGGCGGCCCCGTCATGTAGGCAAGGCCGCCCATCATCTGGACGACCTCATCAAGCGCCGGCCGGTGTTCATACGGCCCGGACAGAAAGCCCTTGAGCGAGCAATAGATCAAGCCCGGGTTGACTTCCTTGAGATCATCGTAGCCGAGCCCGATCTCCTGCATGCGGCCGGGACGAAAGTTCTCGATCAACACGTCCGCGCGTGCGATCAGGCGCTTGGCAAAGTCAAGGCCCTTTTCGGTGGCAACATCGAGGGCAAGGCTGCGTTTGTTGCGATTGAAGGTGATGAAGAAACCTGCACCCGCGCCCGGCAATCGACGCGTGTTGTCCCCGATTCCGACCGGTTCCACCTTGATGACGTCGGCGCCCAGATCACCGAGTGCGAGGCCACAGGTCGGCCCCATGACCATGTGGGAGAACTCGACCACACGCACGCCGTCGAGCGGCAGTTTGTCTGTCATGGTCTCTCCTCCCACGTTTATTATCGATCAGGATCGATAACCTTTACCTTAGTCCAACATTCGTGCGAAAGGACGTGAGACTGTCCTGCCGCGGCCAGCCCCTTTCAGATCCAACCACAAATCAATCTCCGGGAAACGCATGCCTGCCAGCAAATCAAAGTTCCGACTGCCCCCCCTTTCGGAAGACCAGCTCAACCCGGCGCAGCGCGCGCTCCTCGACTCGATGCGCGCCGGCCCCCGCGGCAAAGGGGTTTCGCTCAGCGGCCCGTTCGGGTGCTACATGCACGCGCCTGAGATCGGCGAGGCCATTCAGCAACTCGCGGCATTCTGCCGCTTCAAGACACGGCTTCCGAAGCGTTTGTCTGAATTTGCCATCCTGGCAATCGGGCGCATCTGGAAGGCGCAGTTCGAGTTCCATGTGCATGCGCGGGAAGCTGAAGAAGCGGGCGTGAAACCGCAGACGATCCGCGATCTCAAGGCAGGTCGTGTGCCCGCCAAGGCGCCCAAGGATGAGCGCGCGCTTTACGATTTCATCAGCGAGTTGCACCGATACCGGCGGGTGTCGAACCGCACCTACGCCCGGGTCCAGAAGTTGCTCGGTGACGGCGGCATTGTCGAACTCCTGGCCATCATGGGCTCCTACACGTTGACGTGCATGGTGCTCAACGCCTTTCAGGTCCCACTCCCGGAGGGCGCGACGCCGCCGTTCAAGGAACCCGTGGTCGGATAGCGCGCGACGCCCGCTCGCATCCGCAGGCCCCCACGGATGCCCGGTTGGTACGCCGGCTGGGCGCCGCCTACATACCCTTCATGCCTTTCATGTCGTGCATGCCGCCTCCGGCTGGGCCGGGCGCGGCGGCGGCCGGCGTCTCGCCGACCCCAACGACGTTGTATTCGATGTCGACCGGACCTGCCTTCTCGAACTTCAGGGTTGCTTTGACGTGGTCGCCCTTATTGAGCGGCTGCTTCAAGTCCAACATCATCACATGAAAGGCGCCGGGTTTGAGTTCGACGCTCTCGCCTGGCTTGATTTCAAGCCCATTCGGCACGGGACGCATCTTCATCACCCCGTTATCCATACTCATTTCATGGATCTCGAAACGGCCGGCAACCGGCGATGAGCCGCCGACCAGGCGATCGGGGGTGGTGCCGGTGTTGGTGATCTTGAAGTAGGCGCCGGCGACTTGCGCTCCCTTCGGGGTCGCACGCGACCAGGGTTGCGTGATTTGCAGGGCGCCCACTTTGTAGCTTATCGCGTCCTCGGCGTGAGCGAGCGTCGCGCCGAACGCGAGCGCAAGGCAGAGCAGAACAGTTTTCATTGTCAGGACTCCAGAAGATGGCACATCGGCGCGGCGAAATGCCGGCCTGCGATCCGTAAAATGCTAGGTGGGCCATACCGGAGGGGCGCGGGATTGCGCATGACGCGCCTTCGGTCGTGCGCATACTTGCGTCTCAAGCAGCTGAAACTGCTGCGCGGCCGGTCTTGCCTGGAACGCTACAGCCGGCGGCGATATCGGCCCGAATAAACCCGGACAACACGTGCCCAGGCAGCAGGCATGCTCGTGCTCATGTCCGATCGGCGGCGCCGTGCCATCTTCCGCGCTGGAACACAACTGGGCAGCACCATCCCAGCCGTGCAGCATCGTCACCCGCGCAATCGGCTGCAGGGCCAGGATATAGGCCGCGACGATGGCCAGAAGCCGCCGCAAGAGTTGGCGTGACATGGGCGCATTTTAGTGGGACCATTGATGCCCGAGCAACCGGAGGCTCGCGTGAGCTCGATCCACCCGAATCAAGAGAGCGCTCGTGTGGTGCCGTTCCGGCCACGCCCCCATTCCTCCGGGCGCAACCTTCGTTTTTCGCCGGTCAACGATTTACGCCACTACGAAGCCCAGCGGGATGACGATTTCCGTCATCGGATGATGATGAACGCGATCGCGGGGGTGATCGTGCTGGTGCTGGTCGGATGCGGGCTGTGGCTCACCGACGCCATGGTAAAGGTACGCAAAGACCAGGATTGCGTGCTCAGCGGCCGCACCAACTGCCTTGAAATCAAAATCCCGGCGACCGTTCATTAACAGCCCCGCCCACGTGCCATTGCGCTTGCGGAGACACTTGGTTATACGGGCCAGCACGGATGGTGCTGCCCGGCTGGGGTTGGCAGCGATTTCCCGCGCCGACACGGGTGCTTCAAAAACATAAGGCGATCAAAGGGTTACTATGTCGTCGACGTTCGATACCGTGGCCAACATCATCGCCGAAACCTGTGACATCCCGCGCGACAGCATCAAGCCGGAGAGTCACGCCATCGAGGATCTGGGAATCGATAGTCTCGATTTCCTCGATATTGCTTTTGCCATCGATAAAGCCTTTGGGATCAAGCTCCCGCTCGAGCAATGGACCCAGGAGGTCAACGACGGGAAGGCGACGACCGAGCAGTATTTCGTCCTGCAGAACCTGTGCACCCGAATCGACGGTCTTGTTGCCGCCAAGGGGGCCTGAGCTCCCGGCATGCGGATTGAGTATTTCCAGCTCATCGACCGCATAGTCGATATCGACGTGAGCGGCGGGACTATCCGCACCGAAGCGGCCGTTCCTCAGGAAAGCACAATTTTCGAGGGCCACTTCCCAGGACATCCATTGATGCCGGGGGTGCTGCTCATCGAATCGATGGCGCAAACCGCAGGCTGGCTGATCATCGGCGTGAACAAGTTCGCGAAGATGCCGTTCCTCGCCGCGGTGAAAGACGCCAAGCTGCGGACCTTCGTGGTTCCGGGAACCGTTCTCAATCTTAACGCCAAGCTGCTGCACGAAGGCTCCGGCTATGCAGTCACCAAAGCGGCCGCCGTCGCCAACGGCAAGGCCGTCTGCGATGCCGAAATCACCTTCCGGGTGCTGGCTTTCCCCGAGCCTAGCATGCGCAAAGCGATGGAAGAGTGGGCAACACGCCTCGCGTTTCCCGTACAGGCGCTAGCCGATGGCTGACGCCCCCCGCGAGGTCTGGATCACCGGGATCGGGATCGTCTCGTGCCTTGGCGAAGGACCGGAAGCGCATTGGCGCGGGCTGAACGAGCCAACGCCGATCGTCGACGTCAAAACATTCGCGCCGTACGCGGTCCATCCGCTCTGTCGCGTCGATTTTGATAAACAGATTCCCAAGAAAGGCGACCAGCGCCAGATGGAACCCTGGCAACGGATCGGTACCTATGCCGCCGGCCTCGCGCTCGACAGCGCCGGCGCCAAGGGCAGCGGGGACCTGCTTGGTCGGATGGACATGATCGTCGCCGCCGGTGGCGGCGAGCGCGATTGGGCCGCTGATGCAGCGATTCTCTCAGGCTTGCCCAAAGCAAACGATCGCGAGCGATTTCTCAACGAACGGCTGATGAGCGATCTGCGGCCGACGTTGTTTCTCGCGCAACTATCGAACCTGCTGGCGGGCAATATCTCTATCGTGCATGGCGTCACCGGATCCTCGCGCACCTTCATGGGTGAAGAGATCGCCGGGGTCGACGCAGTGCGCATCGCCTTGCAGCGCATCCGAGCGAACCAGAGCGATATCGCGCTGGTGGGCGGGGCCCAGAACGGCGAGCGCAAAGACCTGCTGATGCTCTATGATTTCGGCGGCTTCGGGCTCAAAGGCGATTTCCACCCGGTATGGGAGCGCGCGGCCGCCCCTGGGTTTGCCCTCGCGTCCATGGGGGCATTTCTGGTGCTGGAAAGCCGCGACCATGCGGAGAAGCGGGAGGCGACACCGCTTGCCAAGTTGTCGCAGGTCGTGGTCGCGTCCGCTGCGCGACGAGCCGGAACAGTCGAAGCCAGCTTGGACAGGCTGTGGAACACGCTTGGCTCGCCCGATTCCGCTGCCTTGGTTTCGGGCGCGACCGGCACCGAGCCAGCGACGTCGGAGGAGTGCAGTTTCTTCAAGCGCCATCCGCAGCTTGCCGTGCGCGCCACTGGAAGCCATTTCGGACACGGCGTCGAGCCGCAGTTCATCATGAACATTGCGGTTGCAACACTTGCGGTCCACTACGGTAAACTGTTCGCGCCATTCGACTCCAGCGGGGTCGAGGAACCGATGACGGGGCCCCTTGCGCAGGCCGTCGTTACCAATGTGGGCCATTGGCGTGGCGAAGGCCTTGCGCTCGTTGAGCGCGTCTGAAGCCACCTAGGTTTGGGGGAGGAGCAACATGTCAGAATTGCTGGACGCGGCGAGCCGGCCGGTGGTGGTCGTGACCGGCATGGGCGTCGTCACGTCGCTCGGTGCTGGCAAGACTGATAACTGGGATAAGCTGACGGCCGGTAAGTCTGGCATCCGTGCCATCACGCGGTTCACGACCGAGAACTTCAAAACCCGCGTCGCCGGCACGGTCGATTTCGTGCCTGTCGAGCCGTTGTCAGCCCCGGCTCTGGCCGAGCGGATGGCGGAGGTGGCGATCGAAGAGGCGCTGTCCGAGTCGGCCATCGGGAGCCGTGGCGTGTTTCCGGGCCCGCTGTTTCTGGCTGTCGCACCGATCGAAATCGAGTGGCCGCAGCGCCAGGAACTCGCGCAGGCCTCGGGCAGCAATGACGCTGTCAGTTACGACGATTTGTTGCGTTCGGCGGGAACCGGTCAGTTCCGCCGATTTCATGAGCGTTTCCTTTTCGGCTCGGTCGCCTACAACCTCGCCGACAAGTTCGGGACGCAAGGCTCGCCGATCTCGCTCTCGACTGCGTGCGCGTCGGGGGCGAGCTCTATTCAACTCGGCCTTGAAGCGATCCGGCGCGGCGAAGCCGAAGCGACGCTTTGCGTTGCCACTGACGGATCGATCAATCCGGAAAGCTTGGTGCGATTTTCGTTGCTCTCGGCACTCTCAACGCAGAACGATCCGCCAGAAAGCGCGTCCAAACCGTTTTCGAAAAATCGCGACGGTTTCGTCATGGCCGAGGGCGCGGGCGCGCTGGTGCTCGAGAGCTATGCGCATGCACGCGCTCGCGGCGCCAGGATCCTCGGCGTCATCGAGGGCTGCGGCGAACTTGCCGACTCCTTCCATCGCACCCGCTCCAGCCCCGACGGCAAGCCGATCATCGGCTGCATACGCAACGCAATCGCCGACGCCGGCCTTGAGCCGGAGGAGATCGACTACATCAACGCGCACGGCACCGGTACGCCGGAAAACGACAAGATGGAATGTTTGGGCGTGACGTCAGTCTTCGGCGAGCACGCCAAGCGGTTGGCGATCTCGTCCAACAAATCGATGATCGGCCATACGCTCTCGGCGGCAGGCGCTGTCGAAGCCATTTTTTCGCTGCTCACTCTTGACCGGCAGCGGATTCCGCCGACCATCAACTACGCTGTGCCCGACCCAACGATCGCGCTCGATGTCGTGCCAAATGTCGCGCGTGATGCAGCGGTACGGCACGCAATCTCCAACTCGTTCGGATTTGGCGGCCAGAACGTGTCGCTCGTTATGGGGCGGGAGCCGCGCGCGTGAGTGCGGCGATCAAGCGCCGAGTCCTTGTCACGGGTGGGGGACGCGGCCTGGGTGCAGCGATCGTCCGCGCCCTGGCGGCGGCGGGCCATGACGTGACCTTCACGTATCGCTCCGCGAGCGCCGAAGCGGACGCGCTGATCAAGGATTTGCAAGGAGCCCATTCCAGCCAGGCCTTCGCCGCGATGGCGCTCGACCTCGCCGACAAGGCCGCCGTCGACGCCTTTATGAAGGAGGTGGAACGCCAAGCGTTCTCTGGCCTGGTGCACAATGCCGGGCAATCTTACGACAGTCTCGCGATGATGATGGACCAGGCCAAGGCCGAGGCGGCCATGCAGGTCAATTTCTGGTCGTTCACCCGGATTGGCGGCGCATTGACGCGACAAATGATGCGGGCGCGCGATGGTCGGGTCGTGGTGATTGGCTCGATCACGGCGCTGCAAGCGAACCAGGGCAACGCAGCCTACGCGGCGTCGAAAGCCGCCCTGCTCGGCTATGTGCGCACCCTGGCAATCGAGATCGCGCGCGCAGGCGTAACCGTGAATTACGTGGCGCCCGGATTCATCGATACCGAAATGATGGCGCCCTATGCGAAATACCGTGAGCAGATGGAAGGCCAAATCCCGGTGCGCCGTTTTGCCAAGCCTGAGGAAGTGGCCGGTCTCATCAGCTTCCTGATGGCGCCACAAGCCTCCTACATCACCGGCGCGGTGCTACCCATTGACGGCGGGCTTTCCGCGGCGATAGGCATCCAGCGCTGATCCTTCCAACCAACTGACCACAGATATCGCGTATGCGAGCGCTCACTCTCGTCGCCAACCGCCAACTCGAACTTGCAACGCTGCCCGACACGCCACCGCCGGCCGCTGGCGAAGTGCAGGTGCACGTGCGGGCGGTCGGCCTCAATCACCTGGATCTCTGGGGCTACCGTGGGATGGCGTTCGCTCGGCGGCAGAAATTTCCGCTGGTCGTCGGTGTCGAAGCTTCCGGCGAAATCGCTGCGCTCGGAGCCGGCGTCGATGGGTTCAAGGTCGGCGATCGCGTCGTCATGTATGGCGCCCTCACCTGCGGGACATGCAAGGCCTGTCGCCAGGGCCGCGACAATCTTTGCGAAAACGTCCAGGGCATCATGGGCTTTCACGTGGACGGGTTTGCGCGCGAATTCGTCAACCTGCCCGCGCGCCTGGTGATCGCGGTTCCAGACGGCGTTACTCTCCAGGACGCGGCGTGCGCACCGATTGCGTTCGCGACCGTCGAGCACATGCTGTTCGACAACGCAAAGCTTGAGCCAGGCGAGACCGTGCTGGTGCACGCCGGCGGCTCGGGAATTGGCACGGCGGCGATCAAGATGGCCAAGGCGATCAACTGCACGGTCATCACGACCGTCGGCGACGACGTCAAAGGCGAAAAGGCGAAGGCGTTGGGCGCCGACCACGTGATCAACTACAAAACGCACCGTTTCGAGCACGAGGTGCGCAAGCTGACCAGCAAGAAGGGCGTGGACGTTGTCTTCGAACATGTCGGCGCCGACACGTTCAACGGCTCGCTCTTGGCCCTCAAGCGCGGCGGCCGGCTGGTGACCTGTGGGGCGACATCGGGACCGTCGATCACGTTCAATCTGATGCAGCTGTTCCAACAGCAATACAAGATATTCGGCTCGTTCGGCGCGTCGCTGCAGAACATTCGCACCAGCCTCGCCAGGATGGCCGGCGGCCTCACCCCGGTGATTGACAGTGCGTTTGCGCCGGAGGACATCGAGCAAGGCCTCAAACGACTCGAGAGCCGCGACGTGTTTGGCAAACTGATCGTGAACTTCTAACTCAGGATAGAACTCGTCTCCGGTCATGAGCGGAGCGCGTAGGATACTCCGGAGAGCGATGGCAGCGGTGCGTCCGGCCGCCGAGAAGGTGGCTGGCGCGTCGGTGTTGTTGCTGCTGCGCGGCGTGCGCCGGCTTGACCGCGTCAAGGTCAGCAATTTCGCCGCACGGCTGATGCGCAATGTCGGACCGCTTTTGCCGGAACATCGGATCGGACGCGCGAACCTGAAGGCCGCCTATCCGGAAAAATCCGATGCCGAGATCGAAGCAATTCTGCGTGGCGTTTGGGACAATCTCGGACGCGTCACGGTGGAGTTCGCGCATATCGATCGGCTCGCCGAGGGCGACCCGTGGCACCGGACCTTCATCGACTACGACGCCGGCAGCATCGAGCGCTTTCTCGGGCTGCGCGAGGACGGCAAGCCGGCGCTCGTCTTTGCCGCCCATCTCGGCAATTGGGAATTGCCGGCGCTTATTTCGGCAGCCGACGGGCTTCAAACGTCGGTGCTCTATCGGCACCCCAACCTTGGAGCCGTGGCTGACGCGATCTTTGCGCTGCGCGCCGGGC
The DNA here is from genome assembly GCA_019241285.1 of Xanthobacteraceae bacterium. Lineage (GTDB taxonomy): Bacteria > Pseudomonadota > Alphaproteobacteria > Rhizobiales > Xanthobacteraceae > JAFAXD01. The sequence continues at coordinate 18,691 of JAFAXD010000656.1, read as the reverse complement.
AGATGGGCGAGCTCGTACCGACCTCGATGTTCGCGCCGCTCCAGCTGGCACGCGCCCTGGACGCGGGGCGCCATGTGGCGATGCTGGTTGATCAGCACTATGGCAAAGGCGTTGAAGTCAACTTTTTTGGTCGCTGCTGCCTCGCCAACCCGCTGATGGCGGTGCTGGCGCGGGAAGCCGAGTGCGCCATCCACGGTACCCGCGTGATCCGTATCGAGAATGGTCGCTTCCGCGCGGAGGTGACCGAGCCGATCGTTCCCGCGCGCGATGCGGAAGGGAAGATCGACGTGCAGGGAACGATGCAGGTAATCACGTCAGTGATCGAAGGCTGGGTGCGCGAATACCCGGATCAATGGCTATGGTTGCATCGCCGGTGGCGATAACAATCAGCAGCTTTGGCTCTCAATTACCCGCGCCCTGCGGAGTGGCTCCCTTGTAGTAGGGGCTGGGATTGCAGGAGCCCCCGGCGCCGGCGCGGCTGATCTCGCACTGCTCGAGCGACGCGTAACGGCAATCGCGCTCGCCATCCATGGTGTTCAGGCAATACGGATATTTGGCGACCGACGGATTCGCGCAGCCCGCGCACAGCCCGGCAATCAGGGCAACGCCCAACGTGGCCAGTCCCCAACGTACCATGTCCCACTCCCCGCCTTTTCGCCCCTTCTTCTCATATCACCGTTCCGTGGGAAAACCAGCGGCCTTCCAGGATTTCAGTCCGCCGACCAGGTGAGCATCATAGGGATATCCGGCGGCGAGCGCAGTTTCGGCTGCCCGCAGCGAGCGCATTCCGACCGCACAAGTGAACACCACGGCCCGACCCTGCGGGTCGGGAATGTCGTCCGGATCGAACCGCGACAGCGGCAGCAGCACTGATCCGGGAATCCGCTCCGTGGCCGTCTCTTGGGGTTCGCGGACGTCGACCAGCAGAATGCGGCCTGCCTCAAGCCCCGCGGCTACCTCTTGTGGCCTCAGATCACGCACCGCGTCGGGTTCAACCATCATGCGCTCCTGGAGAGGCGGACCGCTGCTGCGGCGAACGAGATCAAGCAGCCGGCGCGCCACGCCTCACTTCCTGTTCGTCAGATTGTCACTTGCGTCCCGACCTCGACGACGCGCCCCGTCGGAATATGGAAATAGTCGGTGGCATCGTTCGCAGAACGTGCGAGCGCGATGAACAGCCGGTCCTGCCAGCGCGGCATACCGGATTGCACGGCGGGCTTAAGCGAGCGGCGCGACAGGAAGAACGACGTGGACATGATGTCGAACTGCCACCCGAGTTGGCGAGCGATGCCAAGCGCGCGCGGCACGTTCGGTGTTTCCGTGAAACCGAAACGCAAGAACACACGCAAAAATGTCGCGCCAACCGGCTCGAGACGCACCCGCTCTTCCGGCGCAACGCGCGGCGTGTGTGCGTTCTCGATCGTCAACACCACGTTCTTCTCGTGCAGCACCTTGTAGTGCTTCAGACTATGCATCAACGCGGTCGGCGCGCTGTGCGGGTCACTGGTGAGGAAGACCGCGGTTCCGGGAACGCGGATCGGTGGCTTGCGCTCGAGCATCCCGACCAGCTGGTCGAGCGGCGTCTCGAGTCGGCGTGTCTTTTCCATCAGGAGCCTGGTTCCGCGGCGCCACGTATACATGATAGTCAGCACCAGCGCGCCGAACGCGAGCGGTATCCAGCCTCCCTCAACGACCTTCAGCAGGTTGGCCCCAAGGAAGGTCAGGTCCAGGAACAGGAACGGCGTGATCAGCGCCGCGGCTGCAAACGGAGACCAGCGCCACACCTTCCAGACCACCACGAAGGCCATGGTCGTTGTGACGACCATCGTGCCGGTGACCGCAATTCCATAGGCAGAGCCCAGCGCGCTCGAGGAGCGGAAAGTCAGCACCAGGAACAACACCCCAATCAGAAGAAACAGATTGACGCGCGGCAGATAGATCTGGCCTTCGCGGGATTCTGACGTATGTCGGATATCGACACGCGGCAGCAATCCCAGTTGGATGGCTTGGCGGGTCAATGAATAGGCGCCCGTAATCACGGCTTGGCTCGCAATCACCGTGGCCGCCGTTGCCAGCAGCACCATCCCCCATTGCGCCCAACCTGGATAAAGCAGGAAAAACGGATTTTCGATCGCTTGCGGGTTCTCGAGCAGCAAGGCCCCCTGGCCCAGGTAATTCAGCCCCAGCGATGGAAACACCAAGCTGAGCCAGGCGGTCTGGATCGGGGCGCGGCCGAAATGACCGAGATCAGCATACAGCGCTTCCGCTCCTGTAACGGCGAGGAATACAGCCCCGAGCGTGACCAGCCCGATCACGCCGTGGCTGACCAAAAACTTGAGTCCGTAGAACGGGTTGATGGCAGTCAGGATCCACGGATCGGTAATGATCGAGACGACGCCTGGCACTGCGATGGCGACGAACCAGATCAGCATGATCGGTCCGAAGAATGTGGCAACGCGCGCGGTCCCCCAGGATTGGGCAGCAAACAACAACAACAAGATGATGATGGTCGCAGGAACGACGTAATACTCGAAGGACGGGGTCACGACCTTTATGCCTTCAAGTGCGGACAGAACTGAAATAGCCGGCGTGATCAATGCGTCGCCGAAAAATAGTCCCGCGCCAACGATGCCCAGTCCGGCGACGATCTCCGCCCAGCGTCCGCTCACGCGACGCGCCAACGCCATCAGTGCAAGCGTCCCGCCCTCGCCGTTATTGTCGGCGTGCAGCAGCACGATCACGTATTTCAACGTAACAACGATCGTCAGCGACCACAGGATGAGGGATATCACGCCCACGACCGCATCCGAGGTCGCGGCTCCGCCGGCGCTCGCAGCCACAACGGCCTCGCGCACCGCATAGAGAGGACTCGTGCCAATATCGCCGTAGACGACCCCGATCGACCCCAGCGTAAGTGCCCAAAAGCGCGTCCCCGAGCCCGGAGAGGCCTTGGTTCCGTGTGACGCGGCATGCGCCTGCTCAGCGCCGGCAACACTAATACTTTCGCCCATTTAAGAACCTGAATTGCTGCGCCGCAATATGCGCCACCATATACCACCCCACCTCATCATTGTCGCCGCTACACAAGTGTAACCAAGCTTCCCCCGAACAATGGCTCAGATGGTGACCTAGGTTCCGATTTCGACGACCCGTCCCGTTGGAATTCGAAAGACTGAGCTGGTGCCGATGTCGCCGTAAACGACACCAATGCTCGCAACGGCCAACGCCAAGTGGTTGGAACGTGCCGAGAAACCGACCGAAGGACGAGCGTCGGTTAGCTTATGGATGACATCGGCCATGAGGTCGTTGTCGCCTTTCAGAGTCCGCCCTTATATCATCGAGCCAGCGACAAAGGCATGTCGTGGTTCGCATCGGCAATGGCCGGGGCGGGAATTCCGGTGCTGAGGCAGCCACAGGGAGGAGTACCCATGCGGGAGATCGGGCATTTCATCAGCGGCAAGGTGATTGCCGGCAAGTCCGGCCGCTTCGGTGAGGTGTTCGATCCCAATACGGGTGAGGTCCAGGCCAAAGTCGCATTTGCGTCTCGCTCAGAGATGGAGGCGGCGATCGCGACCGGCGCAGCAGCCCAGCCCGCCTGGGCCGCAACGAATCCGCAGCGCCGCGCCCGCGTGATGTTCAAGTTCCTCGAGCTGGTCCAGAACGAGTACGACAGCCTGGCTAAGCTTCTGTCCTCGGAACACGGCAAGACCGTCGCCGACGCGCGCGGCGACATTCAGCGCGGGCTTGAGGTCGTGGAATTTGCCTGCGGCATCCCGCATCTGCTGAAAGGGGAATTCTCCGACAGCGCCGGACCGGGGATCGACCTGTTCTCGTTGCGGCAGCCGCTGGGCGTCGTGGCCGGCATCACGCCTTTCAACTTCCCGGCTATGATTCCCATGTGGAAATTCGCCCCGGCGGTCGCTTGCGGTAACGCGTTCATTCTCAAGCCGTCCGAGCGCGACCCCTCCGTACCGATGCGGCTCGCGGAGCTGCTCGTCGCAGCCGGGCTGCCTGCCGGCGTGCTCAACGTCGTCAATGGCGACAAAGAGGCGGTCGATACGCTGTTGACCGACCCCCGCGTCCAAGCCATCGGTTTCGTGGGGTCGTCGAGTATCGCTGAATACATCTACGCCACGGGCTGCGCCCACGGAAAGCGCGTTCAATGTTTTGGCGGCGCCAAGAACCACATGATCGTCATGCCGGACGCGGATATGGACCAGGCCGTGGACGCCCTCATCGGCGCCGGGTACGGCTCGGCCGGCGAGCGGTGCATGGCAGTTTCGGTGGCCGTACCGGTGGGGCAGAAGACTGCCGACATCCTGGTGCAGAAACTCATCCCGCGGGTCGAGAGCCTCAAGGTCGGGCCTTCGACCGATCCGCAAGCCGATTACGGGCCGCTGGTCACGCGCGCCCATCTCGACAAGGTCAAGAACTACGTCGAGCTGGGGGTGAAGGAGGGCGCCAAACTCGTGGTCGACGGACGCAACTTCAAGCTCCAGGGCTATGAAAACGGGAACTTCATGGGCGGCTGCCTGTTCGACGAAGTCAAGCCGAGCATGCGCATCTACAGGGAAGAGATTTTCGGACCCGTACTGTCCGTGGTGCGAGCCAAAGATTACGAAGAGGCCGTGCGCCTGCCCTCGGAACACGACTACGGCAATGGCGTCGCCATCTTCACCCGCGACGGCGACACCGCGCGCGATTTCACCAGCCGCGTCAACGTCGGCATGGTCGGTGTGAATTTCGCAATTCCCGTGCCCCTCTCCTACTACACGTTCGGCGGCTGGAAACGGTCCGGGTTCGGCGATCTCAATCAGCACGGACCGGACTCCATCCGCTTCTACACCAAGACCAAAACGGTGACGGCGCGTTGGCCATCCGGCATCAAGGAAGGCGCGGAGTTCGTCATTCCAACGATGCGGTGACGCCACAACACTTCGGTGATCAGCGAATTGATGGTTCTGGTCCCCCGGGGGCTACGCCCACATATTCGGGTTCGATCAACCTGATTCAGGGATGTTCACCATGCGATTGACGCTCGATACCTATGGTTCACCACTCGGCGATATCCTGCTCGTGAGCGACGGTGACGGCGCGCTGCGCGCGCTTGATTTTGCCGATTACGGACAACGGCTGCGCCGATTGTTGCGACTACACTACAGCGCCTACCAGCTCGACCTAGGGCCGGCCCCGGTCGCGTTCGTGAATGCGCTTACCGCCTACTTCGCCGGCGATCTCGACGCCGTCGCAAAGCTGCGCGTCGCCACGGGGGGGACGCCGTTTCAGCGCGAGGTCTGGGCGGCGCTGCGCCGGATCCCGGCCGGGCACACGACGACTTATGGCGAGCTCGCGGTCGAGCTCGGACGCCGCGGGGCGAGCCGCGCGGTTGGCCTCGCCAATGGCTCGAACCCGATCGCGATCGTGGTTCCCTGCCATCGTGTGATCGGCAGCAATGGCACGTTGACCGGGTATGCCGGCGGTCTGCCGCGCAAGCGCTGGCTGCTCGAGCACGAACGGCGATATTCACAGCGCCCGTCAGCGGAGCGGCCGACCGGGGCGCACCAGGATGCACCGGCGCTGCTCTAAGCTAGGAAGCGGCCAAATGCTTCGGCCACGGCCGAAGTATCCATGCTGGTAGCCGAGCGTCGCAGCGCTCATATTTGGGCCATGCAAGGCATTCCACAGATGGCAGAAGTTGCGGCCCTGGTCGGCCATCCCGCCCGCGCCAACATCCTGTGCGCGCTACTCGACGGACGCGCGTTGACCGCAACCGAACTCGCATACGCCGCGGGTGTGTCGGCGCAGACCACCAGCGGACACCTCGCCAAGCTCCGCGGCGCGCGCCTTGTCGATGTCTGCAAGCAGGGCCGGCACCGCTACTATCGGCTCACCGGGGCTCACGTCGGGCAGATGCTGGAAAGCATCATGGCGGTCGCGCTGACCGGACCACCGCGCTTCCAACCTCGCTCCAAAGCCGATGACCTGATCCGCCACGCCCGCACCTGCTACGACCATTTCGCCGGCGAACTCGGTGTCGGAATTGCGGATCGGCTCATTGCCCGCGACTGCGTCGTGCTGGGAAACGAAGCCGGCGAGGTCACCGATGCCGGAGCTGCGTTTCTCACCCGGCTCGGCGTGGACCTTTCAGGCGCCCGGGCGCGGCGGCGTGTGTTCTGCCGGCCGTGCGTCGACTGGACCGAGCGGCGGCCACATATCGGCGGTGCGGTTGGCGCCGCGCTGGCAAACCGCTGCTTCGAGCTCAACTGGGTCGAGCGTGTTCGCGACAGCCGCGCGCTGATCATTACACCGGCTGGGCATCGTGGGTTCATGGAAGCGTTCGACCTCTCGGTCTAGCACCACGGCTTGACCTCCCGGCTGATCTGCAAAAGAGTGATGCGGTCGCCGTCGCCGCATGCGCTCACGCGCGGCGACCTCAGCAACACGCTCCGGGAATGAAGCCATGGCCGAGTATCAGCTGCATTGCTTTGCGCAATCGGGAAACTCCTATCGAGCCGCGCTGATGCTCAACTTGATCGGCGCCGATTGGGAACCGGTCTTTGTCGACTTCTTCGCCGCCGGCGTGCAGCGAACGCCGGAGTTCCGCTCCGACATCAACGAGATGGGCGAAGCACCAGTGCTGGTGCACGGCGCCAAGAAGCTCAGCCAGTCGGGCGTGATCCTCACCTACCTGGCGGACCGCTCCGGAAAGTTCCGGCCGGAAAATTACGACGAGCAGCTGGAGTGCCTGCGTTGGCTCCTGTTCGATAACCAGAAGGTCAATGGCTATCTTGGTCCATATCGGTTCTTGAAGAATTTTGCCCCCAAGCCCGATCCCGGCGGCATGGCGTTTCTCAAGGGGCGCATCGACAACTCGCTCGCCATCTTGGACAAACGGCTCGCGACATCGCCGTTCGTGCTTGGCGCGCGCCCGACCATCGCCGACATTTCACTGGTCGGCTACCTTTACTACCCGGCCGAGGAATTCGGTTTCGATATTGCCGGCAACCACAAAGCGATCGCCAACTGGCTCGGGCGGATCAAGGCGCTACCGGGCTGGGCCCATCCCTACGATCTGATGCCGGGGCATCCGTTCAAGCGACCCTAATATTTCAACCAGGTTCCTTGCCCGTCGAGTGTGCGTCAGGCGTCCCGCCATCGCCATGGGCGTGATCATGGTGATCGTGCCCATGCTCGTGATGATGCTCATGGTGATCGTGCGCGCCGCCCCCGATCACATAGGCGCCACCCTCCGGGGAGAACGGAGCGTCGATCGCACGCACCTTGCCGCCGGCTGAGGCGAGCAAGGTCTCCAGCGCCGGATCGCGCCGCAGGCGCAGCCGATTGGGCATGATTTCAACGGGCACATGCCGGTCCCCGAGCATCCAGGCGAGGCGTGCCAGCACCGGAAACTCCGCCCGCACCTCCAGCAGCGGCTCGACGTCAGCCACCACCTCGACCGCGTTCCCGTCATCGAGCAGCAGCGCGTCGTCGGTTCGCAGCGTCAGCGCTTCGGGAAAATCGAACTCGACGCAGGTCCCCTTCCCCCCGAACACAAATCCGCGCTGCAGGCGGCGCTGCTCGGCGGTGAGAAGCAGCGTGTCGCAAATTGCAGGGCGCGGTTTGTCCGCGGCCAAAAGGCGAATTGCCCGGGGCATCGGAGGAGCCGTCAGTTCAGGCGGGCCGGCCGTTCGTCATCGGGCGGCATAGTCGGGGGTGCTGGTTGGGGCGCAACCTGGACGGTGCTGGCCGGGCGGGAGGCGCCCGCGGGATGCGCGAGCGCCATCCGCCGCAAGTGCCGACTGTAGGAAAGCAAGCTGAGCGGCAGGCTGCCCAGGAACATGAGGGTCCCGACACTCAGCACCTCCCAGGGGTAGCTCAGCAGCAGCGCGAAGAACGCCACCACCAGCACAAAAACCGGCAGCACCATATCCGGCGCGACGCGCGTGCCGACCTTCTTGCCGGAGAACACCGGAAGGCGTGACACCATCAGCAAGGCGATGGCAAGCGTGTAGAGGAAGCTCAGCAGCGCCGGGAACCGCACCCCGGGGATGCCCAGGAATTCGACATAAAGCGGCAGCAAGCCAATGATCGCGCCCGCGGGTGCCGGCACTCCGACGAAGAAATTGCCCGCCCAGGCCGGCCGGGTCGGGTCATGCAGCATCACATTAAAGCGCGCGAGCCGCAGTCCGGCGCAGATCGCGAACAGCAGGGCGGCGATCCACCCGACATTCTTCAGGTCGTGCAGGCTCCAGAAATAGAGCATCAGGGCCGGAGCGACCCCGAAGTTGACGAAGTCGGCCAAGCTGTCGAGCTCCGCACCGAAGCGCGATGTGCCCTTGATCAGCCGTGCCAGGCGTCCATCGAGCCCGTCGAGTGTCGCCGCGAGCACAATGCAGCCCACCGCCCAATCGAGCTTGTTTTCGGCGGCGAAGCGCACAGCGGTTAGGCCGGCGCAGAGCGCAAGCAGCGTGACCAGGTTGGGCGCGAGCGTGCGAAACGGGATCGGCCGGAACCGGCGCCGGCGCAGTCCCGGAAGATCGGGTTCGAACGGCGGAAAAATCCTGCGCATATCCTGATTATACTTTCTCATGGCCTTACCGGAAAGCTTTACCCGCCCCTCGTTCAGAGACTGCATTCATAAGCGCAATCAATTCGTTGTATCGCAAAACTCATCCCTTTTGGTAACCATGCGGTTGCGGGCGGGGCGACAATTCGGCCAAAACCGTCTCGCCCGCGATCGCCGTCTGCCCGTCCCCGACCAGCGCCACCGTGCCGGCCGGCAAGTAGACGTCCGCGCGTGAGCCAAACCGAATCATCCCGATGCGCTGGCCCGCGGCCAAGGCTTGCCCCTCGTTGACGAAGCGGACGATGCGGCGCGCGATCAGACCGGCAATCTGCACGACGGCGACGCGCGTGCCTTCCGGCGTGGCGATGATCAGGGCGTTGCGTTCGTTATCCTCGCTCGCTTTGTCGAGGCTCGCGTTGAGGAACAGGCCCTCATGATAGACGATACGCTCGATGCGGCCCAGCACTGGACTGCGGTTCACGTGGCAATCAAACACGCTCATGAAGATGGAAATGCGCACCAGCGGCGCCGCGCCGAGGCCGAGATCGGGCGGCGGCACCGCGGTCGCAACCGAGACGACGCGACCGTCGGCCGGAGCCACAACGACGCCCGGATAGGTCGGGGCCACCCGCTGCGGATCGCGAAAGAAATAGGCACACCACAACGTCGCGAAGGTCGCGATCCAGCCCCCTGGCTCCCACACCCAGAACAGGATCAACGTCACGACCACAAAGCCGATGACGAATGGATAGCCTTCCGGATGGATCGGCGCGAGCTGCGAACGGATCGACGTACTGATGGACATGCGGGGTATTTCTTACTCTGCTGCAGCGTCGGTCAGCCGAAGGCGAGGTTGCGGTTGGGGCTCCGGCTCACGCTCGACGGGCTCAGGGCTGACTGCCGCCTCGGCATCGTCTCCGGCAAGCGCGAGTTTCTCGCGCGCCTCCTCGGCTTCGCGCTGGCGGTACCACATGCTGGCGTAGAGCCCACGAGCCGCAAGCAACTGCGCGTGCGTGCCACGCTCGACGATTGAGCCCTGGTCAAGCACGATGATCTCGTTAGCCTCGACGATGGTCGAAAGCCGGTGCGCGATCACGAGCGTGGTGCGGTTGCGCGAGACCCGATCGAGCGCATCCTGGATCTCGCGCTCGGTGTGGCTGTCGAGCGCGGAGGTTGCCTCATCAAGCACCAGAATCGGCGGCGCCTTCAGGATCGTCCGGGCGATGGCGACGCGCTGCTTCTCGCCGCCGGATAGCTTCAGGCCGCGCTCGCCGACCTCGGTCTCGTAGCCCTTCGGGGTCGACCGAATGAACGTGTCGATCTGCGCCAGTGCGGCGGCTTGTTCCACCTCGGCGTCGCTCGCGTCCCAGCGTCCGTAGCGGATGTTGTAGCGCACGTTGTCGTTGAACAGCACCGTATCCTGGGGAACCATGCCGATCGCGGCGCGCAGCGAGGCTTGGGTCACGTCGCGGATGTCCTGGCCGTCGATGACGATGCGCCCGGAGCCGATGTCGTAGAAACGAAACAGCAGCCGGGAAATGGTGGATTTACCCGCGCCCGAGGGCCCGACGATCGCCACAGTGTGGCCGGCCGGAACCTCGAACGACAATCCTTTCAGGATCGGCCGCGCCGGTTCGTAGGCGAACGAGACATTCTCGAACCGGATGGCGCCTTGGCTGACGATCAGCGGCTTGGCGCCGGGCTTGTCCTCGATCTCGGGATCGCGGCCGAGAATTGCGAACATCTTCTCGATGTCGATCACCGCCTGCTTGATCTCACGATAGACCATGCCCATGAAATTGAGGGGCTGGTAGAGCTGAATCATCATCGCGTTGATCATTACGAAATCGCCGACGGTCTGCGTGCCGTTCTTGATCCCGTAGACGCACATGATCATTACGATGGCGAGTCCGATCGTGAAAATGGTGGCCTGTCCGGCGTTGAGAACCGCGAGCGAAACGTAGGACCTGATGCTGGCATCTTCATAGCGCGCCATCGAGCGATCGTAGCGCTGGCTCTCGCGCGCCTCGGCGCCGAAGTACTTCACCGTCTCGTAGTTCAACAGCGAGTCGATCGCCTTCACATTGGCGTCGGTATCACTATCGTTCATCTTGCGGCGAATGCCGATCCGCCACTCGGTCGCAAAGTAGGTATAGCTGATATAGACCGCGACCACGGCCACGATGACGGCGACGTAAAGGGCATTGAACTGCCACAGCAGCACGCCGACCACGAGCGCAAGCTCGACGATGGTCGGAAACAGCTGGATGATCACCATGCGCACGATCGTCTCGATCGCGTCGCGACCGCGCTCGAGGACGCGGGTGAGCCCGCCGGTCTTGCGCTCGAGATGAAAGCGCAGCGACAGCAGATGCATGTGGTCGAAGGTGATCAGCGCAAGCCGCCGCACCGCGTGCATGGCGACCCTGGCAAACAAGCCATCGCGCAGTTGCGTGAGCAGCGCCATCAGGATGCGGGTGCCGCCATAGGCGAGCGTGAGCACCACCGGCGCCGCCAGCGCCCACCCGAGCCAGGACGTGTCCTGCGCCGATTGCGGATTGGCGAGCGCGTCGGTTGCCCACTTGAAGGTGAAGGGCACCGCCATCGTGGTGAGTTTGGCCACAAACAGAAGCGCGGTCGCCACCAGAACGCGGGCTTTGAGGTCGCGCCTGTCGGAGGGCCAGACGTACGGCCACAGGTGCACCAGCGCCGTCAGTAGTGCGCCCCGATCCCCGGACACGCGTCGCTTTCCGGGCCCGGACCCAAACGATGGGTGAATATTCATTCGTTAAGTCCGGTGCACCCCGCCGGGCGTACGCTCCCTAATCTCGCTGCGGCCCGCCTCTGCTCATTGCGGCGCATCCGCCTTAGCCCCATATAGGGGGTTGTTGTGCCACAATCATCCCAACCTTCCCCCGCACGGTGCATTTTTTGCAGGCCGATTGTTTCGGAACCCGAGGCAATAGAGCCCCAACAAGCGCCACACAACACCCCTACAGCTACCGAATGAGTATGATTCAATCGATCTGCGTCTACTGCGGCTCCAGCCCCGGAAATGACCCAGTCTTCGTCGAGACGGCCCGAAAGTTCGGGCAAATCTTGGCCCAGCACGGCATTACGCTTGTCTACGGCGGCGGCTCCCGCGGGCTCATGGGCGCGCTCGCGCTGTCCGTGCATGAGCACGGGGGCCGCGTCATCGGCGTCATCCCGGAATTCCTCAAGGTGCGTGAGCGCATGTTCACCGGGGCGGAGGAAATCATCGTCACGCGTGACATGCATGAGCGCAAGCGCATGATGTTCGAGCGCGCCGACGCCTTCGTCGCCCTGCCCGGCGGCATTGGCACGCTCGAGGAACTGGTCGAACAGCTAACCTGGTCGCAGCTCGGCCGTCACCGCAAACCCATCCTGGTCGCCAACATCAACGGTTTTTGGGAACCCCTGGTCGAGTTGCTCGCACACATGAAGCGATCCGGATTCATCCATTCCGACCTGATGTTCGACTATGCCGTCGTGGATCGCATCGAAGACGTTGTCCCGACGATCAAGTCCGCCGCCGCGCGCGTCACAGAGCCGGCCGAACCGGTTCCAGAGGCGATCGAGCGGATGTAGATTCGCTCCACCTCACCGCGCGAGCTTGCGGATCTCGCTCAACTCCGCGGCGCTTAGCGTGGAATCGAACACATCGAAATTCTCAGCGAGCCGCTCCGAGCGAGAGGTGCGCGGAATGACGATCGCGCCCTCCTGCAGCAGAAAGCGCAACGCAACCTGAGTCGCGGTTTTGCCGTGACGCGCGCCGATCGCAGCCAGCGTCTTGTTGTTGGCGGCACGCCCCTTGGCCACTGGACTGTAGGCGGTGACCGCAAGGCCATGCTTGCGGCAGGTGTTGTACGTGGCGGATTGATCGACGAATGGGTGCCATTCAATCTGATCGTTGACCAGTGGCTCGCTCGCGAGTCGTATCGCCTCATTCACCAGTTTCGTATCGAAATTGGAAACGCCAATGTGGCGGGCCAAACCATCGGTTTTCGCCTTGCATAGCGCGGGAATTGTCTGCGCCAGCGGTATGCGTGGGTTCGGCCAGTGGATCAGCAACAAGTCGACCTGCGCGACGTTGAGCTTGGCCACGCTCTGGCGCGCCGAGCGGGCGAGATCTTCTGGCGCGAGATTGGATGACCATACTTTCGTGGTGATGAACACGTCTTCGCGCGGCACGCCAGAGGCACGTAGGCCTTCGCCGACGTCGCGCTCGTTCTCATACATTTCTGCCGTATCGATGTGGCGATAGCCAAGTCGCAAAGCCTCCTCGACCATGCGCGCGCATGTACGTCCGCGGAGCGCCCAGGTGCCGAGTCCGAGGGACGGAATGCGTGCGCCGTTTGCCTCGATGGCCGGCACCGGCACAGGCGCGCTCACGGGGCGGTTTTCTCGAAGATTTCCCGCCCGATCAGCATGCGGCGGATCTCGCTCGTGCCGGCGCCGATTTCATAGAGCTTGGCATCGCGCAGCAAGCGCCCGGTGGGAAAATCGTTGATATAGCCATTGCCGCCCAGGCACTGGATTGCTTCAAGCGCCATCCAGGTCGCCTTCTCGGCTGCGTACAGGATAGCGCCCGCTGCGTCCTCGCGCGTCACCCGCCCGTCATCGCAGGCGCGTGCCACCGCATAGACATAGGCTTTCGCAGCGTTCATGCCGACATACATGTCGGCAACCTTGGCCTGCATGATCTGAAACTGGCCGATCGGCTGACCGAACTGTTTGCGGTCGTGCACGTAAGGCAAAACGATATCCATGCAGGCCTGCATGATGCCGATGGGTCCGGCGGCGAGCACCACGCGCTCGTAATCGAGGCCGGACATCAGCACATTGACCCCACCGCCCACGACGCCCAGCACGTTCTCGGCCGGCACCTCGCAGTCCTCGAACACAAGCTCACTTGTGTCGGAGCCGCGCATACCGAGCTTGTCGAGCTTCTGCGCGGTCGAGAATCCCGGAAACCCACGTTCGACGATAAACGCCGTAATGCCGCGCGCGCCCGCTGCTGGATCGGTCTTGGCATAGATCACGAATGTCTCGGAGGCCGGCCCGTTGGTGATCCACATCTTGCTGCCATTGAGGATGTAGCGGTCGCCGCGCCTTTCGGCACGGGTTCGCATCGATACCACGTCGGAACCCGACCCGGTCTCGGACATGGCAAGCGCTCCGACATGCTCGCCGCTGATCAGTTTCGGCAAGTAGCGCCGCTTCTGCGCCTCGGTGCCATTGCGCCGGATCTGATTAACGCAAAGGTTCGAGTGCGCCCCGTAGGAAAGCCCGACGGCCGCGGAGGCACGCGACACTTCCTCCATGGCGACGCAGTGGGCCAGATAGCCGAGCCCCGCCCCGCCTAGCTCCTCCTCGACCGTGATCCCGAGCAGACCGAGGCTCCCCATTTCGGGCCACAGATCGCGCGGAAACTCATTGCTGCGGTCAATTGTCTCGGCCCGTGGCGCGATTCGATCCTGGGCGAAGTTGTGCACGCTGTGGCGCAGCGCATCGAGATCGTCGCCAAGCCCGAAATCAAAGCCGGCCCACGCATTGGGTATCATTGTTGGCCTCCAGGGTCGGTCGGGCTCGGTTTTATCCCCGGCGCTGACACCTGTCAGCCTTACGAATCAGGCAGCGCGCCGGCGGCAACAAGGATATAATCCTAGTGGCGTCACATCCGTCATTCTCATGCCTGATGGCGACCTTTTGATCACCCGGCGGCCTTTTGATCAGCGCCGGAACGCCTTAAGATTGTCCCATAGGGCTCATTGGGTGGGCCTTCTCGAAATCGACGCAATGTCGCCCCACGTGCGGGGGCCGGCACCATTGGCGAGAGCCGCACGCGGGACATGCGGGGTCCAATACGGGGACATGTTCAAGAATCTGAGCACCAGCACAAAGCTCATCATTCTGTGCGGGATGTTCATTCTTTCGATTGGCGTGACCACGCATAGTTTGGTCGCGGAGCACCGGATTGCGATTGATTTCGCCCGCAAGGAACTGCTTGGCAACCGCTATCTGGCGATCCTGCGCAACGCCTATGCGGCGCTCTTGAGCGAGCGCCCGATCGATTCCACCACCGCGTGGGCGGCGTCGGCACCCGAGAAGGTGTTGAGCGCCCTTGCCGCCGAGCAAGAGAGTGTCGACGGCAAATTCCAGACCCAGGAACTCGCCGACTCGTTGTTGGCTACCCTGCGAGAACTGTTGGCGCGGCGCGCGCAGAACGGGCCGACCGACACGCTAGTGCTCGAAGCGCTCAACAAGGCGCGCAAGCTGGCAACCCGCGTCGCCGATGATTCGAACCTCACCCTCGATCCCGATCTCGACACCTATTACCTGCAGAACACCGTTGCCAACCATCTGCCGACCCTGCTCGGCCAGCTCGGCGAGGCGCATGTCCTGTTCCACGACCGCCCCCAACCGGGAACCGGGACCGACGGCAGCCTCCGTTTCGTCCTCGACGGGCTGTTGCGCTCGACCACCGATGCGATCGCCGAGGATCTTTCAGCCGCGTATCGCGGCAATTCCGACGGTCGCCTCAAGCACGAGGTGGACAAATGGTTTGCGACAATGTCACGAAGCGCCCGCGCCTATCTGGGCGCACTCAATGCGGCGCGCTTCGACAATGAGGCGCGCGGGCTGATCGTCGCCAGCGATACTGCCTCGCTGGACGCCCTCTACGGGCGCGCGGTAGGCGACGCCCTGTTTGCCTGGAACGGCGCTGAGATCGAGCTTGACCGGTTGCTGCACCACCGGATCGACAATCTGCTGGCCAAGCTGCGACGCAGCTTGCTGCTGACCGGCGCGCTTGCGGCGCTGAGCATCGTCGTCGCCGTGATGACCCACCGCCGCATCGTCGGCCCGCTGGAGCGGCTTGAGAGCATTGCCGAGACCGTGCGCGAGACCAAGAACTATACCTTGCGCGCCGAGAGCGACAGCAATGACGAAATCGGGCATCTTGCCGTCGTTTTCAACGACATGTTAGCGGAGCTGGCTGCCGCACGCGACCGCGAAATCACCGAACAGGCGGAACTCGCGCGCGCCGACCGGCTCATGACGATCGGAGCCATGACCGCCTCCATCGCGCACGAGATCAACCAGCCGCTGGCCGCGATCGTGACCAACAGCAATGCCGGCCTGCGCTGGCTGGCCAACGCCTCCCCCGACCTCGATGAGGCCCGCGCGGCCTTGAAGCGAATCGCCAAGGATGGGCATCGTGCCAGCGAGGTGATCGGCAGCATCCGAGCCATGTTCAAGAAGGAGGCACAGCACAAGGGGCTGTATGACATCAACGACATCGTGCAGGAAGTGCTGAGTCTCGTTCAAGGCGAGATCAAGAAGCAGAAGGTAACAGTCCGCGCCGAGCTCGCCCACGACCTGCCGCCGGTGCTTGCTGATCGCGTGCAGGTTCAACAAGTCGTGCTTAATCTGATGAACAATGCGATTGATGCGATGAGTCCCATTACGGATCGGGCGCACGTCTTGCGGGTGTCCTCGGCCGTTCGTGCCGGCAACGGCGTTTCCTTGTCGGTCGAAGATTCCGGTGTTGGAATCGATCCCAAGAACGCCGAGCGCATTTTCGACGCGTTCTTCACCACGAAAGCGAACGGTACCGGACTCGGGCTTGCGATCTGCCGCTCCATAATCGAGGCGCATGGCGGCCGGTTGTCGGCTGCACCCGCCCAACCGCATGGTTCGGTGTTCGAAGTGGTATTGCCGGCCGGCGTTGCAACAGCGGACGAGGCGGCGTGATGGACCGGGCCACCCCCACTTCCACGGTGTTTGTAGTCGATGACGATGCTTCGCTACGCGAGGCGCTGAAAAGTTTGTTTGGATCAGTTGGGCTGCGGGTGGAAACCTTCGCCTCGGCGCCCGAGTTTCTGCAAGCCAAGCTGCCCGACGCGCCGAGCTGTCTCGTGCTCGACGTGCGCCTGCCGGGTCTGAGCGGCCTCGATTTTCAGACCGAACTCGCCAAGGCCAACATCAATGTACCAATCATCTTCATCACCGGCCACGGCGATATTCCGATGACCGTGCGCGCCATGAAGGCCGGCGCAGTCGAGTTTTTGACCAAACCGTTTCGCGATCAGGAATTGCTTGATGCGGTGCAGGTCGGCCTTGAGCGCGACCGCGCCCGCCGCGAAAAGGACACAATGGTCTCCAACTTGCGCGGGCGCCATGAGACATTGACGCCGCGCGAGCAGGAAGTGGTTGCGCTGGTGACCACCGGCTTGATGAACAAGCAGATCGCGGCCGAGATCGGCGTCACGGAGATTACGGTCAAGGTTCATCGTGGCAACGCCATGCGAAAGATGGGCGCGAAGTCGTTGGCAGACCTCGTAAAGATGGTCGATGCGTTGGGCATTCGACGCAATCGCTGATACCCCGTTTAACCTGCATTTAACCAGCATTTCGCAAAGCGATCTGGCCAAATCGGCGGTATTTCGCGCTCGATTTGCCGCGCGCGCCATTACGTGAAGATCATATCGACCAATGATTTGCATGCGATGAGCGGAGAAATCCGATGATCCACATCCCCAAGCTCCTTTAAACCTAAGTATAATTTTCTTCTGCACCCCGGGACGGCCAACTCTCACGCGTAACGCTTCGCCACGGAGTTGTTCGTCGCCGCCTCCCTCATAACAAGGAAAAGCGTTTTGACGCAGGTGCCTATGATCTCAATCGTTGATGATGATGAATCCGTACGCGAGGCCACCAAAGGACTCGTGCGGTCGCTGGGCTACGGGGCCGCAACCTTCGCTTCAGCTGAAGAATTTCTTGAATCGGATCGCCTGCGCGAGACCTCGTGTTTGATCACGGACGTGCAGATGCCGGGCATCGATGGCGTGGAGTTGCAGAAGCGCCTGCTCGCCGATGGCTATCGGGTTCCAATCATTTTCATCACTGCGTTTCCCGAGCAGCGCATTCGTGATCATGTATTGGCGCGCGGCGCATTCGGGCTGCTCAGCAAACCATTCAGCGAGGAGAGCCTGATCGGCTGCCTCGACCGCGCCCTGCACGCTGCCGACGGGGCGGCGACGCAGCAGTAGCAAGCAAAGCGCGAGTTGCACCGTAGGGTGGGCGATTGCGCCTGCTCCGGCGATCATTCTCGATGCGAGTTCTCATGCGCGATGCCCACGCTGGACACGCGCGGTGCAAGCGCGACGCCCCACCTACAAAAGCCCACCCCCTCACCGCACTGTGATCGCGACTCAACCCTCAATCACCCCGCCACTATACGCGGGTATAGGGGTGCCCATCCATTCCGCCAGACCCCCCTTCCCTGCGTACAGTGGAGAACCAACCCTTAACCATCCTAATAATTCTCCTGCCAACAGAATGCGTTGGGTGGGGAGTCAGCAGTGTCAAAGCAGCTCAGGATCATCGGCGGTGTCGCCGCGGTGCTCTTGCTCATTGGTGGAACAGCCATATTCGCCGATGTCGGAGCGGACGCGCGCGCGCCACGCATGGGCGTGAAGGGCGACCGGCTTGACCTACGTCCGCTCGGCTCGAACTGTTCCCAGCGCGGTTGGCCCTACTACGAGAGCGAATGCCTGCGTGACCGCCTCAAGCCGGGCGGCCAGCAGGACGGCGTTCGCCGCATCGGCGTCAATCGTGAAGTCTTCAAGATCGCTCAGAGCCACACGCACGATCGGCGTCAACAGTTCTGAGAGGTAAGCCATGTCAAACATCAAAAAGACTCTGCGCCTCGCCACTGCAGTCGCGGCGTTTGTTGTTGCTCTCGGCAGCACGACGGCATTTGCCCAATCGTTCGGCTTTGCGCCGCCAGCCAACCCGCTTGAGGCGATCTTTGCCCCGCTGCTGCGCGGCCCGCAAGCAACCGACGAAAACCCGGCTTACCTGCCGCCTGCGACCCTACGCGAGCAGCCGGCCGCGCATTCGAGCCGCGAAGCCGCCGAGGACGCGGGCCAGGAAGATCTCGGCCAGAGCGTCGATTTGCCCGCCAGCCTGCGCCGTCAGGTCGTGGATTATCCGACCCAGGAGCCGGCCGGCACAGTCGTGATCGATACGCCGCACACCTACCTCTATTACGTCCTCGGCGGCGGTCGCGCGATCCGCTACGGCATCGGCATCGGCCGC
>JAFAXD010000045.1 GCA_019241285.1 Xanthobacteraceae bacterium | reverse complement strand
AACCAACCGCAGCCCTCATCCTGAGGAGCCTGGTCCCGCCAGGGACTAGGCGTCTCGAAGGATGGCAGCACACCAAACGTCACCTATGGAATCTATGCACAAGCAAAGAGACAAATCCGTCTACGAACCGGAAAACATGCCTCCAGGGAGGCAATCCATGCGCGGTCGCTGTTTTCAATGCGCCGCGACGTCATCAATGGCGAGAACGTCTTCTATGCGTGCGGCCATCCTTCGAGACGCACGCGGGCAAAGCCCGCGTGCTCCTCAGGATGAGGGACTGAGATTGTTGAAGCGCCGCCGCAACCAACCGCAGCCCTCATCCTGAGGAGCCCCGCGAAGCGGGGCGTCTCGAAGGATGGCCCCAGGCGAAACGTCACCTATGAAGAAAAGGTCATCTATGACCAGGTGTCCGGATGTCCGGCGGACAACCGGTCACATTAGCGCCGTCGCGGCGGCTTGCGCTTGCGGCAGGACATCGTGGTCGTAAAGCTGCTTGCGGAAGGTCGCGTGGGCGACGATCTCCGCATCGCGCAGGCCGAGGTCCGAATAGGCCGAGTCGTAGCGCAGCCCGTTCTTGCGCGCGCCGAGCTGCACTTCCGCCACGCGCTCGCGGCGCAGCTTTTCATAGGCGCGCAGCGCCTCAGGTGCTGACGCCCGGGTGACGCCGGCGAGGATCGTCGCCAGCGCCATGCCGTCCTCGATCGACTGGTTGGCGCCCTGGCCGAGATGGGGAAGCATCGGATGCGCGGCGTCGCCGAGCAGGGTCAGGCGCCCTTTGGTCCAGACCGGCAGCGGCTCGCGGTCATAGAGGGCAGTCCGGAAGGTCAATGGCACCTGCCGGAGCAAGCCCTCGATCTTCGGATCCCAGCCGGCGAATTCAGCGCGCAGCGCATCGGGGTCGCCCGGCGCCGACCATGACTCGCGCATCTCGTGGTCCGCAGGCACGAAGCCGACGAAATTGATGAGCTGCCCGGCGCGCACCGGAAAGGCGAGAAAATGTTTGCCGTGCCCGAGCCACATCTGCCAGGCGTCGATCGGCCACTGCGGAACCCGTTCGTGTGGCACCAGCCCGCGATAGGCGACCGACCCGGAGAACACCGGCTGCGACACCGGCGCCGCAAACGGCCGCACCGAGGAGTGAATGCCGTCCGCCCCCACCACGATATCCGCGGCCGCGACCGCGCCGTTGGCAAAGGTGACCCGCGCCTCGCCGGCATCCTGCTCGAAGCCGACGCAGCGGTGGCCGGTGTGCACGATCTCGGCCGGCAGCGCCGCGGCCAGCAGGTTGACGAAATCGGCGCGGTGCATGCCGTAGGTCGCATTCCAACCCGAGGAGTCCGTCACCTGCACCGGCGCGATCGGCGTGCCGTCGTGACGGAAGTAGCGGGACTTGGCGCCGACGCGCGCGCCCCATTTCTCGACCGCCGGCCCAACACCGACCCGTTGCAGGTGCCGCATGCTGTTGGGCGTCACGAATACCCCGGCGCCGATCTCGCCGAGCGACGGCGCCTGCTCGTAAACGGACACCCGCAGACCCTGCGCGAGCAGCGCCTTGGCGGCGAACAAGCCGCCGATGCCGCCGCCGATAATAATGATGTGCAATTGATCGTTCGCCATCTATCTCACCAGGATATCAACCCAGCCGATGGGCATTGGACCGCATCGGCAACCAACGGGCACGGGCGAACTCCGCCTCGTGCACTCCACGCACCGCCTCAGATCTTCCCGGCAAACGCGTCGGCGATGAAGCCATGGGCGAGTTCATAGCCGTGCCGGGTTGCCGGTTCGTTGTAGACCGCGACGGGTGGGAAATTGACGCCGACGTCGGTGAAGGCATGCACGACGCCGCCGAACGTCAGCATGGTCCAGCGCGCGCCGGCCGCATCCATCTCCTGCTCGAAGGCGTCGCGCTCAGCCTTGGGGGCGATCGGATCGGCCGCGCCATGCACGACCAGGCAGGCCGCTTTGACCTCGCCCTTCTTGGCCGGCATCGGCGTCGCCAGGCTGCCATGCATGGACACGACTGCCGCAACGTCGGCGCCGCTGCGCGCGAGGTCGAGTACGTTGGCGCCGCCGAAGCAGAAGCCGATCGCCGCGCGCCGGCTCGAGTCGCCGATGCCGCGCTTTGCGGTTTCGCTAAGCATGGTGTCGAACGCCGCAACGATGCGGCTGCGGGTCGCCTTGGCGTCCTTCATCAGCGGGGCCAGGAACTCCATCGGGTTTTCGGTCCCCTTGGGGGCATTCCCCTCGCCATACATGTCGGCCATGAAGACCACATAGCGGTCGGCCAGCAGCGTGCGGGCCACCTCGGTCGAGGTCGGATTGATGCCAAGCCAGTTGGGGGCCATCAGCATGAGCGGCCGCTTGGTGGCGGTCTCGTCATAGACGAGCGTGCCGACATTCTTGAGCCCGGACACGCTGTAAGAGATGCGCTCGACCTTCATGGTTTTTCCTCCCGCACTTTGAACTGTGCGCGGGACCATATCCGATCCAAACGGCGGGGCAAACCAGCCGGCGCCTTAGGATACGACCGTGCCCTTGATCTCGATCAATGCCGCCGCGCGGCTATTTGCGAGGCTTTATGCAAAAGGAGCCAACAAATGCGCATCTTGGACACAACCCGCCGCGCCGTGGTCAAACTCGCCAAGGCCGTCGCGGGACCGCCTCCCCTTTCCGGGTTCATCTGCGGCGAGTGCGAACGCTGGCAAAGCTGCGGCTTACCGCCGAGCAAGAATTGCCCCGTGATGCTGGAACAGCTCGCGCGTGAGGATCGCGACGACTACCGCTATGCGCGCCGCATCTCCTACGACCCGGCTTTGTATTGATTGGTCCGGCCGATCGTCTGATTTTCAGGACTGTCCGAGCGCCGAAGCAATTGTGGCGAGGATCTCGCTCACCGGCTGATCTATCTCAACCCGGATCGTATGCTCCTCCGGCCCGGGTTCCTCGAGCGCCGCGAATTGGCTTGCAAGCAAATCGCTCGGCATGAAGTGGCCGTTGCGTGCGGCAAGCCGCGTGGCGATGAGCGATACGTCGCCGTGCAGATATACGAACCGGACTGCTGGTCTTCCCTTAGTCAGGAACTCGCGATAGCTGCGCTTGAGTGCCGAGCAGGTGATCACGCCGCAACTGCCCGCGGCCTGCCACGCGTCGATCCAGTCGGCAATCCGCGCAAGCCAGGGCCAGCGATCTTGGTCATCGAGCGCATGGCCGGAACGCATCTTGGCAATATTCGCAGCGGGATGGAGCTCGTCGCCATCCTTGAAGGGCCAGCCGAGGTGTTGCGCGAGCGCTGTCGCAATCGTTGTCTTGCCGCTGCCCGACACGCCCATGACGACCAGAATGGTGCGAGGCTCGGCCATGCCATGTGCAAGTTCAGGCGGCGACCTCAGCCGCTCTATTGATTGATCGCAACGGCCGCCGCAGATCGGCTTGCTCGAGCCGCGGCATGACCTCGCGGTTGAAGCGCTCCAGCCCGGCGAGGTAATCGACCCAGCTCAACAGGATGCCGTCGAAGCCGATAGCGGACAGTTTCTGCAGTTGATCGACCATGTGATCGGCGGTGCCGACCAGCGGATAGCCGCCCCACCCTGCCTTGAGATGGAACTTGAAGTGGCCCAGCACTTCGGGCGGCAGCGCCAATGATTGCAGTCCCATGACCTGGGTGAGCAAATTAACCGCCGCCTCATCGCCTTTTTCGACGACGTAGCGATTGAGCTCGGCCTCTGCCTCCTTTTGCGTGTCGCCGTGCACGACGTAACAGTTGCCCCAAATCTGTATTTCACGGCCATATTCTTCGCGCGCGAGCTTGCGGTAGGCCTCGATCTGGGCCCGGCCCTC
>JAFAXD010000612.1 GCA_019241285.1 Xanthobacteraceae bacterium | reverse complement strand
GTTTTTCCGGCGACGATATCGAGAAGCCCTGCCGTGTGTTGTCGGGCGGCGAGAAGGCCCGTCTGGTCATGGCGAAGATGCTGTTTGATCCGCCCAACTTCCTGGTGCTCGATGAGCCGACCAATCACTTGGATATGGCGACCAAGGAAATGCTGGTCGCGGCGCTGGCGGACTTCGAAGGCACCATGCTGTTCGTCTCCCACGACCGCCATTTCCTCGGCCACCTCTCCAACCGGGTTTTGGAGCTCACGCCCGAGGGCGTGCATCAGTATGGTGGCGGCTACACCGAGTACGTGGCCCGAACTGGCCACGAGGCGCCGGGGCTGCATCCCGGCGGATAGGCAATCCGCAGCGTCGTAGGGAGAACATCGGCCACAGACCACTTGCGGGTAACATTTGAATTTGGTTTTCTCGACTCACGTTTTGCTTGGAAGATGAACGATCGCCGACATGGACCCGGATCGTAAGCGCCGCGCCCTGTTCGGCAAGCCGTCACTGATCGTTTGGGCCGTCGGCATTTTCCTCGTCGCGCTGGTTCTCATGAGCAGCCGATGGGTCACCCAACCCGCGCCCTATTGTATTGCTTTTGCCAGTTCAATCACGGGGCCGATCGGGTTCACCGGTCAGGAGAGCCTGGTCGCGACCCAGATTTACCTTGATCAGGTGAACCGTTCAGGTGGCATCAATGGTCACCCTGTCGAGCTCGTCGTATTCGACGACAAGAGCAGTGGTGCGGGAGCGATCGCCAATGTGCCGTCGATCGCGGAGAGCCCTTGCCTCGCAGTGCTTGGCCATTTTTCGAGCGCCGCCTCGCTTCCGGCCGGCGCCCTTTACAAACAGGCAAAGATCGCGGCCGTAACCGGACAAACCGCAGCCGACGAGCTGACCAAGGACAACCCCTATTACTTTAGCGCTCAGACGCCGAACCGCTATCAGGGCGCCTTCATGGCGGATTACATCAATGCACTGGTCACCTCGGGCCGCTCGCCGGCCGCCAGTGGCGCGCCGACGGTCGATTTTATTTACTCCGGCGACGCTTTTGGCCGCAGCCTGCTTGCCGGATATAAGGAAGGCAATGGCGGCGAGCTTCCCCGCACATGGGAGATCGCTCCACAGCGGGACTTATTCGATGCGTCGCTCAAGGCGGTGGTCGAGCAACTCGCTGCCGTGCCGGAGCCGCGCATCATCGTCATCGGCAGCTCAACGGACTTTATCGGCCCCATTCTGCGCGCGTTACGCCGCGCCAATATCCATTCCTCGATCTTCCTTGGCGCCAGCGGTGCCAGCGAAGGAATCATAAAAGGCGTGGCTGACGATTCCGACGGCCACGACGCGTCCGCATTCTTTCAGAACTTGTACGCCTTTTCGCCGTTGCTGCTCGACAGCACCGGCGAAAATGGACTTGAGTTCGCGGCCGAATACGCGCGCCGCACCGGCAAGCGGCCGGGATGGATACCCGCCAAGGCAAATGATGCCGCGCGGCTGATGGTCGAGGCGCTGCGCCGGGCTCATCCGCAGCTGACCGCCGCCAGCAAGGTGGCTGACCGCGAGAGGGTACGAGCCGCTCTGGCCGAGCTGACCTCGCCCGCCCAGGCGGTGCCCGGTCTCGACGGCCCCATCTATTTCAGCGCCACGCACGAGATGCCCCGGCCGATGCGGCTTGGGATCTTTCAATCGGGGCGCTTGATATCGGCGCCGCTGCAGCTCGTGCAGCTGGAGAACCTGCCGACCGGCGCTGTAGACAAAGAGATTGAAAAAGGAAACGTCGTTTCGGTGCGCGGCAAATTTTACTGGCTTCAGCGCGTCGTATACGCCGGCATCGACATCAATCGTTTGAACCGCGTTGACCTCCGAGACGGTTCGTTCAACGCCGACGTTTATGTCTGGATGCGATATGGCGGCAATAACGAAGACCCCGTCCAAATCACGTTCTCGGATATGAAAGATCCGAAGAGTTTTATGCCGGACAAACCGCTTGAAGCGGTCATCGAGGGCGATCTCAATTACCGGCTCTATCACTTAGTGGGCGACTTCAAGGCGAATTTCGATCTGCACCGCTATCCGTTCGATCAGCAGAACCTGATTATCCGTTTTCAAAACACCAGCAAGCCGCGCCAGCAGGTTGCCTACGCGGTGGACACATTTGGGCTGCGCGTGGATGAGACATCGTATGCCCACGGTAACCCCGACGCGTTTCGCGACGTAGACTTGTGGCATGTCACAGGTGTTCGTCCGTTCGTCGGATACGTCTCGACGGCATCGACGCTGGGCAAGCTGCCGCTGATCTCTTCCAATAACCGTATCGAATATGCGGCCTTCGACACGGAGATACAGTTGCGGCGGGATGCCGTGGCCTTCATCACGAAATCGCTCATTCCGCTGTTTTTGCTGGTGCTCATTGTATTTGCCACACTGTTCTTTCCCTACAGCCTGGTGAAGGAGCGTTGCACCATCCCAGTCACGGGCGTGCTGACGAGCGCCGTTCTGATGATTTCCATCGATAGCCAGCTGCCGCCGGTCGGTTATACGGTCGCGATGGAATACGCGTTCTACGTTTTCTTCGGACTGTGTCTCATGGCAATGCTATCGGGATTTACGTGCGAAACCTTGCGCACGCATAACCGACAAGCGCTGTCGGCAGCAATCGATCTGGGTGTCAAGCTGACCTATGCGACCACGATTATCGGCACGATTGCTCTCTATTTTTGGTTTTTCGGACGCCCCTGATTTGGGGCCGCCGGCTGTGGCGCGTGGAAGTCCAGGCGGCTGAAGCTGGTGGCCGATGCGGCGTGGGGTTGTCATTGCGAGCGAAGCGAAGAAATCTAGGTGCTGAGTTGCCGCTCTGGATTGCTTCGCTTCGCTCGCAATGACGAAAGTGAACCCGGCTCGACAAGTCCGGATTACGAGATCGTCTTTGAGCGTCAGACGTTCGGCCCAACGGTTTCCGCGTGACTCATGTCGTGCGCCTTGATGACGTCCAGGAATGCCAGCCCAAAGCGCGCGAGCTTGACCTCGCCGATGCCAGGGATGCCGGCAAGCTCGGCGATGGACCGCGGATTGCGCGCCGCCATTTCGGCGAGCGTTTTGTCATGAAAGATGACGTAAGGTGGTACGTTTTGCGCCTTGGCGAGTTCCAGTCGCTTGGCGCGCAGCTTCTCGAACAGGTCGCGGTCAGCAGCGGGGATTGCTTCCCTTGTGTCTCGACGAGCGGCCTTCCGCTCCGCTTTGTCTTTCTTTAAGGCGCGCAGGCTCAAGGGCGGCTTCTCGCGCAGGAACTGGCGACCGGCGGGAGAAACGGACAAGCCACCGTGGCCTGCCACATCAACGGCAATCAGTCCGTGGGCAACGAGCTGACGGACAATCGAGCGCCAAGCATTGCGATCGTGCTCCGTGCCAATGCCGAAGGTTGAGAGCTTGTCATGACCCAGGCGCTCGATACGTTCATCCGATTCGCCGAGGAGAAGTGAAATGACATGCGCCTGCCCGAAGCGCTCGCCCGAGCG
>JAFAXD010000103.1 GCA_019241285.1 Xanthobacteraceae bacterium | reverse complement strand
GCGTATCACGGCGTGCAGGCGGTGCCGCGTGTGCTGGTCTGGAGCGCAGAATGCATGGGCACACCGCCGGCCCGCATCTTCTATGCGATCGAACTGCCGGCATCGCTCGCTGCCATCCTCACCGGCCTGCGCATCGCGCTCGGCTTTTCCTTCGTGCTCGCGATCTCGGCTGAGATGATCGCGGCCAAGAGCGGGATTGGGCGGCTGATGGTCGAATACGGTGAGAACGGGTCCTATGACTACATGTTTGCAGCCGTATCGGCGATTGTGATCGTGGCTTTCGCGGCAGACCGCGGGCTGATCGCGCTCAGCGCGCATGCGCTGCGCTGGCAGGAGCCGAACCACGCAGCGGGAGCTGCCTGATGCGCGCACGCGTGGTCGCGCTGTCGCGGCAGATCGCGCGGCTTTATCCTTTGCTGCTTGTCATCGTGGCGTGGCAGGCGGCGGCCCAATTCGGCTGGGTGCGCCCGGCATTCCTGCCGAGCTTTTCCTCGGTGGTCCTCAAAGCCTGGGTGTTGGCCGGCAGCGGCGAGCTGTGGTCGCCTTTGTTCGTGAGCCTCTATCGGGCGGGCGCAGGTCTCGCGCTGGCGATCGCGATCGGTATTCCGGTTGGCTTCCTCATGGCGCGCTGGCGGCCCGTGTGGCGCGCGCTCGATCCGCTTGTCGCCTTCGCCTATCCGGCGCCGAAGCTTGCGTTCGTGCCGATCTTCATCCTTTGGTTTGGCATCGACCATCTTGCCAAAATTTTGCTTGTCGCGTTCAGTTGCACGTTTCCAATCATCATCTCGGCCTATAGCGGGGCGCTGACCGTGTCGGTCCGCCAGATCTGGGCCGCGCAAGCGATGGGCACGCCGCCGCTCACATTGTTCAGGCGCGTCATTCTGCCGGCCGCGTTGCCGTCGCTCCTGAGCGGGCTGCGCATCTCTATTCCACTCGCATTGCTCACCGCGTTCACGGCCGAGATGGTGTCCGGCGGCGGCGGCCTCGGCGGGGGCCTCGTCCTGGCCCAGCGCTATTTCGAAAGCGAGACCGTGTTCGTTTATATTCTGACCATGCTGATCAGCGGCTATGTGATCGACAGCCTTTTCCTGATGGCGCGGCGTTGGATCTTGCGCTGGGACGAGTCGGAAGCTGTGAGCGCCGGCTGACCGAGCCGGTTCAGCTGGGGGAATCTTTTTCTTAGACGATCACGAAATCGGGAGCGGCCGGAAAATACCGCCCCGCAACCGATGAGTTTCCGCCGCTCCGCCGGTCTTAGACAGCAGATCGAAATTTTCGACAGGAGCGGGCCGTGACCAGTACAGATTTCACAACAACCTTAACGGTCGACCAATCTCCCGAACAGGTGTTCGACGCTGTCAATAACGTTCGCGGCTGGTGGTCGGGACAAATTGACGGGCGGACCGACCAGCTCGGTGCTGAATTTACTTACCGCTACCAGGATCTTCATCGCAGCACTCAGAAGATCACGCAGTTCGTATCCAGTCGGAAGATCGTCTGGCACGTGGTGGACAGTCACATCGACTTTGTGAACGACAAGACCGAGTGGAACGGAACAGACATTATGTTTGAGATCGCCAGGAAGGGCGACCAAACCGAACTTCGCTTCACGCACGCCGGCCTGGTTCCTTCCGTTGAATGTTATGGCAAGTGCGTTGGTGCATGGACCTTTTATATCGAGGAAAGCTTGCGCGACCTCATCACGACCGGAAAAGGTGATCCCAATCGCGAGTAGGGCGGTCCCGGTCTGAAGAAAATTCGTCCGGCACCGATGAGTTTGCTCCGCCTCGCCGGTCTTACAGATGAACGCCGCAACATCGCTCGTCGGAGGAGGTTAAGATGCTTTCATTATCAGGCAAGAACGTTGTCGTGATCGGCGGGAGCCGAGGGGTCGGACGCCAGGTTGTCGAAGCTGCCGTTCGCGATGGCGCGCGCGTGCTCGCGGTGGCCCGACAAGAAGAGCCGCTGCAGCAATTGGCCCGAGAGCTTCCCGGGACCGAGGTTCTGTCACTCGACGCCAGCCATGAAGACGCGCCCTCCAGGGTCTTCGATGTCCTTCAGCCCGACATCCTGGTTCTCGGTGGGGGCGCATTTCCGCCAGCCGCGCCGCTGCATGAGCAAACTTGGCAGCAGTTCGCCGTGAACTGGGAGGCGGACGTCAAGATCGCCTTTTATTTCTGCAAAGCCGCACTGTCGCGGCCGCTGCCGGCCGGCACCGCCATTGTGTTGATCTCCAGCGGTGCCGCGCTCGCGGGATCGCCGGTCTCGGGAGGTTATGCGGGATCCAAACGCACGCAGCTGTTCATCGCCAACTACAGCCAGAAGGAATCAGATCGCCTTGGCCTTGGCCTGCGCTTCGCCGCGGTGGCGCCGCGGATTACACCGGACACCGATATCGGGAAACACGCCGTGGCAGCGTATTCGCGCTATCTCGGAATATCCGCGGCTGACTTCGTGGCCAGCATGGCGTCATCGCCCACCGCATCGGGTGTCGCAAGCGCGGTGATCGAGTTGGCGACGAACCCGGATCAATCCAAGGGCAAGGTCTTTGTCGTGTCCGGCAAGGGGCTCGAGCTCGTGCCGTGATGCCTGACGCGAGTGTCGGTTTGAACGCGGTGACCAGAGGTCTATTATGATGCCAATGACAGCGGTAAACCCATTACAGCTCGCAACAAAGCCCGCGCGGGAGGAGTTCGGACGGCTGGCTGAACCCTATCGCCGTGAGCTAAAACTTCACTGTTACCGCATGCTTGGCTCGCTGCACGAAGCCGATGACCTCGTGCAGGAGACTTATCTGCGCGCCTGGCGCAGCTTCGATACGTTCGAGGGCACGGGTTCGCTGCGGGGCTGGCTTTATCGGATCGCGACCAACGCGTGTCTCAATGCGCTTGAGGCGCGAAAGCATCTACGGCGTGTGCTGCCGGACCAGCAAGCACCCGCCGCCAACACGATCGCGATGCCCGACGGGCCCTCGCCGGCTGAAGTGGCCTGGCTCGAGCCTTACCCTGATTCATACATCGAGGCGGTCGCGGACGACGCGCCTAATCCGGAGGTGCGCTATACGGCGCATGAGGCGGTACAACTCGCCTTCGTCGCTGCGATCCAGCAATTGCCGCCACGCCAGCGCGCTGCGCTGCTTTTGTGCGACGTGCTTGGCTGGGCGGCGGCCGAGACGGCAACCCTGCTCGGCGGCTCGGTTGCCTCGATTAATAGCGCGCTGCAACGGGCGCGCGATACGCTGTCCAAGCGTTATCCGCAAGGCCGACCGGCTCAAGCCTCGCGCCCGACACCAACACAACAACAACTGCTCGAGCGCTATTTGCGGGCTTGGGAGGGTCATGACATCGATGGCTTCGTGGCGCTGCTCAAGGAAGACGCGACCTTCACTATGCCGCCGTGGCTGCAATGGTATGAGGGTCGCAGCACCATCGGCGCGTTCTTCACACTCGCGTGGAAGACTTGCGGCGGCCTGCGCCTCATCCCGACAGCTGCAAACGGGCAGCCGGCATTCGCGGTTTATGAACGCTCCGCCGCCGACGGCCGATGGACAGCGCACGCGATCCAGGTGCTTGCATTCGATGGCGACGTGATCTCGTCATTGACGTTGTTTGTGCCGCCCGTCGGCCCGCAATTATTTCAAGCATTTGGACTACCGGCGGCCCTGCCGGATAATGCGGGTGGTCACTAGAAATACGGCGTGCTCCACTCCAGCTCTTTCGGCGATACCTTCTTCTTGATGCACTGCGCGGCGGCAAAGCCGGCGATTTCGCCCGTCTGGGTGCACCAGGGGAAGTTCCGCATCACCATGAAGATCGTGTGATAGGTGAACGACAGCGAAGCCCCAGTCAGGATCAAATTGTCCACCTTCTTGGGCAGGAAGCAGCGAAACGGGACTTCGAACATGTATTTGGCGTGCTTGTCCCAGTAGAACGTCTTGGTCATTGGCTTGGTGACGGGGTCGGGGAAACGATGGCCCTTGCGGGCGTCATCGATTGAAAACACATATTCGCCGATCGGATGACGCCCGTCGCGCACACCGACGAAACGTCCGACATCCATCAGCACGGCATTTTCAAACCCGGGAACATATTTGCGCAGAAAGCGCGCTTCGGCATCGATGAAACCGCGCAGCTCCCGTCTGGCGCGCGTGTCGTCTTCGCCGCTTTCATCCATGCGCAGCGCCCATTCATAGGGGACGTTCTGCCATAGGATGAACGTGCCGTCGGCGAGCATGGGCGACATATCCAGCGTCGGATGGCCGATGTAGAGGTCGCCATAGACGTTCTCGCCGCGCATGCGTGGCCGGTAGAGGCCCTTGGGAAGGTCGCCGGCCGCGTCCGCTTCGGCGATCAACTTGGAGAGGTGCGGGTCCTGCGCCGATATCTGATGCGCGACGGTGCGCGAAAAATCGATGTTGCTCATGATCCAGAGCAGTCCGCCAGGGATCGGCCGGTGCACGCCGTCCCAGGCCGCCGTTTCCGGCTGCGGGCCGCCGCCGCGGACGAACGGCACACCCGCGGCAGTGGCGAGATGTGCCGTGCCGGAACCTTCAACAAAGACTTTGCCAATGATAGCCTGCCGGCCCGACGCGTTCTCGACAATGATCGCGGTGATCGTGGAATCGCCGACGCCATCCTTCATGATCACGTCAACAAACGACGTGTTGTAGAGTGCCGTGACGCCGGCCTCCATCAGCAATGCAGCCATCAGGCTGCCGGCGCCCTCAGGGTTGAAGCTCGCGCGCGCGAATGGGGCGTCGGGTTTGTGATAGCGCTCGTAGTGCGACAGCGGATTTCCCGCCCAGTTGGGTAGGGTGTCCTGCGTCGCCGTATAGATGTAACCCGCGGCGGCAAACCGCTCCATCAATTCGCTATGGATGCCGCCGACGCCGGTATTCGCCGAACCCTGCAGGCCGGATGTATGCACGCCGCCCGGCATGTCGAAGCGCTCGACAACCACCACTCGGGCGCCTTCCCGTGCCGCCTTCAGGGCCGCCGCAAACCCCGCCGGCCCCGCACCGACGATCACCACGTCGGCGTCATAAGCGACCGGCACCCGGCGGGCCGGAATCGAAACCGTCTGTTCAGAGGTATGTGCGGCAAGTTCACTCACGCGGGCGCTTCCTCAAAGCAAGTGCCAAGTGGGTGCAACATTGCCGTGGCGCGCGTCAGACGCAAGTCTCCGCAGTTAACGGCGAGCTAATCGTTCTAAGGGGCGCCAGGAGCTTTGGCCTCTTCGCCCGCCGTCGCATAGTTGCGCAGCTTGGTCTGGAGGCTCTCTGGGGCGCTCTTCACCTCGCGTTCGTTGCTCGGTTTCGCCTGTGGCTCGGGCGAGGGCACGACGGGCGCAGGAGGTGGCAGGTCGCGCGCCCGAACGAGGTAGTTTGCGATGAGCGCAGCCCATTGCGTTTTGGTCGTATAGTGCTGCTCGAGAAAAGCGGTGAGGGCGCGCACGTCGCGGCTGCGGCCGATGGCTTGGGGTGAGGCGTGGCAGGCGGAGCAGTCGGAGTTGAACAACTGCTCAGGAGTTTTCCCCTTGCTATAGTCGACCTGGGCCACAGCGGTGCCGGGCAAGAGAGCGACGGCGAGAAATACCGAATATTGCGGCGCGAAAGCTCTCGTCCAAACCTGGGTACAACGAAGCATCGTGCCCTCCGTGTTTAGATAGCTCGCGCCTCTTGGTTGATCGACGTGGCCTATCTTGGGCGATAACCTTTCCCGTGAGCCCACATCCAATTTCATCATAGCACAAGCGGGTGGGCGGAGTTCACGTCACCCGCCCTTTGCCCACGCGCGGGTGCGGGCGCCCGGCGTCGCAGATCGCCATGATGGCGACGATCTCATCGGGACGCGGGGCGTCGGCGAGCGAGACCGTCAGCGTGTCGAGGTAATCGAACAGCCAGATGTTGTCCTTGTGCGCCAGCGGCACGTCGATCGTCGTGCCCGGGCCGCCGATCTTGACATTGGAGGAGATGATCGCCTCGCCGCCGCCGAGCGCGTCGCGCATCGGTTTGCCAAGACGCGGGTGCAGCACGGCTGGGCCATGCTCGATCTCGCCATTGACCCCGACGATCGCAGCCTTTCCGTAGGAGGTTGCGGGTTTGGGCAGCAGCGCGACCAGGTCCTTCATCGCCATTTCGCCAAGCTCGGCGCCCTGAGCAAACAACGGCGACAGGTCCTCGACGTAGCGGCCGGCGAATGGATTTTGCAGGACGGCGATGGCGACCGCCCGCGTGATCGCCTCGGCGGTGGGCCTGCCGGCGTCGGCCAGGATTGTTTCCTTGGTGAAGCTGATTTTGCGCAGGTTCATGGCGCCGCTCCAGGTTTGCTAGATTTGAGGAACGCGAGGGCATTGTGGTGCAAGATGTTGTCGGCCCGGTCCGCAGCAGGACCCCGAAAGCTGCGCTCGACAAACCCGACCGGGTCGGGCTCGCCCAACGGGAACGGCGTATCGCTGCCCAGCACGAGCTTAGCCGGATCGATGACTTCGGACTCTAACGCGGCGCGCGCGTATGACGGATCGAAGCAGATCGTGTCGAAGTAGATCGCGTAAAAATAATCGCGCAGCGGCCGTTTCAGGCTGGCCGCGAGCGTCGGGTTGGTGTCCAGCTCGCGCTGCATGCGGGCGTGCAGCAGGGGCGCATAGCCGCCGAGATGTGTGCAGCACAGCCGCAAGCTCGGAAATCGATCG
>JAFAXD010000078.1 GCA_019241285.1 Xanthobacteraceae bacterium | reverse complement strand
TACATGCGTGGCGATGGCCCGTTGCCACGCCAGCGACCGGCGGAGACGCTGCCGTGCTGCCAGATGACCCGGCGCGCCACGGTGAGCATCAGCATGACCGCGTGCTCAGATACGGAGATCGCGTTCGCACCGCCGTTATTGGCAACGGGCACACCGACATGCCGCGCGGCCATAAGGTCAACGTCGTCGTAACCGGCGCTGAGTAATTGTACCAAGCGCAGGCGCGGCGCCATCTGATAGAAGGCCGCATCGAGCTTCACGCCCGGATAGCATACGATATACGTGGCCTCACTCAACGCCGCCGCAAACTGCGGGTTCTCGCGCACAATGAGCGTGGTCTCGAACCCAGCCGGAGCCATCTCCTGCGCAATCTTTCCGACCTCGGCCGACGGCGGCACGACGACGATCCTTGGGCGCATTGTGTAGATCCTCTAGCGCTTGCCCGGGCTCGCAGTTGTACACGACCCCTCCGCGCGATGCCCACGTTGTCCGCACTATCTGACAGCGTCAACGGAGAAGATCCGCAAAGACTGTGGAGAGCGCCGGATGCGCCTCAATGCCGATCCCGGGCACATCGCTCATCTTGACGTAGCCATTCTCGACTGACATGTCCGCCGGATACCCGCCAAACAAGCTGTCCGGATCAGCGGCCGTCTCGTGCATCCCAAGCCCGAGGCCAGCGACCACGTTGAGCGACAGCAAATGCCCGGCATGGGGCGCGAAGCGCCGACGAGCCCAGCCGGCCTGTGCGGCCATCTCGAGAATGCGAACCAGCTCGGTGATGCCGTAGCAGAGCGAAACATCGAACTGAAGCAGGTCTCGGTCGCGGCGCAATCCGCCATAGCGCAACAGGTTGCGTGCGTCGGCAAGGGAGAAAACGTTCTCGCCTGTCGCAATGGCAAACGCGGTGCCGGCGCAGATTTCCGCATAGAGCTGATAGTCGAGAGGGTCAGTGGGCTCCTCAATCCAGGCCAAATCATACTCGGCGAATTTATCCAGGTAGGATCCCGCGTTGTCCGCGTCGAGCGCACAGTTGAAGTCGACGGCGAGTTTGCGCTTGGGACCGAGCAGCGCGAGCGCACATTCGATGCGTCGCAGGTCCTCGGGAAGCGGCGCGCCCGCAACCTTGATCTTGAACAGCGTGTGACCAAGGTCGATGGCCCGGGTAATCTCCGCTTTCAGCGATGCGAGCTGATCATCACGGTAATGGCCGCCGCTGGCATAGACCGCGACGGCGGGATCCGCATCGCCGGAGCCAAACCGCTCCGAGAGCAGACGCCACAAGGGCTTGTCCTCGAGCTTGGCAGCGAGATCCCAGAGCGCGCTGTCGAGCAGCCCAACCGCGCCGGCGCGATCGCCGTGGCCGCCGGGTTTCTCGTCCCGCATCATCACCGCGAAGGCTCGTGTCGGATCAAGCCTGCCGTTGGCATCACAATACGCCTCCGGGGACGCCGCGAGCAGCCGCGGCATGAAGCGCTCACGGGCGAGCCCACCGTGGCCGTAGCGTCCAATCGAGTCGAACCCGAGCCCCACCAGCGGGCGACCATTACGCATCACATCGGTGCGCACGACAACCGCGCTTGCCGTCATGGCGGCGAAGCTCAGGTTCGCATTGCGGTTCGGTGACGGCATGACGAGCGTGGTCTCGTCGATGCCGGTGATGCGCACGGCCATGCCGCTGCCCTATGTCAATTCGGAACGACTTCGGCCAGACATTTAGCGTCCGGCGCGCGCGTATTGGCTTTTGGTCACCAACTCTTTCTTGCGCAAACGTGTTGGCCGGCTTCCGCGGCGCGACGCTGCGCGCTGCCGTGATCCGAGCAGCAGGTCGCACATGATCTCGACCAGTTGCTCGATATCGCGCAGGTCATTGAGTCGCCGATTGATGACGAACCCGTCGTAGGCCATCATGAAGAAGTTGGTAAGCAGTTGATCGTCACCGGGTGAGCGAACGGGCACGATGCCCTCGAGCATCTGCGCCAGCCGCTCTTCGACCCAGCGCAACAGCGGCCTCGGCTTGTTCTCGCCCGGATCCGCGGATGCCAATGCCTCCATGAGGCTATTCGCCAGCCCGACATTCTCCACCGGAATGTCGCGCCAGACGCCAAGCAGGATGGCGCGCAGCCGTGCGCGCGGCTCGGCGATTCCTGCGACACGCGCCGCGAGGCGTTCAAACGCATCCTTCTGCCAGGGCTCGACCACCTCATAGAGGAGGTGCAATTTCGATGGGAAATACGAATAGAGGCTGCTCACGCCCGTGCCGGCCATTTGGGCGATATCCAGCAGGGTGGTCGCGTGATAGCCGCGCCGGGAGAACAATTCGTAGGCGCTTTCCGTGATGGCGTTGCGAACCGAAGCCTTCTTGACCTGGACCATCAAAGCGCTCGGTATCGCCTAAAGCGGAATGGTGATCGGCGCGTGCACGCCGTCGCAATTCAACAGGTCGACGCGTTTCATTTTGATACGCAACGAGCCGTTTTCGCGAGCGAACTGATAGGCGTGGCGACCCGAAAACATGCGCTGCCGCTCGCCTTGATGCTCGACACAGATGAAGGCTGCTTGCGCGGAGATCTCATCACCGTCGGTGTCCTCGACTTCGATGTTGCTAACGAGGTGTGTGGTGCGCGGCATCGGGGTCAGCACCAGGGCGCGCGCTTCGAGCAGCCGCTGCACCCGCATCGACAGGATCGCGTG
This sequence comes from Xanthobacteraceae bacterium, assembly GCA_019241285.1. Taxonomy (GTDB): domain Bacteria; phylum Pseudomonadota; class Alphaproteobacteria; order Rhizobiales; family Xanthobacteraceae; genus JAFAXD01. The sequence goes on along the minus strand of JAFAXD010000078.1, from coordinate 12,644 downwards.
ATCCTCATACATGATCGAGGGCACGCCGAGCGGATCGGTCTGATGCGGCTGGCTCGGCATCCAGTAGATCCCTTGTGGGGCGTATAGCTCGAGCCACGCTTCGAACTCGCCGCGATCGAGCAGGCGCGCTTCCCGCAGGATGAACGCCTCGACCGCGCGCGCCATCTCGGCTGTCGACATCACGCCGCCTCGGCTGTCATTCGTTCGACCCAGGCCTTGAATTGCACGCGCATCGGCATCTCGCTCGCCGCCCCGGAAACCTGCCCCCTGTCGTCGCGGAGGTCGCTGTCGAGCCCGCGCGAGAAGTCGATCCATGGCCCGGCGCGGCTCACCAGACCCTGCTGGCAGCGCTCCAACATCTCCACATCATCGGAGAAGATCATCGAGGCCGGCGAGCCGAGCGTCGTCAGGAAGCGCACGGCACGGTGAAAAATCTCCTCCGGGGCGCCCTTAAGTCGGAAGCAGCGGATGTGAACCAGCGTGCGGTCGACCGCCAGCGGGATGACCACGCGCATCTGCTGATACTGCGCATTGAGGATGAGGTTCGGATAGACGATGTTGTTGAAGCCGCGCATGGCGAGCACGGCAGCGGCCCGCTCCGGCCCCAGCCGCTCGTCCAACGCCGCCTTATAACGGACGGCAACCGGATCGGCGTCCTCATGCACCAGCACGCCGCTATTATAGAAGCTCTTCATCGAGCTGTGGCCGCCGGCAAATCCCGTGAGTTGAATGCCCTCCCACTCCTTGATGCCGAAACCGTTGGCCAGCATCATCTCCCGGGTCTGATCCTGATCGATGATCGAGGCCTTCGGCGGGGCCTTGCGGGCCGGCGACACCGATGAATTGTGCACAAAGCTCGGGTGGAAAATATCGGCGGCATTCTCCATATGGAGTTTCCAGTTGCCGCGATATTCCAAGATAAACCCCGCCTCGGCCAGGTCCACCTCGCCGTCGGGCGCGCGATCGACCAGGTTGTCGATCACCTCGGTCATCGGCCCGAGGTGTTCGGCGAGCGGCGGTGGGTTTTCAGCCAGATTGGCGAACACAAAGCCACGATAGGTCGCGACCTGCCCAGCCGGCTGCATGTGGTTCTGCGGATCGTCGAGATCAAAGTTCGCCGGATAGCTCTTGCGATGTGGCACCGTCGCAAGTGAGCCGTCCGGCCGAAACACCCAGGCATGGTACGGACAGCTGAACAGCCGGCTCGAGCCGTGATCGACCATGCAGATGCGCGCGCCGCGGTGCGGGCAACGGTTGTAGAGCGCGCGAATCTGGCCCGCCTCATCCCGCGTAATGAGGACTTCGTTGCCCGCCAGGCTGGTGCGGACAAAGTCGCCGGGCTTTTTCAGCTGGCTTTCATGCGCCACGTAGATCCAAAGCCGGCCGAAGATGCGCTCCAGTTCGAGATCGAAGATCGCGGGATCGACGTAGGCGCGCCGGTGCACATGATCGGGACGCACCAGATCGCGGATCTCTTCATTGGACAGCGAGGCGCCGTCTTGCATGCGAGGACTTCCCGTCATTGGTCTGGCGGACGCGCGCGACAGCAGCTCCTTCGCGGCTGATCAGCTCTCTTTCGCCTGCCGCCAATCGTGCTCGGCGACATCGAAAACGACGCCGTTCACGTCCTTGAACTTCTTCTCGGCATCAACACCAGGATAGCTCGGTAGCTGCATGAAGAACTCGCCGCCCAACTGTTTGATCTTATCCGCGGTCGAGCTCTCATCGTCGACGACAAAGCCGATGTGATGCAGGCCGGCCCAATCCGGTCCGTTCTTGCCGCCGATCGTGCCTTCGGGGAAATGCAGCAGCGTGAGATTGACGACGCCGTCCGACAGCGAGATCGCATTGCCGATCGGACTTTCCACTTTCGCAACACGCTTGAGCTCGAACACGCCTTCATAAAAAGCCGCCGCCTTTTCGAGCTCGGGAACCTGCATGGCGATATGCCGGATCTTAGCCATGGGGATCTCCTTGAGAATGCTTCGCAACTATACGCTGATGGTCGGGGCGCACAAGCGCTAAATCGAATGTATTTCGGTTTTGACCGAATGAGCTTCGGTTTTGGCCAAGTGCTGACCGATTTGAGCGGACGCGCAGGCGCCGCTCGGGGCGGCCCGCACCACACCTCATGAATGTGCCTGGCTAGTCGTATGCCATGGACAAGCGGCGGGAACCGCAGTCCCCGCCGTCGCCCCCATAGCACACAGGGTGGCAAGGCACTGGGTCGCCCCGCCGTCGGGTAGCTAACACCCGCTTCTGCCGCGAAGCAATTGGATTCCGAAGAGTTGCCGAGACCGGGAGGACTTGGTACGGCCCGTCCATGGCGGATCAGGACGAGGGTGATGGCAGCCGGCGGGGTCCGCTGATCGCGATGGGGGTGGTCGTGCTCCTGGTCGTGATCGGATGGTTCATCACGCGGGCGCTCCACAACTCCACCAAACTGGAAGATTGCCTCATGTCCGGCCGCACCAACTGCGCACCGCTGCAGATCCAGGGGCAGTAACGTCACGATACGAGTTCGAAACCGTCGATCCGTAAGGCCTTCTGATCGAATGTAAGCGTTCGCGAACAGCCCGCCTTGCTGCCGAAGGTCGCGATGAGCGCGTCCGCCAATGACCCTCGCGCCCCCTTGAGAGCAATCATGGCGGTGAACACCTCCTGCTCATTCTGCACCACCAAGACATCGGCTTGCAGCAGCCGTTCTATAACGGCAGCTACTTCCGAAGCAGGGACACCATAGGCTCGGTCCAATACCCAAGCCGTCTCGACCAGCGCCACGATACTAATGAAGCCGGGGTTCTGTTCCGTAAGTCCTTCAATGATCCGTGTCGCGGTCTGTGACTGCCTGGGGTCATCTTGGACCAGATATCGAACCAGAATGTTGGTATCGAGACCGATCATCCGCGACGCCGCTGTCGCACCATACCTGCGACCGCACCTTCCGCAGCGGCTTCGCTCATTCGGTCAGTTGTGACCCGCTCGCTACGCCGCGACTTGATGATGCCGCGCAAGGCTGAGGCGGAACGTTTTGGCAATAGAACGACACTCCCGTCGGGATGCACGAAAAACTTCACCCGATCCCCAGGTTTAAGCCCAAGGTGCTCGCGAATGACTTTCGGGATCGTTGCTTGGCCCTTCACGGTGATTGCCGATTCCATACGACCTCCATTACTTATCTCAGAAAGTAATACCGCCACGATATGCAGTCAAGGCGACATGATTAATCCGGTAGGCCGAAGCGGGAGCGAAACTCCCATCGGTTCGTAAGCGAGTACATTCGCAAGCATTCGTCCGCAGCCTGCGGTTGACTCGCGTATCGCCAGCCCCATACTGAAACCTAGGGGCGCAACCCCAGCGCCCGCAGATAACCAAAAAATCCGAGGAGGCGACCAATGAGTGCCGCGCTTCGTTTCAACGCGATGCACTTCATGCCCTACGTGCATCTGCCGGAGCATCACCAAGAGTTCAAATCGACCTGGGTCAGTTTTCCCAACAAATACTATGACCCCGAACGCGGCCACGACCTTTACGAACGCTATCTGCAGGAACTGGTGCTCGCGGACCGGCTCGGCTATGACGCCATTGTGGTGAACGAACACCACAACACCGTCTACAGCATGATGGCGACCCCCAATCTGATCGCCGCAGCTCTGGTCCCGCAGACCAAGAATGCGCGCATCTGCGTCTGGGGAACCCCACCGAACCTCATGCTGCCGAACCGTCTGGCCGAGGAATATGCAATCCTCGACGTGATGTCGAAAGGCCGGCTGGAGGTCGCGTTCCCGCTCGGCACCGGCATGGAGTATTGGGCCAACCCGATCAGCCCGGCGACGGCGCGCGACCGCTTCAAGGAATCGCTCAAGATCATCCTGCAAGCCTGGACCCAGGACGGACCGACCACCCACTACGGCCAGTTCTATACGTATCGGTTTCTCAATCCTTGGCCGCGGCCGTTCCAGCGGCCGCATCCGCCCTGCTACATCGTCGGCACTGGTAGCCCCGAGACGATCGAGATCGCCGCCGAGTACGGGTTCGGCTACGCCTCGGTATTCGTGCCCCAACAGCGCGCCTACGAGCTCAACGAGAACCTGCGCCGGCGCGCCGCCCATTTCGGCCACACCATCCGGCCCGATCAGTTACCGCTGCTCACCTTCGTCTATGTGGCTGAGACCCAGGAACAGGCTGAACGTGAATATATCGGTCACCTGGAGCACTTCTTCTCGGACTATCTGCGCACCACGCCGCAGTACCTGGCGCCGCCCGGCTATCTCTCGGTCGACCAGCTCAAGACCCGCGCGGCGATGGCCGACAAGCTGCATGGCGGCTTCGATTTCAATGCCATCAGCAGCTCGTTCTTTGTTGCCGTAGGCACGCCCGACAAGGTCGCGAACCAGATCGGCGAGTGGGCGGCCTGGATGAAGACGAGCCACATCAACTGCGTGATGCACATTGCCGACATGCCGCACTGGAAAACGGTGAAAAACCTCACCCTGTTTGCCGAAGAGGTCATGCCGCGCCTGCGCGCGCAGGCCGATGCCGGGCAAAGAGTCGCGGCCGAGTAGGAGCTCAAAGATGGGCAAGTTCAAACGCGAGACCTATACGATTGACGGGGTTGAGACCGTTGTCCACTCGGCTGGCAACGGCGAACCAGTGGTGTTTTTTCATGGTGCCGGAACGGTCGACGGTTTCGACTTTGCCGAGCCGTGGACCGAGCGCTTCAAAGTCATCGTCCCCTATCATCCAGGCTTTGGTGAATCGGGCGATGATGCGTCCTTCACCGACCTGCACGATTACGTCATGCACTATCTGGAACTATTCGATCAGCTCGGCCTCGATCGCTTCCATCTGGTCGGGCTCTCGCTCGGCGGATACCTCGCTGCGAAATTCGCCTCCGAGCATGGCCACCGGGTCAAGAAACTCGCCCTGATCGCGCCCGCAGGACTAATCGACCCGCAGCACCCGATGTTGGACATCCTGGCTGTACCGGGCGAAGAAGTCCCCGGCCTGTTGGTGTCAAATTTCGACGTGTTGAAAAAGCGCTTGCCGGAAAAGCCCGACCTCGATTTCATCGGCGAGCGCTATCGCGAAGCAACGACCGTCGCCAGGCTCCTATGGGAGCATCCGGCCGATCCCAAATTCATGCGTTACCTGCACCGCATCAAGATGCCGACGCTGATTCTCTGGGGCGACGAGGACAAGATCATCCCGGTGCAGCAGACAGAGACGTGGCGCAAGTTCCTGCCGCAAGCGGACATCAAGGTGTACCGGGGCGCGGGCCATCTGGTGCATCTGGAGAAGCCTGAAGTGGTGAACGCCATCGCGATGTTCTTGAGCTGATGGTCACTCAGCCCCGCGCGCTCATCATCGGTGGGTCGGTTGGCGGGCTGTTCGCCGCCAGCCTGCTGCGCGCGGCCGGCTGGGACGTGACGGTGTTCGAGCGCGCCAGCGAAGATCTGGCCGGGCGCGGTGCCGCAATCGGCGTGACCGAGGAGTTGTTCGAAGTCCTGCGCCGCATCGGGGTCCGCCTCGACACCTCGGCCGGCGTAGTGGTGCGCTCGATCATCGCCCTCGACCGCGCTGGCCGGATCACTCATGACGTCCCACGCCGGCCAGTCACCGACGCCTGGGCGCGTATCTATCGCCCACTCAAGCAGGCGCTGCCCTCACAACACTTTCGCGCAACCACCACGTTGGCGCGAATCGAGCAGGATGCCGACTCGGTGACCGCGATCTTCGCAGATGGCTCACGCGCCGAGGGCGAGTTGCTGATCGGTGCTGACGGGATCCACTCAACCGTACGCCGGCAGTTAGCCCCGCAGACGCAGCCGCAATACGCCGGTTATGTGTGCTGGCGCGGCATTGTGGCGGAGAGCGAACTCGCTGAGGGTGAGCGAGCGCTGATCCTGGATCACCTCACCTTCTGCTTTGCGCCACGCGAGATGATGGTCTGCGTTCCGATCCCACGCGAGGACGAAGCCCGCACCGGCCCGCAACGCTGTTGCTACGTGTGGTACCGTCCGGTCGAGTTCGAGACCGAGTTGCCGGCGCTCTGCACCGACGCGAGCGGACGCTGCCACGGGGTCACCATTGCACCCACCTTGATCCGGCGCGAGGTGATCGATGATCTCAAGGCCGATGCGGCGCGGCTATTCCCACCCGCTATTGCCGGCCTGGTCGCCCGCGTCGACCGCCCGCTGGTGCAAGCCATGTTCGACCTGGAGTCGTCGCAGATGGTGTTCGGCCGCGTCGCCCTCCTGGGCGACGCCGCGTTCGTCGCCCGGCCGCACGTGATCGCCGGGGTCACCAAGGCGGCACTCGACGCACAGGGTTTGGCCGACGCGCTGGCCAGTTGCGGCGGCGACCTCAATGCCGCACTGGCGCGGTATGAGCGCGAGCGCCGCGCATTCGGCAGCAGCATCGTCGCGCACGCCCGCTATCTTGGGGCACATTTGCAGTCGCAGGCGTCGGGCGAGCCACCGCCCGCCCCTCGGCCCGAGCTTATCCTGCGCGACTACGGCGCCCCGCATCTGCTCCGCGATCCTGTCCCCGCCAATCGCATGAGCGCGTGATCGTCGACGGCCTCCAGGGTCACCGCATTCGCTATTCCCCTCACAAATAATTCTCATCGCGTGCCGGTGCGCTGCTATGCCACCGCTGGTTATGACGCTATCCTGAGCGGACCGCCGGCCAACAACACCGGCCGTGAAAATAAAAAGGGCGAGCCACTGGGCGGCCCCAATCATATCAGGGAGAGAAGCAATGCGCCGACGCGAATTGCTGAAGTACGGAGCCGCCACGACGGTTGCGGCATCGTTCGGTCAAAGGATTGCGCGCGCCGCGGATCCGAGCGTCATCAAATTCGGTGTGGTAGGTCCAAAGACCGGCCCGCTTGCTCCTGGAGCGGCGGTCACGCACTTCCCGAACTTCAAGCTCTGGGCCTATGAGATCAATCAACGCGGCGGGCTCAAGCTAAAGGATGGGATGCATAAGGTCGAACTGATCGAATATGACGACCGCACCCAACCGCCGGAGACGATCAAGGCGGTCGAACGCCTCGCCACCGTCGACAAAGTCGATTTCATCATGCCGGTCTACGCAACCGGGTTCAATCTCGCCGTCGCGCCGATCTACGCCAAATACAACTATCCCCTGGTCACGCAGGCTTGCGTCACCGATCAGATGGATCAACTCATCAAGCGTTATCCTAACATATTCTTTGTGCAGGGATCGACCACGTCCTTTGCCCAGGCGGCGATCGATATTCTCAAGAAGCTCAAGGACGACAAACAGATCGGCAACAAGGTCGCCGTGGTCAACGTCGCCGACGACTTCGGGATCGAGCTTGCCAACGCCGGCCGGCCGATCTTCAAGAAAGCCGGCTTCGATATCGTCTACGATAAATCCTACCCGCTCGGCACGCAGGACCTTGCCCCGGTCGTCAAGGCTGCGAAGGCCGCCAATCCGGACGCGTTCGTTGCCTGGTCCTATCCGCCCGACACGTTTGGACTGGCCGAACAGGCAAAGATCGAAGGCCTCAACGTGAAGGCCTACTACAGCGCCGTCGCGACGGCTTTCCCCGGCTTCTATCAGAAATTCGGCCCTGCCGCGGAGAACGTGCTCGGCGCCGGCGGAATCAAGGACACGCCGGAGATCCGCGCCTACTACAAGGCGCACAAGGAAGCCACCGGCGTCGACGCCGATTACTGGGGCAGTCCCTTCTACTACTCGCTGCTGCAGATGATCACGCAATCGATCGAGGGCGTCGGCTCCATGGATCTAAAGGCGATCACGGCCTACCTGAAAAGCCACACGTTCAAGACGATCGTCGGCGAGCTCGACATTCGCAACCAGAAGCTCGACAAGTTCTATACGGTCGGCCAATGGCAGAACGGATTCTTCAACGCGGTCGCCGGTGTCGGCTTCACCGACTATAGCCCGGTCAAACTGAAGACCAGTTGGGGTTAAGCCGTTCGACTCATGGTCGGGCCTGTCGGAGACCCCGCGCGTTGACGCGCGGGGTTGGGTGAGTTGGGCTCACAACATGGACATCATCATCATCGGCCTGCTGCTTGGGGCCACTTACGCCCTGATGGCGATGGGCTTGCAGCTGCAGTATGGCGTCGCCCGGATCATGAACCTCGCCAATGGCGAGATGCTGATCGCCGGCGCCTTCGGTACGTTCTGGTTCTACACCGCGTCCAATGCGAGCCCGTTCTACGCGTTGATCGGCGTCATCCCGTTGGCGTTCGCGGTCAACTGGGCAATCTACCGCGTTCTCATCGTCCCCTTGGTGCGCCGCGCCAGAAACCAGGGCCAGCTCGAAGTTGATTGCATCCTCGCGACCTTCGGCCTGAGTTTCATCCTGGTCGGAATCCTGCTCGCAGTGTTCGGGGGCGAATATCTGAGCTACTCCTATCTGGCGCGCCCGATCTTCATTCTCGGCGAACCCTATGGGCTTAATCGCGTTGCCGCATTTATCGGTTCGCTCGTGCTCTGCCTCGGACTTTATCTGTGGCTGCACCGCACCCGCCCCGGCCTCGCCTTGCGGGCGGTCTCCGTCAACCCGGCGGCGGCCGGGCTTGTCTCGATCAACGTCACCCGCGCCTCCGCGTTGGCTTTCGCGCTGGGTGGCGCCGTCACCGCCGCCGGCGGCGTGCTGCTCAGCATGTTTCTCACCTTCGATGCCTCGCTCGGCGTCGTCTTCACCCTCAAGGCGTTGATCATCGTGATCCTCGGCGGCGTGAGCGACATACGCGGCGCTATCCTGGCGGCTTTCATCCTTGGCCTCGCAGAGACCACGGTGGCGAGCCTGGTTGATCCGGGGCTGACACTTGCCGCGGCCTACCTGTTGTTCATGGCAATCCTGCTGGTGCGACCTGAAGGCCTGCTCGGGAGGCGCTCGTCATGACGAGCGAGGCCCAAGCCGCCGCGCCCGTCCCGGTGACCAAATCAACTGGCCATCGGCTCGGCATCACCGGCCGGGAATGGCGCAATCTCGCCATCGCGGCGGTGCTGTTCGCGCTCGCTGCTGTCGTGCCGCTGGTCGGCTCCGGTTACGTGCAGTCGATCGCGATCTCGATTGCTATCTACACGGCACTGGCGACCTCCTGGATGCTGTTCTCCGGACCGACCAACTACATCTCGCTCGCGACGGCGGCGTTCTTCGGCAGCGGCATGTACATCGTCGCCGGCGGGCTCGATCTCGCGCCCTATCCGGTCCTCGTTTTATTGGCGGGCGTCGCAGGGGCTTTGTTCGCGGCCGTGGTCGGCCTCGCCACCTTGCGTATTTCCGGCGTGTACTTCGTGATCTTTTCCCTGGGCCTCGCGGAGCTCGTCCGGCAGATCATCACTTGGCTGCAACACGTGCTCGGCACCATGAGCGGGCTCTATGTTTATGTCGATCGCAGCGAGGAGATGTTCTTCTGGCAACTCCTCGCCTTGACGGCCGTCGTGTACCTGGTCGGCTGGTGGATCGGCCGCTCGCGGCTCGGCTTTGCGCTGCGCATCATCGGCAATGACGAGCTGGTCGCCGTGCATTGCGGGATCAACACCGCGCGCGCCAAGGTGATCCTGTTCGTGATCTCGAGCACCTTTGCCGCCATTGCTGGCGCCTTGGTGGCGCCGCGCTGGAGCTATGTGGAACCCACGATTGCGTTCAGCCCGTTCCTGTCATTCCAGGTGGTAATCATGGCCTTGCTTGGCGGCGTGCATCGCCTGTGGGGACCGCTGCTCGGCGTCATTCCATTCACGCTGCTCTGGGAACTGATCTCGGCCAACTTCCCGGCGCAAACGACGTTGCTGCTCGGGGCCGCCTTCCTACTCATCGTGTATTTCATCCCCAACGGGGTCGTCGGCCTCATCGAAGACGCGCTGCGCCAGCGCGGCGAGTGGCTGAAATCCCTGCGACTACTCCTCGTCCGAAGGAGCCGCGATGCCTGACAGCCCTGCCCTTACGGCACACGCCGTCAGCAAGCGCTTCGGCGGCCTGGTCGCCGTCAACGACATCTCGTTCGCGCTGGCCGAGAATGAGGTGCTCGGGCTGATCGGCCCAAACGGCTCCGGCAAAACCACCATGATGAACCTGATCTCCGGCGCCCTGCGGCCAAGCGCGGGCGAGATCAGGCTCTACGGCGAGGACATCGCCGGCATCGGCGCGAGCCGCATCGCCCGCAAAGGCGTTGCGCGCACCTTCCAGCTCGTTCGCATGTTGCCTGGTCTCACGGTGCTGGAGAACGTCACCGCGGGCGGCGTCTTCGGCCACGCGCGCCGTTGGGGCCAGGAGCTCAACGACTACGCGCACGCCCTGTTGCAGCGGGTCGGGCTCCCTAATGCCGGCGACGTCGCCATGACGGCGCTGACCTACATCGATCAGAAGCGCGTGGAGCTTGCGCGGGCCCTTGCCGGCGACCCGAAAGTATTGCTGCTTGACGAATGGCTCGCCGGCCTCAATCCCACCGAGCTCAAGACCGGAATCGCGCTGATCGAGCAACTGCGCGCCGAGGGACGCACCATCATCATCGTCGAGCATGTGATGCACGCGATCCGCAGCCTGTGCGACCGCTGCATCGTCATGAGCAGCGGGGCCAAGATCGCCGAGGGCACCCCGCGCGACGTGCTGGCCGACGCCGAGGTGATCCGCGCCTATCTGGGAACCGCCGATGCTTGAGAGCCGCGGCATATCGGTGTTCTACGGGCGGCACCGCGCGCTCGAGGACGTCTCGCTCACCGTGAGCAAGGGCGAGATTGTCGTCATGCTCGGCGCCAACGGCGCCGGCAAGAGCACGTTCCTGCGCGCCGTCGCCGGCCAAGTACGCAAGCGCGACGGCGGCAGCGTGCTGATGGATGGACATGACATCACCCGCCAGCCCGCGCACGAAATCGTGGAGGCCGGCATTGCGCTGGTGCCGGAGGATCGCGGCATTTTCGCCGACCTCACCGTGCAGGAGAACCTCATTCTCGGCGCCTATCCCCGGCGCGCGCGGCCATCCGAGACGGAGAACATGGACCGCGTGCTCTCCCTGTTTCCCAAACTGGGCGAGCGCCGCAAGCAGCTGGTGCGCACCATGAGCGGCGGCGAGCGCCAGATGGTCGCGATCGGCCGCGCCATGATGTCAGCCCCGACCATCCTGATGCTCGATGAACCCTCGCTCGGCCTGGCGCCGCTCCTGTGCACCGAGCTGTTCCGCACGCTCGCGCGCATCAAAGACACCGGCGTCGGCATCTTCCTTGTCGAGCAGAACGCGCGCCAAAGCCTCGCCATCGCCGATCGCGGTTATCTGCTGGACAATGGGCATATCGTCGGTGCGGACAGCGCTACCAACCTGGCGAATGACGAGAAGGTGCGCCTCGCTTACCTCGGGGCGTGACTACCTACCCAACACTTGCCAACGCATTCCCCTGCCCCAATCCCCCAAACCGGCGCTCACGTCGGCGGAAGTCGGCGAGCGCTGCGGCGAGATCGTCGCGGCCGAAGTCCGGCCACAGCGTGTCGATGAAACACAGCTCGGCGTAGGCCGCCTCCCACAGCAGAAAGTCGGAGAGCCGTTTCTCCCCGCCGGTGCGGATCAGGAGATCGACATCGCGGCAGCGCGCCTCCCCGGCCGGACCGATCAATCGCGCAAAGGCTTCGCGCGACGGCAAGTCCGATGCGCCCCACGCGGCGGCCGCACTCGCAATCGCATCGCGTGCCGAATAATCGATGGCCACCCGCAGATCGAGCTGTTGGCAATTGGCGGACGCCTGCTCCACTGTGCCGATCTCATCAGCAAGTCCGCGGGGCAGCCGGTCGCGACGGCCGATGACGGTCAACCGCGCACCCCCGTCGATCAGGCGTTTGCACTCTGTGCGCAGATAGTGGCGCAGCAACCCCATCAGGGCGCGTACCTCCGTGTCAGGACGCCGCCAGTTGTCGGAGGAAAATGCAAATAGCGTTAGCGCGCTAACACCGAGATCGGACGCCGCCTCGACCACGCGCCGGACAGTCTGAACACCTTCGCGGTGTCCTGCCGTACGCGGCAGCCCGCGGCGCGTCGCCCAGCGGCCGTTGCCGTCCATGATAATGGCGACATGCAGAGCTTGATTGATAAGAGTACTTTGCATTGTAAAGTTCCTCCGCAAAAAAATTAAGCCGGTCGTGCGCCGCGCAGTCCGAGCGGCGGCGCACTCACGTCGGTGGCCGTCGCGGCATCGCGCACGATCTGCTCCAACACTTGCAGATAATCGAGATAGCGCCGCCGGCCCTGGGCGGTGATCCGGCACACTGTCTGCGGCCGGTTGTGGTCGTAGCCCTTCTGGATATCGATCAATCCTGCCTCCTCCAGCACCTGCAGATGCCGGCTGAGGTTGCCGTCGGTGAGCCCACACATTTCCTTCAGGTCGCCGAACACAAGCCCCTTTGGGTGCGTGACGAGGGACGTCAGCACGCTCAGGCGCGCCTTCTCATGAATGACGCGGTCGAGGCCATCGTAGGCGAATCGGCCGGTTTGTGTGTTGTCGTCAGCTTTCGCCACCACGAACTCCCGTATCGAAATAGAGAACAACCGCGAGGTAGAACTGGCCGACCGCGAACGGCAGCGCCATCGCCCAAGGCGAGAACGCGTGCGCCTCGCCGGCAAACGCCAAGCATCCGAGCCCGGCGGCCA
>JAFAXD010000454.1 GCA_019241285.1 Xanthobacteraceae bacterium | reverse complement strand
TTGTTGGAACAGTTTGATGGTGGCGTCCGTCTGCTGGCCGGAGAGCGAGCCGATGCCGGAATAGCCGACCAGCACCCCAACCTTGATTGTGTCCTCGGCGGATGCAGGCAGCGCGCCCGCACCGGTGATCAGCGTCGCGGTGATCGCGGTGCGCACAAGCATGTTCATCAGTGATCCCCCCAAACCGGATTATGGCAGCCGATGCTGTTTTTGTCGGTTATAATCGACCACAAAGCTGGAACCATTGTCAAAAGTGCTGGTCGGAGGAGCGCATGCCCAAGGTGTTGAGCGACGAGCAAGTCCGCGCGTTTGCGGACAATGGCTTTGTCTCGCCGGTGGTTGCCATCTCGCTGGAAGAAGCGGCCGATTGTCGCCGGCAGCTCGAAGGCTACGAAGCCGAGACCGGACGCTCGGCGGTCGAGACGATCCACATCAAGGGACACCTCTATTTCGACTGGGCTTGGCGGCTCGCCCGCCATCCGCGTCTGATCGGCGCGATCTCCGATCTCGTCGGGCCGGATCTTTTCATCATGGCCTCGCGCTTCTGGATCAAGGATCCGCAGGACCGCAAGTTTGTCAGTTGGCACCAGGATCACGCCTATTTCGGCCTCAAGCCGCCCACCATCATCACGGCCTGGCTCGCGCTCAACGAGGTGACGCGTCACAACGGTTGCATGCGTGCGATCCCCGGCTCGCATCGCAGCGGGACGCACAAGCACGTGGAGACCCATGACAAGGACAACCTGCTCTCGCGCGGCCAGGCACTGGTCGATGTTGACGAATCAACCGCCGTCGACCTGGTGCTCAAGCCCGGCGAGTTCTCGATCCACCACGGCCATCTCTTCCACTCTTCGGAGCCGAACACGTCCGACGATCGGCGCATCGGTTTTGCCATGATGTTTATTCCGACGCATGTGGAATCCACCATCGGCCGGCGTGCCGCGACACTTGTGTCGGGCGAGGATCGCTATGGCTATTGGGACCACGATCCATTGCCGACTCGCGACCGCGACCCGGTCATCTGGGAGCTGATGCATGCGGCCGACCGGCACTACCGGGACAACACGCACCGACAGGATGCGGAAGCGACTCAGCTGCGAGCGCAGATTGATAAGGGCCTTCGCGAGCTTGATGCGGGACTGGGCGAGGAACTCGACATCGAGAGCTTCATCCGACGAGCGCGCGAAGAAGAAGCACGCGAGGCATAGCTACGCCGGGTTCTTCGCCACGAACGTATCCTTCGCGCCCGGTTTGAGCACAACATAGGCGCGGCGCCAGGGTTGATCGTCGATCAGGCGCCACCGGTGGCCGGTGCCCATCGTGTCCTCAGCGACAAGCACGTCGCCGGGGCGCAGGACAAACTTCTCACCTCCGCGCGTGATGAATTCCAGCGTACCTGAAAGCGTGATCACGTATTGCGCCTCGGGTGCGGTGTGCCAATCGAGCGACGAATGGGCCGGCGTCTCCTCGACGTGAATCGACACCACGTCGGTGCGCGCATGCTCCTTGATCGTGCCTTCCTGCACGTGGGATTGATTGTCCGGCCCGGTGATGAACTTGAACGCTCGGATCATGATGAGCTCCATGTTGTTTGGTTCGGAAACCAGCGCGCCGCTGCAGGATATCGAACGGCGGATCCGGATCGGCCGACGCGACGATCAGAATACCGGGCTCGCAGATCGATGCCATCACGATCTCTTCATGAGTGAACTCAATCACATTTCGCCCGAGCGCGGCAGGTTATACAAGATAGTGGCATCGCTTCGGGGTCGAACGATGCTATCATTTGGGAACGCAGGCATGGGCCCACAATGATCCCGCCCATCACACGCCGTAGTTCGCTCAAGGCATTCGGGGCCGCAACGGTATTTGCGCCCGCGCTGATCCGCCATGCGTCCGCGCAGACCCTGCCTCCCCTCCCCAATCTCGCGGCGAACGACGCGGTGCTGCTGGAGCCTGGGCAGCCGGGTTACGACACCTATGAACCGGCCGCCAACGAGCGCATGCTGTTGCGCCCTAAGCTGCGCGCTTTATGCAAGACCGCGAACGCGGTCTCCGTCATGGTCAGCTGGTGCCGTAGCAACAACTTGCCGTTTGCTGTCCGCAGCGGCGGCCACAGCTATGAGGGATTTTCGCAGAGCGCGAGCGTCGTCATCGACACCCGCATGCTCAAACAGATCGCGTTTGACCGCACCGCGCGGACGATGACCGTCGGAGCCGGGGCAACCCTCGGCCCGATCTATGAGTCAATTGGCGCTGCCGGATTTGGATTCCCGGGCGGAAGCTGTCCGACGGTGGGCATTGCCGGCCACGCGCTCGGCGGCGGGTTTGGCCTGATTGCGCGCCCCTTCGGGCTCGCCTGCGACAACCTGCAATGGCTCGAGCTTGTGGATCCGCAGGGCGCGATCATCCAAGTCGATGCGCAGCACAATCCCGATCTGTTTTGGGCCGCGCGCGGAGGCGGCGGTGGAAGTTTCGGCGCGGTGACGCGCTTTCGCTTCAAGATCTTCCGGATCCCTCAGGTTGTCGTGCTGGGGGTGACCTGGCGCTTGCCGCAAACGCACGCAAGGCAGCTTTTCAAAGCCTGGCAAGCCTGGGCGCCGCACGCGCCAGCGAACATCACAACCTTCTTGCGCGTGGGCCATGCGGCCGGCGGCCTCATCGAACTGCATTGCGCCGGCCAGTCGATCGGCAGCGTGGCCGAGTTCAAGCGCGAGTTGCGCGCACTCACCAACGTCGCCCAACCCGTCTCGCCACCAAATCTCGAGCCGATGTCGTTCCTCAACGGGGCCAAGCATTTCTTTGGTGGACCAGCGCCTCCGACGTTCTTCAAAGCCAAATCGGATTACATCACTTCGCCACTGACCGACGCGGGCGTCACGACCCTGCTCGGGCAGCTCGAGACAACGCCGTCCGTGGTCGCGATCTGCGATTCATATGGCGGGGCCGTCACCAGCGTGGCGCGCGATGCGACGGCCTTCTCGCATCGCGCCGGCACGCTGTTCTGCATCCAGTATTTTTCCGAATGGACCAACGCCGTTGAGACGCAGACCGAGCTCGGTCATATCCGCACGCTCTACGCCGCCATGCGCCCGTTCGTGTCCGGCGAGTGCTACGTCAATTACTGCGATCTCGATCTCACCAATTGGGCGCAAGCCTATTGGGGAGCCAATCTACCTCGACTGCGGCAGATCAAAGCCGCCTTCGATCCAAACAACCTTTTCCGGCACGCACAGAGCATACCGGTCGCATGAGGATCTGCACGACATTGAGCGCGGGGACGGGTTGAATGGTCCGCCCCTGGACGCCCTCTCTGCAACAAATGACAGTTCAGGCCCAGATCAAAGAGAAATACGATGAGTTCCGATGCGGCGTCGAGCCGCCTACCATATCATTGGAGCAAATCCATGCGCGCTGCCCTATTGCCATTGGCCGCAGCCCTCGCTGTCACCGGGCTTGCATCAGGCGATCTCCAAGCCGCACCGACACTTTCGCACTCAATCAAGGCCCGCAAGATCGCGACGGCGGCGGAGCGCAAGCAAGCACCCCATGCCAGGGGTCAGGTCGTCGACAACCGCTCGCCGATCACCAGCTTCTCGTCTTCGTCGAGACTAAACGTCGGCTTGATTCACAAGTCCGGAAAATAGCGGAAGACCTACTCTGCGGTTCGCCGTAGCCCGTATCCAGTTGATGGGATTTCTTCTGGGATTTTTCGCAGCAGATCTGCTCGCAAAGCAATGCTACTGAAAGTGTGAGGATCGATCCCTCAACGAAACGGCCCCGGCATCTAGCCCAGCAAGCCCCGATCCCGGGGCCGTCGAGTTCTTCCGTTTCCCGAATTATAGATCCCAGCTTGGGCGCCCCGCGTGGGGTTCGGACCTCCCGCCCAGAAAGAAGGCGACCGGGTTCATAATTGACGCAGCGTCGAGTTTGTTCGGAACAGGTGACTGGCCCGGGCACATTTGGACGAGCCCAAGGTTAATTTGAGTTCCATCAGCTGTCCGTTGCGCCATGTGGCGAAATGCACGACGGTCCCTGGCGACATCATCGCGATTGTCGTCGCGAAATCGGTCGCATTGGTGAGCGGCGAGCCGTTGATTGCAGTGATGACGTCACCTGACTCGATTCCGGCCCGCGCGGCGGGGCTGCCAGCCTCCGGGCGATCGAAAATTGCTCCGGTTAGCTCGGTAAAGCCGAGGCTGTCGGCGACCGGCCGAGTCATGGGACTAACCTTGACCCCGATCCAGCCACAGACTGAAAGCTCGGAAGGCGTGGACTGGGCGACGGCCGCGCTAATCAGACCGCCGGCCGTTTGCGCCAGCATTGCAGCGATCAGCGCAGCGGCTCAAAGAGATGTGCAGGTTCATCTGTTGCAGGAGTTTCTGAACAGCCGAGACGCGCGATGCCGGCCGGACACACGGGTGGCGGGGCGGACCGTAACCAACGATGCATTCGCGGCCCATGGCCGCGAACTGTGATCTATCACAGTCGAACCCGTAATTAATCACAGTAGACGGTCGAACCGCTCGACGGCATTTGTGCTGCGGCGCAGCGTGTGCAGGGATCGGTAGCTTCACCAGAGCTAAGCCTCGATGCCCTGATCCTTAAAATGCGCCAGCAGTGCAGAAGGACAATCGTCGTCACTGACGCTTGACGAACATCGATAGCGAGCGCGGGTGTCATGGCGGAAAATAAGACTTCCGAAATTTGGACGATTAGCAAGCGAACAGTCGTCACAGTGATTGTGTTGAGTGCAATCGCTGGCGCTTATTTCGCCACGCACCTGGACGCAGCCCGCAAGGCTGTCCCCGCCGCGGCAGTGGCTGCCGCCCAGGCGGCCGTCACGGACACGCCGAAAGGGCCAGTCGCCGACACGCAGTCCGCCCCAACCATTGAGCTGACCGAAACCCAGATGGAAACCGTCAAGGTCGAGGCGGCCGGCATGCGCGAGTTTCCAATCGAGAAGGAGGCGATCGGCAGCATCGATTTCAACCAGGATATGGCCGTTCAGGTATTCACCGATTATCCGGGCCGGATCGTGCAATTGAGCGCGCAGCTAGGCGATGTGGTGAGCAAAGGCGAGATCTTGTTCACGATCGACAGTCCAGATCTGGTGCAGGCTGCCTCAAACCTGATCTCCGCCGCCGGCGTGCTCGAGCTGACCAGCAAGAACCTCGTTCGCGCCAAGGTCCTTTATGAAACAAAGGCCTGGTCGCAGCAGCAATACGAGCAGGCGGTGTCCGATCAGATGACCGCGGAGGGCGCGCTGCGCGCGGCGCGGGATGCGGTGCGTATCTTCGGCAAGACCGACGCCGAGATGGACAAGATGATCAAGGACCGTAGGGTCGATCCGATCCTGGTGATCAGCAGCCCGGTTTCCGGCCGGATCTCGGACCGCCAGGCGCAGCCCGGTCTGTTCGTGCAACCCGGCAATCCTCCGGCCCCTTACACAGTCGCCGACGACTCGACCATGTGGATGATCGCGACCGTCGCCGAGAGCGACACCCCAGCCTTCCGCATCGGCCAAGATGTCACTGTCAGAGTGCCTGCCTATCCTGATCACACGTTCTCGGGCCGCATCACAAACATCGCGCTGAACATCGATCCCAATACCCGTCGGGTCGTTATGCGGTCCGTGATCAAGGATCCACACCACGAACTATGGGCCGGGATGTTCGCCCGGTTCATCATCCGCACCGGCAATCCCGTGCGCTCGGTTGCTGTCCCGCTGGATGGCGTGGTGCGAGAAGGCGATGGCACCCAAAGCGTCTGGGTGACCACGGACCAGCGTCGCTTCACACAGCGGAAAGTCAAGATCGGTCTGCGACACGAGGGATATCGCCAGATCCTCGAGGGGCTGAGGCCCGGGGAGTTGGTCGCCACCGACGGAGCGATATTCCTGAGCAACATGCTCATCATCAGCACGAGCAGCGGCGCCGACTGAGAGCTTGCAGCACGTGCTGAGCATGTCGCCCATTCGATGACAGGACGAGGACCGCAGTGCTTCACGGTATTCTAGCGTTTGGCCTGACCCGCCGGGCAATCATCCTGCTCGCCTTGCTCGTGTTCACGGCAGGCGGGCTTGTCGCGTTCAGCAGGCTCAATATCGAGGCCTATCCGAATCCGGCACCGGTGATCCTCGAGATTACCGCCCAGGCGCCTGGGCTCTCCGCCGAAGAGATGGAGCGCTACTACACGACCCCGATGGAGATCGGCCTCTATCCAACACCGGGCATCGACAACATTCGCTCCGAGTCGTTCTACGGCCTCACCTTCGTCCGCGTCACCTTCAAATACGGCGTCGACTTCTTTTTCGCGTACACCCAGGCCGCACTGAGCCTGCAGCAGAACGTCACCCTGCCAGGAAACCAGGTTCCCCAGATCCAGCAATCGAGCCTGATCGGTGAGATCTATCGCTATCAGATCGTTGGCCCGGAGCACTTTGGCCTGACCAATTTGCGGACGGTGCAGGATTGGATCATCACGCGACGCCTATTTACGGTGCCGGGCGTTGTGCAGATCAATTCCTGGGGCGGCACGACAAAGCAATACAACGTCGATGTCGATCTGCACAAGCTTGACGCCTACAGCATCACCATTCCGCAGATCATCACGGCGCTCGGCAACGCCAATGTGAATGTGGGTGGACGCGAGGTCACGGTCGGTCAGCAATCGG
Source organism: Xanthobacteraceae bacterium (assembly GCA_019241285.1). Taxonomy (GTDB): domain Bacteria; phylum Pseudomonadota; class Alphaproteobacteria; order Rhizobiales; family Xanthobacteraceae; genus JAFAXD01. Next base: position 21,090 of record JAFAXD010000454.1, on the reverse strand, counting down.
TCAATATTCGCGGCATCGGTCTCATCGACAGCGGTGGCGATGAGGATTTGACCAAGGGTTACCACGTCAACGACATCGAGAACGTCGTGCTCAACCAGGTCAACGGCGTTCCTGTGCTGCTCAAGGACGTCGCCCAGGTCAGCATCGGATACGTACCGCGGCTCGGCATCGGCGGCCGCGACCGTGAAAACGACGTCGCATTGTCCATTGTGGTGATGGGACGGACATTTCACACCAACGACGTCATTCCGCGCATCAAGGCTGAAGTCGAAAAGATGAACAACGACGGGACGCTGCCGCCAGGCGTGAAGCTCGTCCCCTACTACGATCGTGCCGCTTTGGTCGAGGTCACCACTCACACGGTGTTGCACAACCTGGTCTTCGGCTGTCTGCTGATCTTTTTCATCCAATGGATATTCCTTGGCGACCTGCGCAGCGCCATCATCGTTGGGATCAATATCCCGTTCGCGCTGTTCTTCAGCGTGATCATGTTGGTGCTGACCGGCCAGGACGCCAACCTGCTCTCGGTCGGAGCCGTTGACTTCGGCATCATCGTCGATTCTGCGGTCATCCTGGTGGAGAACATCTTTCGCAATTTCCAATCGGCCCCCGAGGAGCGCGAGCGAATGCTGCAGCACCTCTCCGAGGGGCGGTGGGGGCCCGACCCGTCGCGGTCTACGGAGCCAGGCGCGCACCAGGTTTGGACCGACCGCTTGCGCATGATCTTCATCAGCTCCTTGCAAGTCGACAAGGCGATCTTGTTCTCCACCGCCATTACGGTCGCGGCGTTCGTTCCCCTTTTCACCATGCAGGGCGTCGAGGGTCAGATCTTCAGCCCGATGGCACGCACTTACGGCTACGCCCTGTTCGGCGCATTGATGGCGACGTTCACCGTCACGCCGGTGCTGGCCTCGCTCCTACTTCCCGAGCACATCCAGGAAGTCGAAACAATCTTCGTCCGGGTCATACGGTTCGTCTATGAACCCGTGCTGCGCTGGGCCTTGCGGCATCGCTGGACGATGGCTGTGATCGGCGTGGCTTTCATGGCTCTGGTTGGCCTGCTGGGAACCAAGCTCGGGAGCGAGTTCCTGCCTCATCTCGAGGAAGGCAATTTCTGGATCCGCGCTCAGATGCCGCCCACGATCGGGCTCGATGCCGGCTCACCCGCCACCAACAAGATGCGCGAGATCCTGCTGCGGCATCCGGAAATCCGCACCGTCGTCTCCCAGCACGGACGGCCGGACAATGGCAGCGACGCGTCCCCCTTCTCCAACGTTGAGCTGTTCGCCCCGCTCAAGCCGTTTGACGAGTGGCCATCCGGGCTGACGAAGGAGAAGCTGACCGAGCAGTTGCAGAAGGAGTTCGCCGAGGCGTTTCCCGGCAGCACATTCAATTTCTCGCAATATATCCAGGACAACATCGAGGAGGCGCTCTCGGGCGTCAAAGGCGCGAACTCGATCAAAATCCTCGGTCGCGACCTGCCGACCCTGGAGCGGCTCGCACGTCAGGTGCAGCACGAAATGGAACAGGTCCGCGGGGTCGCTGACCTCGGTGTGTTCTGGGTGCTGGGACAACCCAATCTGAACGTCAGGGTGAATCGCGAAAAGGCCGCACGCTATGGCCTCAACACCGGCGATGTGAACACCGTCATCCAGGCCGCCATGGGAGGCACGGTTGCCACCACCCAGTTGGAGGGCGACCGCCAGTTCAATGTCCAAGTCCGCCTGTCTCCGGAATATCGTGCAACGCTCGAGTCCGTTGGCGACATCAAGGTCGGTTACACGACCGCCAATGGCAACAATGCGTATATTCCGCTACGCGAGCTTGCCGACATCAGCCTCGATACAGGCGCGGTCAACATCTACCACGAAGGCACCGTTCGCTTTATCGCGGTGAAATTCAGCACCCGCGGCCGCGACCTTGGCGGCACTGTCGCTGAAGCGGAGGAGCGGATTAAGAAGAACGTAACGCTGCCATCCGGCTATCGCATGGTCTGGGCTGGCGAGTTCGAGGACCTGCAACGTGCTCAGGCACGCCTGGCTGTCATTGTCCCGGTCAGCCTGGTCCTGATCCTGGTGTTGCTCTACGGCTTGTTCAACTCGTTGCGGGACAGCCTGCTGGCGCTCGCCGGTATACCATTCTCGGTCGCCGGCGGGATCATTGCCCTTTACGTCACGGGCTTGGACTTCAGCATCTCGGCGGCGATCGGCTTCGTGTCATTGTTTGGGGTCTCGGTCATGGACGGGATCCTGATGATTACCTACTACAACCAGGTCAAGGCAGCTGGTTCCGCGACCGTCGACGCAATGTTCGTCGCCGCCACGCACCGGATGCGGCCAATGCTGATGACCGCACTCTCGGCCTGTATCGGCCTGTTCCCCGCGGCGATCTCGACCGGTATCGGTAGCCAGGTGCAGAAGCCGCTGGCGACGGTCGTTGTCGGCGGCATGCTGGTCGGCCCAATCATGTTGCTCGTGGTCGTGCCCGCGTTGCGCATGCTGTTCCTGGGGCGCGAACGTCCCGATGCGACGTCACAAGCGACGCCCGGTGGCGTAATGAGCCCTGCCGAGTGAGACTTTTATATATCGTAGGCCTTCGGGCTCGTCATTGCGAGGGGCCAACGGGTCCGGCCCGAAGTGGCCCGCCCGATGACGGGCTCCGCAACGAAGCAATCCAGCTCTGCGGCCCAAATTCAAATACGCCCACCAGAATTCTCTCTGGATTGCTTCGCTCGCAATGACGGTTCGGGCTCATCACGACGAGGGCCATTGAGTTGCGTACCGATTCGTGAAGTCCCGCTACGCCGACTTGCGCATGCGGATCTCGATACGGCGGCGCTCGCGCACGTCGCCCTGGTAGTCCCAGCGGGTGAGCGTGCCACCGGTATCGATCAGTTGCGCGGCCGAGAGCGGGAGGATGCGGAACGCCTGCAGGCGCGGGTCCGCGGATAAGACCCGCACCACGGCGAGCGCGCGGGCAAGACCGAGCCCGGCATTGTCCGCCCATTGCAGGCCGTTCGGATCGGTCTCGCCGAGCATCACACCGGGCAAGTTGCGGTCGAGATTCGACGCCCGGCCGGTGACTGGCTGCTCGTCGGTGTGGCCGATCACTTCGATCACGTCCACGTCGTAAGACGCAGCGATCTGCAACAAACGACGCGCCACCGAGGTCCGCAGCCCATACTCAAAGTCGGGTGTCAGCTCCGCGCGGCCGGTCGCAAAAAAGTAACCGTTGGCTTCGCTCAGGTTGATGATCGGTGGCCAGGTGTGGCCGCTGGTGGACGTGTGCTCGGTACTGGTCGTCGATGCCGCCGCCAGCCCGCGCTCGATCATGGCCACGATCTCGTCGGGAGGAAGCTTGGCGGCGCTCCGATAGGGCATATCGATCGCCGACTCCAGCGCCAGCGCCCGCGCAAGCCTGTCGGGACTGATATTGCGCGTGATCAGCGGGCGCATCTGCGCGAACGAAGCGGCCTTGTCGCGCAACGCTTCACGCGGCACGCCCTGCTGCTCGAGCTTGGCAACGATGTCATTGCTCTCCACCAGCTTGCGCCAGAATTCGTCGATCTTCTGGCGCGAGGCCGGCCCCGTGCGCTGCTCCAGCAACTCCGCCAGTTCCGGGTTTCGGGAGATGGAAGCAACCATGGCGGCATCTGCGGCGGCTGTCGCTTCGAGAGCCTTCAGATGCGTTAGCGCCTCGTCGCGCTCGGTGCGCTCCTTGACCAAAGCCACGCCGACGGCGACCAGCAGGCAGAACACCAGCAACAACATGATCTCGGCCATGGTCAGTCCAAGGACCAGACCTTCGCGGTAGGAGGCTGTTTGACGCCCGATCGTCTCCGCCATCAGTCCACGTGCTCCCGTTGCAGGGGTGGGCGGCGTACGCGCGCATCTTCAACCGAACGCGCAATCTTGTCCGCCGCTGCCACCAACGTCTGCGCCCCGGCTTCAGTTGCGAGCAGCGCCTCGCGCAAGCCCTCCGTCTGGATCGACGTCTCCATGGCCGCTTTGATCAGGACGTCCGTGAAGGTCGTCATGGTCTGATCGGCGCGTTCGAGTATACCCTGCAGCACCGCAATATGCGCTTGCGACTCCGTCCTGAACTGATCGATCGTCGCGGCCAGCGCGCTGCTCGACGCTTCGACCGCCTCCTTGACGGTCGCGGCGCTGGCCGGAGGTTGTGACAGGCGTTCGACCGCATACGCCAGCGCCTGCGTCAATGGTTGGAGCCCCGCCTTGATGGCGCTCTCGGGCGTCTCGATCGCGCCGAGCTTGGTGATGATTTCATCGAGCTTGATCGCGGTTGCCTGCACCCGGATCGCCAGGCGATCGGTCTCCGTGCCGAGTTGTTGCGCGCTCTCGCCCAGCGTTGCCGCGAGCGTCTTGGCGAGCTCGCCGAGCGTGTCGCCGGACTGCTGTGACGCTGCTTCCAAGGGAGACGCGAGCTTGGCGGTGACCTCTTCCAACGTGCCCTGGAACTTGCCGACCATCTCATCGAATTTCTCAGCAATCTCGCGGAACGAATCCGTCGCCGCCTGCTGGGCGGACCGCCGATGATAGGCGAACTCCACCACCGTGCTGTCGAGCTCGCGCCGCACCCGGCGCGCGGCTTCCGCAAGTTCGAGCCGCATCATGCGCTCGACCTCGACGGGATCGCGGCGCATCTGATTGAACACGACACGCAGCGCGATTCCGGTGATGGTGGAGGCGATGGCGATGCCGAAGTTCTGCACGATCTCCTCGGCCGCCCGCTCCACGGAGAACTGATAGAGCGACACCCCGAGGCTCGTCAGGGTGAACAGAAATCCCATGTAGTAAAGATTGTCGCCGGACTGGTCGTCGCGCAGGCGCAAGTTTCTTGCGAAGTAGATCACGACCGCGTAGGTCAGCATGATGGCGACGGGCACGAACGTGACGTAGAACTGATTGACCCCGGCGAGCTTCGCCACCAAGATGTAAATGCACCCCAGCGCCACCACGCCCATGAACACAGAGGCGTTCAGGCCTGTGGAATAAGTCGCCTCAGCGAAGCGTTCGATGGCGGGGTGTCGCGGCGCCAATCAACCTACTCCCTGCAGCTTGCTCGCCTGTTTGAGGCGGCCATTGTTGTCGCGGATCCAATCCGCCCAGAAGCGGATGTGATCGACCGCATTGAGCGGCCTTCCGGTATTGCGCTGGATGTAATAGATCTGCACATTGGCGCCGTGCAGATCCGTGCGCAGCTTGCGGTAGGCGCGCGACGCCTTGAACCGGTCGTAGGACAGATCCCCGGCGTATTGCGAATAATCGGCTTCATGCTCGATCATGTCGGAGATCAGCACGAGCTGCTTGGGGACCTGTTCGGCCGCGCGGCCGGTGAAGCGATCGACGGCGATCCGCTGCACCGTTTCCATGATCGGCGAGATTTTGCCGGGCAGCGGCTGAAATCCTGTCTGCAGGGCTTGATCGAGCGGCTCGCGGAACCCATCCATCCAGCGCTTCTTGGCGAGCCGCGGGTTCGACGTGTACTCGCTCAGGTTCGAGCCATCGCCCGGATTGCACTTGGCAAACACCGTGCGCCCGCCAGCCGCATCCGCGTCGAGCAACCTGATCTCCAGGAGCCCATAAGGCGGCAGGGTCTCGGCGAGATCGGTCAGCGCGGTGCGCACCTCGCGCTTGCCGATATCGGGGATGTCGTCGGTCGAATCGAGCAGCACCACAGTGATCGAGCGGGGACCATCGACCGGACACAGAGAGGTCTGGTCCAGCGTCGGCGGGCGCGCGGCGGTGGCGTAGACGTAGGCGCCCGCCGCCAGCACTCCGATCGCCAACGTCGCGAGCACACCGCCGACGAGATGCTTGTGCAACTCGCCGCCGCTGCGGTTACGTCGCCTTCGCGTACGCACGGGCAACGGGGGTCTCCTCTATGACGTGGTCGATCTCGCGATAGCTCGCGAAGGCGCGCTCAAACTCCGTATGAATAGCCTGCACTTGCCCGGCCAGTATATTTTGCGATTCGGTAATCGAACGGCGCAGATCGTCGCGCGCCGAGTTCTCGACCAGCTCCGCTTCAATCGGAACCTTCTCCAGCACGTACGGCGATGTGAACCGCGCGGGCGGCGGGGTCGTTCGCGCCCGCTTGTTGGCTTCGCGATAGACGGAAAGCAAGGCGTTGACGGTTCGGTCGAGGTGCGACTGGTGGGCGGCGAACAGCCGCACCATGCGCGAGCGGCCCTCAAGGATCGCATCGTGCTCGGACCGGCGCACGGAGAGATCGCGGTTGGCCTCTTCCAGCACTTCGATCGCTTGATCCTTGATGTCGAGAAGTTCCTCGATCAGGTCGTTCTTGCGCCGGATATAGGCATCATGCGCCATTTTCCGCCGCTTCTCCAAGCCGCCGTAGCCTGGATAGGGATCGAAGATCAGGAATGCATCGGCAAAGGCAATGAACGAGCATAGCAGGCCCAGGCCGAAGAACAGCCACGACTTGAAATCCGTGACCGCGAGCGGCGTCGTGCGCAGGCGGATCAGCACCTCGCGACCGGCGTCCGACACCAGCGATCCGGCCACCTCGCGGTAATGCGCGAGCACCAGGTTGAGACCGAGTGCCAGCGCCAGGTAGCAGATCAGCGAGATCAGTCCGAGCAGCTTGCGAAAATAATTGCGGTGATTGAGCTCGCGCACCCCGACGACGCCGATCAGGAAGCTCACCCCGACATTGAGCAAGGCGAAGGTGAAAGCCTCCACTGCCCCACCCAGGTACCCAAGCTCGTTTCCTTTCGCCAAGAAGAAACCATTGAGAAACACTTCGGAAACGAACAGCACCAACAAGATGCCGACCTTGAGGGTGAGGCTGCCGCCGCTGCTGGAGCGCGCGGTACGCTTGAGCTTGTTGCGGCGCTGGAACTCGTCGCGCTCGAGCTCGAGGTCGCGTAGATGCCGCCGCAGGCTGTGCAGCTCATCGCGGCCCTGGGCGGCTTCGGCGCGAAATTCGCTCACCGCGGCGGGCGCTGCCTGACGGATGGCGCCGAAGCGGCCCTCGAAATCGAGGGCCATTAGCCGCTCCTTATAGGTGCGCAACTCATCGAGCAGCAGCCCATGGGCTGCGTTCTTTTCCGCCTCGACGTATTCGACGACCCGGCTCTCCACGTCATCGAGGGTGGCCGAATCGGTCGCCGGCTCGTCGTTGGCGCCCCGCTCCGCCCCCAGCTTGGCGAGCGACATATCCCCGGCGAGTTTGTCAACGTTGAGCGCTGGAAAGACCTCCAGCGACGGCCGGAAGTCGTGCGGCTCGCGCTTGAGCCCGTTAACGAGCCGGCTGAGCGCCGATTTCTGTGCCAGACCTGCCATTCGCTCGTCCCAACGGACGCCCCTCGCCTATCATAGCGACTCCACCGGCGCGCGCTAAGCGCGGCACAACATCCCGGGTCTGCAGTTTACTAACCACTCCTTCGCGCGGCCTTGTTTCACACTGTACCGAGAATCTGACTCCATTATGAAGCATCCCGGCGCGCGAGATAAGCGGGAGCCAGGAACCCGGAGCGCTTCAGCCCGCCAGGACGGGTGTGCGCGGATCGAAATGCACCGGACCATGTTTAATCCGGATCGCAGCGGACCGAGTGTTGGGATGATCGCATTGCACTCGATTTAATAACAATATATATAGTCATTTCGTTATAATTGGGTCAAGTGCATCGTGAGGCAAACGGTGCAGTGCATCTCGTCCGCCGAAGAACACGTCATCTATGCGGGACGTCATCTCTGCGCACTGCCGTTTAACCTGCGGCCATCCTTCGAGACGCACGCAAGCGCGTGCTCCTCAGGATGAGGTCTGAGTTTGTTGATACGAATGAAACTGCAACCCCCATGGACCTCATCCTGAAGGAGCCTTGGGCTTTCAGGCCAAGGCGTCTCGAAGGGTGGCCGCACGCACTGTATCGGCTTCAACGTCATGTAAGAAGAAAACGTCATCTATGGCAAATCCGTCATTGCGAGCGAAGCGAAGCAATCCAGCGCTGAGGCGCCGTACTGGATTGCTTCGTCGCTTCGCTCCTCGCAATGACGAGTCCAGTTTTCGTCCGGCCTGGGTCGAGAACACAGGTGATGAACTATGACGAAAAACGTCATCTATGGATCAAAGGACATCTATGTCGTCGTCACACAAACCAGCCGACCGCAAGGCCGACGAGCAGGAGTACCCCGAGCAGCGCGCGGTAGATCACGAAGGGCCAGGCGGAGAAGCGCTCCAGGACCCACATCAGGGTCCAGATCGCCACAAAAGCTGAAACCGATGCAACGATCAGTCCGACGATCAGCACCAACCACGCATGCGCGTCGATATGCGCCGTGTGCAGCTCCCACAATTCTTTGAGCCCGGCCAATGCGATGGCCGGTAATCCAAGCAGAAACGAAAACCGCGCCGCCTCCTCGCGTTTGAACCCGAGCGCAAGCGCAGCCGTCAACGTGGAACCGGAACGCGACACCCCCGGAATGAGCGCGCCGACCTGAGCGAGACCGACCAGAAGTGCATCGCGCAGCGTCACGCTCCTGATCGTCCGCACATGCCCCGCGGTCAGTTCGGCAAGCGCAAGCAAGAGCGCCATGACCAGACAGGCCCACCCGATCACGCTCAACGCGCGCAGCGGCGACGTGCAGGTGTTCAATACTCCCGAGAGCGCCATACCGGCCAACACGATCGGAATGGTGCCGAGCACGATCCAAACGGAGAGACGCAATGATCCATCCTTGAAGTCGCGCCGCCCGAGCGCGGCGAGGGAGCCGAAAACAAGGTGCCGAACATCGCTCCAGAAATAGGTCACGACGGCCGTCAGCGCGGCGAGCTGCATGGCAGCCGAGAATGCGGAACCCGGATCTTGCCACCCGAGCAACGCCGGGACCACCCGCATATGCGCCGTCGAGGAGATCGGCAGGAGCTCGGTGATGCCTTGGACGACGCCCAGCACCGCGACCTTGGCATAGCCTAAGGCTGCGAATCCCGTGTCGATCCCCTGCGTGCAGACTTCAGCCATGTTCGATGATCCCTGCCCTAACTTGTGGCCGGTGTCGTAGCTGGCCGACAAGGCCAAAAGCGGGCGCCGCGCTCCGTGCGCTGTCATCTATGCGAGCAACGTCACCTAGGCGTCGTCGCCCGCATCGGGCGAAGCACAATGCAGGGCGACGCTCCCGGATTTATCCGGGCTACGGACTGGCGCGTTTGCGAGTGTCGTCTATGACAAAAAATGTCATCTATGCGGAAGGGAGGCCATCTAGGCGCAAATCGTCATGCATGGCTGCGTGCGCCGTCACCACGATCAGGGCTTGATCAAGCCGCCGGCCACCGCCTTGATCGCCGCGGCGGTGCGTGTTTGCGCACCGAGTTTAGTGCGCGCGTTGTCGACATGAAAATCGACGGTTCGCCTGGTGATGCTTAGCTTTTTGGCAATCTCCTCGGACGTCTTGCCGCGTGCCACCCATGTCAGGATTTCTATCTCGCGTTCGTGCAGCTTCACGTATTTTGGCCAGAGTTTAGTACGCGCGACCCCTGCCAGCCGCGCATCAACGATCAACCCCAATCGCTCGAAATCGATCGGCTTGGTGATGTAGTCATCGGCTCCAAGCTGTCGTCCGCGCAGCTCGCTGCGTCGGTCGCTCAGGGCGGTCAGAAAGATAAACGGTACGGGCCCAAAGCTTGGGGCAATTTCATTCAACTGCTGCAAAACATCGAACCCGGACATCCGCGGCAAGCTGATGTCACACAAAACGAGATTGGGCCGGTCCCGCAAGATTGCGAGCAATCCGTCCTGCCCGTCGTGAGCGACACTGACCTCATAGCCTCGGTCAACCAACTCCTCGGCGATCAGTGTCGCGCTCTCGTGGTCGTCCTCGATGCACAGGATTTTTTTGCGCGCGTGCGCCATGCCAGCCCCCCGGATGGCGTCGCATCAATGATTGAAGGCCCCTCTAAAGGTACCGCATCATGGCGCAGAATAAACTGTGAAGAATCACGCTCGACCCTGCGATTAATCACAGCAACCAATGCTCGGAGCCGGTTTGCTCGTTGGCCTCGCCTTGTTGAGCCGTGAGCTGTGATTTGTATCAGTTGACCACCCTGCCTGCGCCGATAGTAAAACCCTCCGCTGTCGCAGCCGTTCTTCCGGCGGTCATTGGCGGTTCGTCGTACAAGACGCACACGAGGACAGAAAGAGGGAAGGGTTTCCATGTTGTTCGCCCTAGGCTGCGCCGTGATTGCAACGATCGTTTCAACGCAGCTTATTCAGGACCATTTAGCATCACGTCGATGACGCACACGGTCGTCTAGGCGGTGTTCCGTGACCCGCAGTGGATTCTGACGGTCACTGGTCCCGGGTGAGCCGGGAGATGACGAAGCGATTAGCTATGGCTCCGCAAATCCAATGAGGAGGCCCGCGCTCAGGGCAACGGATTGCTGACCGTTTTTTGGGTTGATGCTCCAGGTTGGTTCCACGAACCATCCTAGGTCCTTGGTAGGCCAAAACATGAAATCGAGCGCGAATTCCGCGCTGACCGTGTTTCCTCGGTCAGGACCGTTGAGGGTTCGCGAGAACGATGGTCCGGCGCCGATCATGAACTCCATCGTGGGCAAGAGGCGAAACGGCTTCTTGAACAGGAGGTCAGCGGATGTTTCTGTATGCCCGGTCGTGCTCAGCGTTGTCAGTCCAAATTCCAGCTCCAACCAATTCTCGATCGGAGTTATTTCGGCGGCGATCGTACCACCAAAATTAGGGCGCTCGCCATTGAGCGGCCATTCGCCCGCGGGCCCAATTTCCAAGACCAAGCCGTGTTCTGCGGATCGCTCATCGCCGGCTCGAGCAACGTCGCAGAACAGCAGGGTCGCGCCGAGTACCGCTATCGCCAAGCTTGTGCCGCTCAACCTCATTGCGCGAAATCTCGAACATCAGACTCAATTGAACGGGAAATAATGCGGGGCGCACTGAACGTAACCGTCGTTGCAATACCCCTGGCCGATCTGGCAGCAACCGAACGATTGGTCCGAACAGTAGTAGATCTGGTAGTTTGGGCCGCAATGGTTGGCGCACACGTAGGTCCCGTGGAAGAAGCCGCAATGGTTCTGGAAACGGCGCGGCAGCAGCGGCAGCGGCGACCAACTGTGCGAAAACTGGACAATGCCGTCCGGCGCGGCGGGCGGCACCGGCGTGGCAAGCAGCTCGGCGCCCGAACACGTCGAGCTCATGACGATGAGGCAAACGACAATTGCGACCGAGGCCTTCATCACGCCCTCACTTGATGCACGGCAGAACGGCGGGACCGCAGGGAAGCGTCCAATCCATAGGCACCGCCGCATCTTTGGCCACGTCGAACTTCTTCTCCTCCAGGGGTTTCGGCCGGTTCCACCAGCCGCCCCCCAAGGCCTGGTACAGCGCCGCCGTGTCGGTCAACCGCTGCGTCTGGGCTTGCACCTGAGCGATGACAGCCGTCTGGTAGCTCGATTGCGCTCCGAGCAGCACGATGATGTTCACGGCGCCCGCGCGATATTGCTGCAACGTGAGATCAAAGCTGAGTTTCCACGCCCGCTCATTGGCGGATGCCGCCTGCAAGGCATCGGCGTCGTTCTGGATAGCGCGCAAGGCGTCGGCGACGTTCTGCAGCGCGCTGATCACCGTCGTGCGATAGTTCCAGGCCGCCTGGTCATAGGCAGCTTCGGCGGCTCGCTTCTGATGCAGCAGCGAGAACCCATCGAACAAGGTTTGGGTCGCGTTGCCCGCGACCGTCCAGAACAGATTGAAGTGTTGGAAGTACACCGCCAGCGCGGCAAGATCGGCGGCCGTATAGCCGCGGCTTCCGCTAACGGTGAAGTTCGGCAGCATATTGGCGTAGGCCACCCCGACCTGGGCGCTGGCCGAATGCAACTGCTCCTCCGCCGCGCGCACGTCAGGCCGCTGCTCGATGAGCTGGGAAGGCACGCTCAGGGGCAGGTCGGCCGGCAGGTGCAGGTCCGCGAGCAAGAAAATTTCCGGCGGCGGCTCGCTCGGAGGGCGTCCCGTCAACGCGGCCAGGAGATCCCGCTGTATCGCGAGCGCCTTGCGCAGAGGCGGCAGCGTCGCCGCCAATGTCGCGAGGTTCGCCTCCTGCAGGGCGACATCGACCTGGCTCGCCCCACCGTGCTCGAATTGCTCACGCACCGACTTGAGAATGTCCCGGGCGGCACTGATGAGATTTTCGGTTGCCTTGATCTGCGCCCGCAGCGACGCCTCGGTGATCGCTGCAACGACCACGTTCGAGGTCAAGCTGAGATAGGCGGCCTCGACCTGAAAGTGCTGAAAATCGGCCTGCGCCTGCTGCGACTCCACGGCGCGCTGGTTCTGCCCCCAAATGTCGAGCGTGTAGGCGACCGTGAGTTGGCTTGTAACCAAGTTGAATGGATTGATGATCGGCTGGGCGCCGGCGCCGTTGGACCCCGCCATCGCGGGAGGTGTCGGAATGGCGGACGGAGACAGTCCCAACACCGGCGCGAGCGCCGTTGATTGCGATTGCCGGCTGGGATTGAAATTAGCCTGAATAAGGGGAAAGAATTTGCCCTGCTGTGCATAGACGCCTTCGTTGGCCATCCGCAGCGCCGACATGGCCGACTGCAGGTTGGGATTGGCATCGAGCGCACGGCCGATCACCGCATCGAGCTTGCGCGAGCCGTAAAGTCGCCACCACTCGCCCTCGACGTCGCGGCCGGCGCGGAAGTGCTGTGCGGCGCCGTCCGCGACTGGCGCCGAGGACGTGGAGGTTTTGAGTGGCTCTTGGGTATAGCGTTCGCTCTCGGGCGGCGCCGGCGGGGAAAAATCAGGCCCCACAGCGCAGCTCGCAAGCGCGGTCGCAGCCGCCAACCCTGCGGCGATGATCAAAATCCGCCTGCACATTACCCCACCCATCCTGGCCCCCCGGCCAGGACCCACCCCAAGAAGCTTGCCACGTCGGCCATTGGCTGGCCATGACATGGAGAGCACAACCCTTTTAAATCTTAAGGATCATCGCGAAACTGTTATTCGTTACAGTAGACCCGCGAGCGGCAGCGCGGCATTCGTGAATACGTTGCGAAGATGCTATAATGTGTGTGGTGCTTTCCATGGCAAATCGAAAAAAAACTGTTGTCCTGTGGGCAGTTACCGCGCTCGCGCTGACGAGCTTCGCGGGCGGTGCCTATTTTGCAACACACGTTGACGATTTCCGCAGCGCGGGACAAGTAACCGCGAACGCGGCTGCGGCGGACGACACGAGCGGAGCTGCCGGCCGCGCGCCCAGTCCCGATTCCCTCGCCGTAAACAGCCTCGAACTCGCTGAAAAGGACGTCGCCGCCGTCAAGCCCGAAGTAGTCGCCAATCGTGAATTCCCGGTGGAAAAGACGGCCATAGGCAGCATCGACTTCAACCAGGACATGACCGTCCAGGTGTTCACTTCTTATCCAGGCCGTATCGTCCAGCTTTCGGCGCAACTGGGCGACGAAGTGAAAAAAGGGCAGGTGCTGTTCACGATCGACAGTCCCGATCTGGTACAGGCCTCGTCAACCTTGATTTCCGCGGCCGGCGTCCTCGACCTCACGGCCCGCAATCTGGTGCGCGCCAAAACGCTGTACGACACCAAGGCCTGGTCACAGCAGCAATACGAGCAGGCGGTATCGGATCAGCAGACCGCCGAGGGTAACTTGCGGGCTGCACGTGACGCCGTGCGCATCTTTGGCAAGACGGACGCCGAAATGGACCGGATGATCAAAGAGCGAAAAGTCGACCCGATCCTGGTCGTCTCCAGCCCGGTCCCAGGACGTATTTCAGACCGCAATGCGCAACCCGGCCTCTACGTCCAACCGGGCAACCCGCCCGCACCCTATTCCGTTGCCGACGTCTCGACCATGTGGCTGCTGGCCAATGTGCCCGAGAGCGATGCACCGGCCTTTCGCGTCGGGCAGAGCCTCAGGGTTAAGGTCATGGCCTATCCAGATCACGAGTTCGAGGGGCGCGTGGACACAATCGGTCTCACCGTCGACCCCAACACACGCCGCGTTCTGGTGCGTTCCGTGATCAAAGATCCCCGTCACGAACTCTGGGCAGGCATGTTCGCCAATTTCGTGATCCAGGTTGGCGACCCGGTTCGCTCGCCGGCGGTGCCACTCAATGGGGTCACGCGCGAGGGCGACGGCACCATGATCGTCTGGGTGACTACCGACCGCCGGCACTTCACCAAGCGAATAGTCAAGCTCGGCATCCAATACAACGGATATCATCAAATATTGGATGGACTGAGGGCCGGCGACATTGTCGCGACCGAAGGGGCCCTGTTCATGAGCAATGCGCTGACGACGGCGACGCGATGATCGCATCGAGCAAAGCCGGCGTTTTTTGCCTACCGCACAAATTAAATACGGTGAGCGGGGATCGTTGTGCTTAAGGGCCTGGTTGTCTTCGGACTGACTCGACGTCCGATCGTCCTTCTCTGCCTACTGGTGTTTGTCGGCGCCGGTGTCGTGGCATTCACTAGGCTCAATATCGAGGCCTATCCCAACCCGGCGCCGGTCATCCTCGAGATAACTGCCCAATCCGGCGGTCTCTCCGCCGAGGAGATGGAGCGCTACTACACCATTCCAATGGAGGTCGGCCTAGCTCCCACGCCGGGCGTCGACATCATCCGCTCCACATCGTTCTACGGCCTGTCCTTCGTGCGGGTGACGTTCAAATACGGCGTCGATTATTATTTTGCCTTGTCGCAAACGGCAATCAATCTGCAGCAAAACGTTTCGCTTCCTAACAATGTCGCGCCCCAGATCCAAGCCTCCAGTCTGGTGGGCGAAGTGTTTCGCTACCAACTCGTAGCTCCTCCGCATTTTGGATTGACCAACCTGCGCACCGTGCAGGATTGGATCGTGCAGCGCCGGCTGCTCACTGTCGAGGGCGTCGTCCAGATCAACACCTGGGGTGGGACCACCAAGGAATTCGAGGTCGAGGTCGATCTCAACAAGCTGGATGCGTACAACGTCACCCTCCCCCAGGTGCTGAGCGCGATCGGCAATGCCAATGTCAACGTCGGTGGACGCACCATCAATTTTGGTCAGCAGTCGGTGAACATTCGCGGTGTTGGCCTGATCGACGACGGTGGCAATACGAATCTACTCGATGGCTACAAGGTCAACGACATCGAAAACATCGTGCTGAGCCAGACCAACGGCGTTCCCGTCCTAGTGAAGGATGTAGCCAAGGTCTACATCGGCTATGTCCCGCGACTCGGTCAGGCAGGGCGCGACGATCAAAACGACGTGGTTGAAGGCATCGTCGTGATGAATCGCACGCTACACACGAATGATGTTGTTCCGCGCATCGAAGCTGCGGTCGAACGAATGAACACGGACGGATCGCTTCCGGCCGGCGTGAAGCTCGTTCCGTTCTACGATCGCACGACCCTCGTCGCGGTGACCACCCACACAGTGATCCACAACCTCGTATTCGGGTGTCTGCTCGTCTTCTTCATTCAATGGATATTCCTCGGCGATCTGCGCAGCGCCATTATTGTCGGCGTCAACATCCCGTTCGCGCTGTTCTTCAGCGTGATCATCCTTGTGCTGCTCGGGCAGGATGCCAACCTTCTATCGGTCGGCGCCGTCGACTTCGGCATCATCGTCGATTCGGCGGTCATTCTTGTGGAGAACGTGTTTCGCAATCTGCAGGCGCCGCCGGCGCAACGGGAACTGCTGCTGCAAAGCCTGGCCGAGCAGCGTTGGGGACCCGACCCGACGGTGTCGCATGACGCTGGGAGCCGCAACGTCTGGAACGACCGCCTGCGCCTGCTCCTGATCAGCGCACTCGAGGTCGACAAGGCGGTGTTGTTCTCCGCCATCATCACGGTCGCGGCCTTCATCCCTCTGTTCACCATGCAGGGTGTTGAGGGCCAGATCTTCAATCCGATGGCGCGCACCTACGGGTTCGCTATGGCGGGCGCGCTGCTCGCGACCTTCACGGTGACCCCAGTTCTCGCATCGCTTGTCATTCCCGAGCACGTACACGAAGTCGAGACGTTTGTCGTGCGGGGACTCCGCGCCATCTATTCGCCGGTCCTGCGCTGGGCGCTCGGCCACCGCAAGACCATGGTGGTGGGCGCAGTGATGTTCTTGATTGCGACAGGCTTTCTGGTCCCGCACCTGGGCACCGAATTCCTCCCGCATTTGGAGGAAGGCAACCTCTGGATCCGCGCCGCGATGCCACCGACCATCTCGCTCGAGGCCGGCATGCCTTATGTCAGCCGGATCCGCGAGATCCTCATGCGGCATCCGGAGGTCATCACGGTTGTCTCGCAGCACGGCCGCCCCGACAATGGCAGTGACGCCGCTGGATTCTTCAACGCCGAATTCTTTGCCCCGCTCAAACCATTCGACGAATGGCCGGCGGGACTGACCAAAGAAAAGCTTATCGAGGAGTTACAGACCGAGTTTGCGAGCGAATTCACCGGCATTGGCTTCAACTTCTCCCAGTACATCCAGGACAATGTCGAGGAAGGCCTTTCCGGCGTCAAAGGCGCCAATTCAGTCAAAATCATCGGCCCCGACCTCAACAAGCTGGAAGACCTTGCCGCCCTGGTTCTGCACGAGATGGACCAGGTCAATGGCGTCACCGATCTGGGCATTTTCCGGGTGCTGGGCCAGCCCAACTTGAACGTCACCATCGATCGCGAGAAGACCGCCCGCTACGGCCTCAACGCCGGTGACGTCGCGAACGTGGTGCAAGCGGCGCTTGGCGGCACTGTCGCTACGACTGTTCTCGAGGCCGACCGCCTGTTCGGAGTCAATGTGCGCTTGGCGCCCCAATTCCGCGATCAGCTGGCAACGGTCGCCAAGATCAAAGTGGGAACCGCAAACAACAATGGTGGCAACACCTACGTCCCGCTCAGCGAGCTCGCGGCCATTACGCTGGACACCGGCGCCTCCTACATCTTCCACGAACGCAATCAGCGTTTCATCCCCATCAAGTTCAGCGTGCGCGGGCGCGACCTCGGTAGCACCGTCGCCGAAGCCCAGCAGCGAATCGCGCACAACATCAAGCTCCCGAACGGCTACCGCATTGAATGGGCCGGTGAGTTCGAAGAACTGCAACAGGCGAAAGCGCGTCTCCAGGTGATTGTGCCCATCGCGTTGGTGCTCATCCTGGCACTGCTCTACGGCCTGTTCAATTCGTTGCGCGACAGCTTATTGGCGCTGGCGGGCATCCCGTTTTCCGTCGCTGGCGGTGTGCTCGCGCTTTATATCACAGGCCTCGACTTCAGCATCTCCTCCGCGATCGGCTTTGTCTCCCTGTTCGGGGTCTCGGTGATGAACGGGATTCTGGTCATCACCTACTATAATCAGGTCCGCGCTAGCGGCCTTGAGCCGATGGAGGCCATGTATCACGCGGCCGAGCAGCGGATGCGCCCGATGCTGATGACAGCGCTCTCGGCCTGCATCGGCCTGCTCCCGGCAGCAGTCTCGACCGGCATCGGCAGCCAAGTGCAAAAGCCACTCGCCACTGTGGTCGTGGGTGGCATGCTGGTCGGCCCGATCATCATGCTGGTGGTGGTCCCGGCGCTGCAGACGCTGTTCCTTGCCCGCGAAGGCCGCCCACAGTCCGAACCCGAAGCCACGGACGGCGTTGCCGAAGCGGAAACGTAGCGCCATATCCGCCGAATGATTGCGATTGATATCATGAACGGCAATCGCCGGGACCACGGCAGGAATAGCGCCGTCTTGGCCACCGGCTTGGCGAGCCCGATCGGATGCCTGAGCCTTGGGTTCGCTTATGCCCAGGACGCAGCTGGCTCGGTAGTTGGTACTGCGACGCTGCCCCTCGATCTCACGCCGTGGGGCATGTATCTCGACGCCGATCCCGTTGTGAAGGCTGTGCTGATCGGCCTTGCGGTTGCCTCAATGGTCACCTGGACCGTTTGGCTGACCAAGACCGTGGACGTCCTTTGGTCGCGGCGCCAGATTGCAGCCGCCCTGCGCAAGCTGGGAACAGCCACCTCGATGACGGAGGCGGGGGAACGTCTGGCAAAGAGCAATGGGGAGGTAAAAGAACTCCTGGATGCCGCCGCCGCCGAGCAGACGCTGTCGGCCGGTTTGTCGGGAACGGAAGGCATCAAGGAGCGGATTGCATCCCGTCTCGAGCGGATCGAGGCGGCGTGTGCGCGCCGCATCGCCCGCGGAGTTGGGGTGCTCGCGACCATAGGCGCGACGGCACCTTTCGTCGGTCTGTTCGGGACCGTCTGGGGCATCATGGACAGCTTCATCGGCATCTCCCAAGCGCGAACCACAAACTTGGCTGTCGTGGCGCCCGGCATTGCAGAGGCGCTGCTCGCAACAGCCCTGGGTCTTGTCGCTGCCATTCCGGCCGTGGTGATCTATAATGTGTTTGCCCGTATGATTGCTGGATATCGTGCGCAATTGGGTGACGCCTCGGCGGAGATATTCAGGCTCGTAAGCCGCGACCTGGATCGCCCCAGCGTCCCCGCGACGGAGGAAACGGCAACGCCATTGTCTGCAGTAGGCTGAGTCATGGTTGCCATCGCGGCCGATCACCAGAGCATTCACATGCGCCGCTGGTTGGTTAGCGCGGCGATCGTCGTGTTTGCGCACGCGTCGATTGTCAGCGCCGTGCTCACGTGGCGGAAGGTGGTCGCGCCATCGACCTTCCAGAGCCCGATCGAGATCAACCTCACGCCCGAGCCCGTATCGCCCGTCACCCCGCGACCTGCACCGGCACGACCGGTTACCCCTCCGGCAACGTCCGCAACGCCACCCGCGCAACAGTCTCAGCCCCGCGAAGCCGCGCCGGCTCCGGGAAACCAGGCAGCCCTCGGTCCGGGGCCGCGTATGCAGCGGCCCCCGGTGGACGCGCCCATCGTTGTTACCCCGGAGGACCGAGCGCAGCAGGAATATGACGCGTTACATGGCAAGGAGAACCCCGCGGCCCTCCCAAAGGATCGAATCGGCGGCCCGATCAATACAGACCTTGCCAAACCCAGCACCCCACTTGATCAAAGAGGGCTGAGCGACTGGCGACGGTCGCTGCTCGCTCGCCCGGGACCGAAATCCGGTTTGGCGCCCTATGTTACCCAACCAACGCCATCCATTGCGCTGGCCAATCCAGGCCTACCCGCGAATTCAGGGCTGCCAGGAACCCTCGGCGTATTGCCGAAACTTGGTCCCCCGACAAGCTTCGAGGGGCGCTCACTGCGTCACGGGCCGCGGTTGCGGGTCGCCGTCCCGCCAGCCAGAAATGCAATCGGGACTCTCGAGCCAAACCGGGCCGATCTCTCCCCGGGCGCCGACCTGTCGCGCAACTCCATCGGGGCCTTGGGACCGCGCGCTAGCGCTGGCGTTGCTTCGCCCAACGTCATGCCCGGCAACCGCGCGACAACAAACGCCATTGGCATCGAGGTGCCGCGGAGTACCGCCGGGTCCAATGGGCTTCGGCATGGTCCAGGCGCAAGCCCCCTTGCGTCACATGGCGCCACCGCCTCACCGCCAGGGCTCGGACTCAACGGCACAGGCATGAGCCGTCCGGGTTCGAGCGCGGGCAAAATTGGTGGCGCCCCAAGCTGGACAGGCGGGCTGAACGGGACGGGCTTTCGGGCGAGATAAGCAAACAAGCCTCTACGCGTTTAACAAGAAGATTGCACAAAAACTAACATGTCGTATCTGCACGCTTCATCGTCCGACGCCCACAAAATGAGCAGGTCGGGCATTGAAGCTCGCGCTCTGCTGGCTTATATTTTGAGTCGCAGGCTCGCTGGGCGTGCACGTAACTCACGCTTCGCGGTTTGAGCCCGAACCCGGCATCGGGTCGGAGACACAGCGATGCGAAGTTTGTTTCAACCCCCCCAAGAGGCCCGGGTGGCGTCCCGCAGCCGTGCCCCAGTTGCCCCCGAAAGTCATTCGTCGCGTCTGAGGGCCGCCGGAATAATCTCCCGGTCGTTATTGCTGATCCTGTTGTGCCTGATGGCGGCGCGGGTCAGCGCACCGCAGCATCTCGGCAGCACCTGGCATGATGTTCCGCGCGGCGACTTGATTCGGGCTCTGCTCGGCATCAGCTTTTGCGTGTGGATGCTGGTCGAGCTGTTCATCCTGCCCAAGGACCCCGCCGCGTACCGGACCTGGATCTATCTCGGCGTAACGCTGCTCCCGCTCGGGATCGTCTGTCTCATCGTGGTTTGGTGAGATCCAGGGTCGGGCCGGCCGCTTCAGGGGTCAATCAAGTTTCCACTCGCGGCCTTGATGGCCGCCTGGATGCGGTTCGACGCGCCGAGCTTGATGCGCGCATTGTCGATATGAAAGTCGACCGTGCGTTTGGTGAGGCCGAGGATCTTCGCAATCTCGGCCGACGTCTTGCCCCGGGCGGCCCAGGTCAAGGTCTCGACCTCCCGATCATTGAGGTCGATGAGTTTCGGCCATTTCTCGTTGCGCGACACGCCGGCCAGACGTGCTTGAAGGATCGTCTCCAACATATCGAAGTCAATCGGTTTGGTGACATAGTCGTCGGCACCGAGTTGGCGACCCTTGAGCTCGTTGTTGCGGTCGGTGAGCGCGGTGAGGAACACGAACGGCATGTGCCGGAACCGCGGCGCAAGCGCTGTGACGCGCTCGAGCAACTCAAATCCGGACATTCCGGGCATGCTGATGTCGGAGAGGACGAGATCGGGATCATTTTTCAGGATCGCGGCGAGTCCCTCGCGTCCATCGCGCGCGACAAAAACCTCGTATCCGCGATCCACGAGTTCCTCGGCTATCAGGCCGGCGGTCTCGTGATCGTCTTCGACGCACAGGATCTTCTTGCGTTCTTCCGACATGCCCAGCGGTTCCGCCCGCATCGTTGGCGTATTATACTGAGACAACTTAGTTTTTAAAGCAAACCTGCCTCGTAGAGACCTTCGGCCACATGCGTCAGCCGCGATCGATCCGCTTCCAGCTATCGTCTGTCTTTGTTTTGTTTTTCCTGTTGGTGATTGTGCTGGGCCTGTTCAGCATCTCATGGCTGCGCGAGTTCAACAAGGTCTCCACCAGCATCGTCGAGGTCTGGTTGCCGAGCACCCGTATCCTCGGTGACCTCAACAA
>JAFAXD010000131.1 GCA_019241285.1 Xanthobacteraceae bacterium | reverse complement strand
TCGAAAGTCGACCTCTCCCCGCAAGCGGGGAGAGGTAAAATCCGCATCGTCGCATCATAAGCGATCGCTCTGCATGGTCGAGAGAGGTGTCGTCGCGAATGCGTCGCACTATCACGACGCCACGGCCATGGGAAACACGTAATCCTTGAAGCGCTCGCGCAACGCGATCTTCTGGATCTTCCCGGTGGCGGTGTGCGGGATCTCCTCGGCGATCACCACGTCGTCGGGCATCCACCATTTGGCGATCTTGCCCTCGAGAAAGCCCAGGATGTCCTCGCGCGTCGGGTTCTCGCCCTTTTTTGGCACGATCACCAGCAGCGGCCGCTCATCCCATTTGGGATGCTTGAGGCCGATCACCGCCGCCTCGGCCACTTTTGGATGGCCGACCGCGAGGTTCTCGATTTCGATCGATGAAATCCATTCGCCGCCGGATTTGATCACATCCTTGGCGCGATCGGTGATCTGCATGTAGCCGTGCGGGTCGATGGTCGACACATCGCCGGTCTCGAAATAACCCTCCTCGTCGAGGACGTCGAAGCCTTCCTTGAAATAGGCGCGGGTCACGGCCGGGCCGCGCACCTTAAGCCGGCCAAAGGTTTTGCCGTCCCAGGGCAGCTTGCTGCCGGTATCATCGGTGATCTTCATCTCCACGCCGAACGGCACGTGTCCCTGCTTGAGCTGCGCCTCGACACGCGCCGAGCCGGTGAGCCCGGAATATTCAGGTTTGAGCGTGCAGACCGTGCCGAGCGGACTCATCTCCGTCATGCCCCAGGCGTGAATCACCTCGACCCCGTAGACGTCCTGGAACTTCTCGATCACCATGCGCGGGCAGGCGGAGCCGCCGATGAGCACGCGCTTGAGGTGGGGAAGCTTGTTGCCAGTCGACTCGAGATATTGCAGCAAGCCGAGCCATACGGTCGGCACCGCAGCCGTGAACGTCACTTTGTAATCGGTGAGGAGCTCGTAGACGGAGGCGCCGTCGAGCTTCGGCCCCGGCATCACCATGGAGGCACCGACCATGGGGACTGAGAACGCCAGTGACCAACCATTGGCATGGAACAGCGGCACGACAGGCATCACGACATCACGCGAGGTCTGCCCGAGCATGTCGGCGCTGCAGGCGATCATCGAGTGCAGGACGTTGGAGCGATGCGAGTAGAGGACGCCCTTCGGATTGCCGGTCGTACCCGACGTGTAGCACATGCCGGCAGCGGTGTTCTCATCAAGCGACTTCCAGGCAAAGTCGCTGTCGACCTCGGCAATCCAGTCCTCATACGGGACCGCGTTCTTCAACGTCGTCGCCGGCATGTGAGCGTTGTCGGTCAGCACGACATAGCGCTCGATCTTCGGCAGCTTGTCGGCGAGTTTCTCCAACAACGGCACGAAGGTCAGATCGACCATGGCCATGCGGTCTTCGGCATGGTTCATGATCCACATGATCTGATCGGGGAACAGCCGCGGATTGACGGTGTGATAGATCGCGCCCACGCCAGTGATGCCGTACCAGCATTCAAGATGGCGCGCCGTGTTCCAGGCAAGCGTAGCGATGCGGTCACCGACCCGGATGCCCTCGCGATCGAGCCGCTTGGCAAGCCGCAACGCCCGCGCATGGATTGCGGCGTAGGTGGTGGTCGTGATCGGCCCCTCGACTGACCGCGTCACCACGGGGCGCTCGGCATGATTAGTCGCAGCGTGATCAATGACGCGGTGCAGCAGCAGCGGCCAATCCTGCATCAATCCCAACATGGCGTTCCCTCAGCCGTTGTTTGTTGTCGGTGAATATTGTGTGACAAATGGGCCTTGGCGTCCATCCGGGATCACCCGTAGGGTGGCGGAACTGCGCAGCGGTCACGCAAATCGGTCTAACCGAAACCGCGTGATATCGCGCGTGGTCGTGCCGTTCGTGGCAAGTTCGGCAACAATCTCACCAATCAGCGGTGCGAACTTGAAGCCGTGCCCGGAGCAAGGTGACGCAACAATGATGCGCGGCTCGCCGGGCAGGGTGTCGATGATGAAATCACCATCAGGGGCCATGGTATAGAGGCAGGTGGTAGCCGCGTTGAGCTTGCCGTTGGCGGCCGGCAGATAGTCCGCAACGGCGGCTCGGATCGCGGCTTCGTCGGACGACGATACATTGCGGTCGTAATCATCAGGATCAACTACTTCTTCGAAATGGTGATGCTTGGCGACCTTGACGCCCGCTCCCGGCTGCAGCGGAAAGCCATAATGGGTCCCGTGCGGACCTTCGATCAGAAAGACCGGACATCGCGCCGCATCAAACACGTCCGGCTGCCGGGGCTCGAACCAGGCAAGCACTTGGCGCGTGGCGCGCAGCCGTATAGGCAAGTCGGGGAGAAGTTTGCTGATTCCCGCACCCGCTGCCACCACGACTCTCGCGACGTCGATCGCATCCGAATCAGTAATCACGCGCACCCCATCCTGGCGCGGTTCGATCGCGCGCACGGTCGTGTTGGTGCGGATCTCGGCGCCGGCTGCTCGGGCCAGGGCGATCTGGGCCGCGAGCGTTGGCTCCGCCTCGACGAAGCCGCCGTCCGGCTGGGCCACGGCAATGAATTCGCTGGGCACCCGGAACGCCGGGTGGCGGCGCATCAGCTCGGTGGCATTCAGAATCTCGTACGGAAGGTCGTGCTCGCGCGCTGCCGCGAGGGTACCGCGCACCAGCTGGCTATCGGGCGTGCCGATCTCGACGATACCAGTGATATGCAGCAGTCTTCGGCCAGCCATGGCCTCGAGCTCGCGCCAGAGCGGGTAAGCCTCGCGCAGCAGCCGCACATAGGAGGGATGCTCGAAGTAGCTCAGCCGAAGGATGCGGGTTGCGCCATGCGAGGAGCCGCGATCATGCCCGGGCTCGAAACGCTCGATGCCGAGCACGCGCAGCCCGCGTGCGGCCAGGCTGCGGAGCGCCGCGCCGCCCATCACCCCCAGCCCGACCACCACGGTATCGACGCGCGTCATGTGTGCTCTTATCCGCCAAGGGCGAGGGCAGAGCCATCCCTCAATTTTGTCGCAAAGCGCTGCGTCTTCTTACCGCCCCTACCTTGATCCTATTTGCAACCCATGCGTTTGATCATTTTGAGCCTCACCTTTTCGCTCCTCTGTGGGCCGGGGTATCTGGCAAGCGCGGCCGCGCCGACGCGCAATATCCCTTTGCCGCGACCGCGGCCGCCGGAAGCCGAACAAGCGCAGCCAAGTGAGCCGCCGGAAGCGGCCGGCCCGTCGCAGTGCTTTGTCGATCTCACCTCGTCCGGGGTTGCCATTGCCGAATCGCTGTCCCGGCTCGAAGCCCGGCGCGGCTGCGGTGCCGAGGACGCGCTGCGCCTCAATGCGGTTGTGCTGGATGACGCGCGCCAGGTGGAATTCAAGCCGGCGCCTGTCCTGCGGTGCACAATGGCGACCGAGCTTGCTAAATGGGTGCGCCAAGACCTTGCCGCCCAAGTGCTCCCCCTGGGTGCGCCGCTCGCCGAGATCGAGAACTATGACTCCTACGAGTGCCGGCCCCGTAACCGGGTCGCTGGCGCGCAGATCAGCGAGCATGGCCGCGCCAATGCCATCGACATTCGCTCCGTCACGCTCACCAACGGCAAGCGCTACGAGCTAACCGATCCCTACGTCAAGAAAGCGGTGCGCGATCAGCTCAAGGCGAGCGCCTGCGCGCGTTTTGTCACGGTGCTCGGCCCCGGCTCGGACGGCTACCACGAACAGCACATCCATCTCGATCTGGCGGAAAACCAGAACGGATATCGCCTGTGCCACTGGGACGTGAACCTGCCAATCCCGTTGCCACGTCCGCGCCCCGCGAACGCGCCGCAGGCTGATGAGTCAGTGGTCAGCCATCAACAATCAGAATGAGATTCTTTTGACTACGGCTGTGCGACGACCGGTTGTTGAGGATTGTAGCCGTAGATCCAGGCGATCTCCTGCAAGGCCGTCTTGGCACCGCGCCAGCGCCGCCAGGCGATTCGTGCATCGCGCTTGAAGCGGTCCCACGGGGAGCTCAAGTGATTGATACGCCCGCGCTCGCGCGCGCCGAGTTGGACTTTGCTGGTGCGCGGCAGCCGTAGCGCCTCATATTGTTTGAGCGCCGCATCGGGATCCTCCGGCGTCCGCGCCAGCACGTCTGCCAGCACGCAGGCATCCTCGATCGATTGTCCCGCTCCTTGCGCCAGATACGGCAGCATGGCGTGCGCGGAATCGCCGAGCAGCGTGACACGATCGCGTCCCCAAGATTTGAGCGGGTCGCGATCATAGAGCGCCCATTTGTAGCAGCGCTCGGTCGCCTCGAAGATCTGTCGCAGCTGCTTGTTCCAGTGTTTGTAGGTCTCGAGCAGTTCGGCCATGTCGCCTTCGGTCGACCAGGACTCCTCGGTCCAGCTATCGGTCTCGATATGGGCGACCCAGTTGAGCAATTCACCACGGCGGACATAGTAATGCACGACGTGTCCGTGCGGCCCCCACCAGGCGGTCTGCTCAGGTGCAACGAGTCCGGGCGGCAGTCGCGCCGGATCAACGAGACCGCGCCAGCACATCAGACCGGTGAAGTGCGGATTTTCCGGACCGAACAAGCTGGTGCGCACGGCCGAATGAATGCCGTCGGCGCCGAGGACTATATCGGCCTCGACCTCGCTGCCGTCCGCGAAGCGCGCAACCGCGCCGCGCGGTCCGGGGATGACCTCGGTACAGCGCGCCGAAAGCCGCAGGTCGCGCTCGGGTACGAATTCCGCTAGCAGCTTTTGCATATCCCCGCGATGGATCGAGCAGCTGGTGGCGCCGAACATGGATCGGTAGCTAGCAAACGAGTTGCGCACGATCACGCGACCGCTGCGCCAGCTACGCACCACCTGGCTCTTCGACTCGAAGCCATCGGCCAGCACGCGGTCTTCGAGGCCGAGCGCGCGTAGCGCGGTCAGCGCATTGGGGGTGAGGACGACGCCGCCGCCGAATTCGCTCAGGCGCGGCGCCTGCTCGAACACGGTCACCTCCATGCCGCGCATCAATAGCGCGCGTGCCGCCGCCAAGCCGCCAATGCCGCCGCCGATCACGGCCACGCGCAGGGGTCGAGCCATGTTTTCCTCCCAAGTCTTATTAAATGCGCTTGCCAGCTTTACGGCCTGCTGGCAATCGGGAGGATGCATCCCTGATACCCGGTGGTGACGCCATGCCGAGCAATCTCGCAGTCCGCGATATCGAAACGCTGATCCACCCCTACACCAACCTCGAGCAATTCCGGCAAACCGGCCCGCTGCTGCTCGAGCGCGGGCAGGGGGTCCATGTCTACGATAGCGAGGGCAAGAGCTATATCGAAGGCATGTCCGGGCTGTGGTGCACGGCGCTCGGCTACGGCAATGAGGAGCTGGTCGAAGTGGCGGCGTCACAGATGCGCAAGCTCTCGTTCGCGCACCTGTTCAGCGGCAAGAGCCACGACCCGGCGATCGAGCTTGCCGAACGCCTCAAGGAGATCGCGCCGGTGCCGATCTCCAAAGTGTTCTTCTGCAACTCGGGTTCCGAGGCGAACGACACCCAGGTCAAGCTCGTCTGGTACATGAACAATGCGCTTGGCCGGCCGCGCAAGAAAAAGATCATCAGCCGCGTCAAGGCGTATCACGGGATCACCATCGCATCGGCCTCGCTGACCGGGCTTCCCGCCAATCAAACCGATTTCGACTTGCCGATTGCCAATATCATTCACACCTCTTGCCCGCACCATTATCGATTCGCGCATGACGGTGAGAACGAGGAGCAGTTTTCGGCACGGCTCGCGCGCGAGCTCGAAGAACTGATCATCACGCAGGATCCGGACACGGTCGCGGCCTTCATCGCTGAACCGGTGATGGGCGCGGGCGGAGTGATCGTGCCGCCGGCCGGATATTTTCCCGCTATCGCGGCGGTGTGCGCGAAATATGATCTTTATTTGATCTGCGATGAGGTAATCACCGGCTTCGGCCGCCTCGGCAAGATGTTCGGCTGCAACGTGGTGGGCTTCGAGCCGCATGCGATCTCGATCGCAAAGGCGCTATCCTCGGCCTATGTGCCGATCGCCGGCGTGATGCTGCCGGAGATGATGTACGAAGCAATGCTGATCGAGAGCCGCAAGATAGGTACCTTCGGCCACGGCTTCACCTATTCGGGGCATCCGGTCGCGGCGGCGGTGGCGCTGAAAACTTTGGAGATCATCGAGCGCGAGCGCATCGTCGATGCGGTTGCCGCCAAAGTGCCGCAGTTTCTGGGGCGCTTGCATGCATTGGCCGAGCACCCACTGGTCGGCGAGGCGCGCGGACTCGGGCTCGTCGGCGCGGTCGAACTGGTGGCAGACAAAACGAGCAAGCGCGTCTTCGAGCCCAAGCTCGGGGTTGCCGCGCGTTGCGCGCAGTTCGCCCAAGAGGTTGGATTGATCGTGCGCGGGCTCGCCGACAGCGTCGCCATCTGCCCGCCGCTGGTGATCACGCCTGCGGAGATCGACGTGATGTTCGATCGGCTCGCGACCGCGCTCAACCGCACGCTCGACTGGGCGACGCGGGAGAAGTTGATCGAAGCTTAAGTCACACGCGGATGTTCCCGGCGCACCTCAACGCGGCGCGCTAAAGTCGCGCAACACCAGCGACGAACACCGGGAGAACGCCGCATGCGCAACAGCCGCGATCATATTCTGACCAGCCATGTGGGAAGCCTGCCGCGTCCCGATGATCTGATCGAGGCCAATCGCAAGCGCGACGCCGGTGAAGGGATGGACGAGGCGCGGTTTCAAGAGTTGCTGCAGGCGGCAGTGGTCGACGTCGTAAGCCGGCAAAAGAGTGCCGGTATCGATGTGCCCGGCGACGGCGAGTTCGGCAAATCCATGGGGCACCGCGTCAATTACGGTGCGTGGCTGAGCTATGCGTTCAACCGGCTGACCGGGCTTGAGCGCACCCCGGTGGAGCACCCGGAGGTGCCGCCGCGCAAGTCGCATCCCGACGAGTTGGTGCTGCTCGGGCTGCCCAAGCGCCGTGACCGCAAACGTTTCGCGGCCGCGTATACCGATCCCGACTCGGGAATTTCGATTGGCCGCTTGCCGATGCACCGGCCGGTCTGCGTCGGTCCGGTGAAATATGTCGGTCACGATGCCATCAAGGCGGATATCGCCCATTTCAAGAAAGCGCTCGATGCGTGCGGCATCAGCGAGGGCTTCATGACCTCGATCGCTCCAGGCAGCGTCTCGCGCCTGGGCAACACCCACTACAAGACCGATGAAGAGTTCATGTTTGCCTGCGCCGACGCCATGCGCGAAGAGTACAAGGCGATCGTCGACGCCGGCCTCGTGCTGCAACTCGACGATCCCGGCATCGCCGAGAACTGGGATCAGATCGACCCGGAACCGAGTGTCGAGGCTTACCGTAAATTCACGATGCGCCGCGTGGAGGCGCTCAATCATGCAATCAAGGGCCTGCCGCAGGATCGAATCCGCTTTCATCTGTGCTGGGGCAGCTGGCACGGACCGCACATCACCGACCTGCCGATGCGCGACATCGTCGATGTGATGCTGGCGATCAAGTGCCAAGGCTACTCCTTCGAAGCCGGCAACGTGCGCCACGAGCACGAGTGGGTCGTGTGGCAGGACGTGAAGCTGCCCGATGACAAGATCATTCTGCCCGGCGTGGTGAGTCACGCCACCAACGTGGTCGAACATCCGGAGCTGGTGGCGCAACGCATCCTGCGCTTTGCCAACCTGGTCGGTCGCGAGCGCGTCATAGCCTCGACCGATTGCGGATTGGGCGGACGCATCCATCCCGACATCGCCTTCGCCAAGCTCGAAGCGTTGGCGCAGGGGGCGGCGCTGGCGACCAAGCAATTGTGGATGAAGTAGAAAGCAAAATGGCGCCGCTGGTGTAGCGGCGCCATCGCGTCTTGCAGATCGGGTTGGATCAGTAGCCCGAGTTGAGGCTCGGATAGCCCGTGGAGGCAACCACGGGCCGACTCGTCGAGTCGCCCTGGCCCGGAGCGATGACCACGACCGGCGTTCCGACCTTGGCGCGGTTGAAGAGGTCGATCACGTCCTCGTTGGTCATGCGGATACAGCCTGAGGAGATTGCCTGCCCGATATACTCGGGCTGGTTGGTCCCGTGGATCCGGTAAAGCGTATCCTTGCCGCCTTCGTACAGATAAAGTGCGCGGGCACCCATCGGGTTGTGCGGACCACCGCTCACGTAATTCGGCAGCGGGCCAAGCCGCGCGTGCTCGCTCGCCGTCGGAGTCCAGCCGGGCCACTCGGTCTTGTTGCCGACTTTGGCAACGCCGGACCAGCGCATGGCGTCTTCGCCGACCGTAATGCCGTAGCGGATCGCCTGCCCGTCCGGCAGGACGTAGTAGAGGAAGCGCGCATCGGAATCGACCACGATCGTGCCGGGCGCTTCCTTGCGCTGATAGCTGACGATATGCCGGCGGAATGGCTCGGGAATCGAAGCCTGCTGATAGGGCGCGTTGGCCAACAGCTCGCGATCACGCGGTTTCAGATTGGTTTCCGGCGCCGGCTCGATCACCGACTGCATGCACCCGCCAAGCATTAACGCGAGTGCAACAAAAGCAACTGCCTTCGCCGTCATGGCCGACCCCTATTTTCCCGTCGAACGACTGGCACGCTCCCCCAGCGGCCAACTGCTCGAGTCGAAGCTTTGTTGTTGTTACTTAACCAAACCGTCCCGGGGGTTCTAGCGTTCTCACCGCTTCCGGATGCTGTTCGTCGCAATGTGTTGCAGGATTACCGCACCGTTGCGCCCTTACCCGCTCCACAAGGTTCCAGAGGAGGGCAGGAAGCACATGGGCTGCGCGTGAACCAAACGGCGGGATTTTTGAACTAAATCAAAGACCGTTAACTGCCATTGCGGAACTTTTAACCACCTTGGGTCGAAGCTCCGACCCGATCATGGCTTCGGCACGAAATGGTCACGAAGAGAGACAGTTTATTGCCCATTTCAGCCTCTTGGCAGCCCTACCACGCGGGTCCCGCCACACGGGCGGGTTGTTCCAAAAGGGTCCAAAAAAGGGAGAAGGCAGCATGGAACGCAAGCAGCAGACCAACGGCAATGCGCGCCCGGACCGTAGCAAGGTCAAGCTCGACCGCCGCTACGGCGAGATTGGTATTTCGGCGGTAGCGGCGGCCGTCCAATGCAAAGGCGAGCAGCAGGAGCATTCCGCTCGGGAATCAGCCCTGGTTCTCGCTGAGACGGATTAACTCAGAACTCGTCCCGACAGCCTGGCCCACTGGGCCAGGCCGCTGGCGGACGTCGATCACGTCGGGTTGTCGAGGCTGAGCACTCCGGCATCCTCGTCGTAGGCGAATACCTCGCCGTAGCGCGCCCATTGAATCACCCCGCGCAAGGTCTGGTCCGCGAACTCCTCCGACATGAAGTCCTCAAGCTCGTCGCGGAAACGGCTGACCAGCGCGCGGTGCGTGGGCCGCTCATCCAGCACGCGCTTGATATGCGCTGCGAGCGGCACATTGGCGACCAGCAACTGACCAAAGCGCTTCTTGCGTTCGTCAACTTCGGCGTTTGCGAATCGCATGCCGGGATCGGTGAGGCGAATGTCGCCTTCCGCGACCTCGGCAAAGCCGAGCAATTGCAGCGTTTCAGCAATCGGGAAGAGCTCGTCGACCTCCATCTGCAGCGTGCCGGCGATGAGCGGGAGGTCGGCTTTGCCGTGGTAGGGCGCAGCCGCAATCGCCTCGATCAGACCCGATAGCTCGTTGGTGGAAATATCCGGCAACACCATCGCGATGCCGGTACCGGGAAAATTTCCCTCGCGCCGGCCAATCTGCCGCGCGGTCATGCGAGCGTAGATATTGTCCACGAGCTGACGAAAGTGCGGGGAGAGACGGTTTCGCGGTTGCGGCAGGTCAACTCTGATCTCGGCCGCCACGCGGCCCGGATTGGATGAAAACACCAGGATGCGGTCCGACATGAGCACCGCTTCCTCGATATTGTGCGTGACCATCAGGATCGAGGAGATCGGCATGCGCTTCTCCGCCCACAGATCCAGCAGGTCGGTACGAAGGGTCTCGGCCGTCAGCACGTCGAGAGCCGAGAACGGTTCATCCATCAGCAGCACCTTCGGATGCACCACGAGGGCACGCGCCAACCCGACACGCTGCCGCATCCCGCCGGAAAGCTCCTTCGGATAGGCGGTTTCGAACCCGTCAAGCCCGATCAAGTCGATCGCGGCGAGCGCACGCGTCTTGCGCTCATCGGGGGCAATCCCCTGCGCCTCGAGCCCGATTTCCACGTTCTGCAGCACGGTCAGCCACGGGAACAGGGCAAAGCTCTGAAATACCATGGCGATCTGCGCGGCCGGTCCATCGACTTTTTCGCCATCGATTTCCACCGTTCCGCGCGTCGGGGGCATCAGTCCGGCAATGATCCGCAGCAAGGTCGACTTGCCGCTGCCGGAGCGTCCGAGCAGCGACACGATTTCATTGGCGCGCAATTGCAGCGAGACATCCTGCAGCACGAGCAGGTCATTGCCGCCGCCCTTGTGATAGGTGCGCGAGACGCCGTCGACTTTGACCAGCGGCGTGTCGGCCAAGACGCCAGCACGGCTTGTCACAGGTGCATCCATGCGAATCTCTCTCGTGAAGTCGGATCGTCGGTTTCCATCGCAACGAACACGTCTCTAATTCAGCCGATAGCGCTCCTCGGCGATCCGGTAGAGCGGGCGCCACAGGATGCGATTGGTGGTGATGACGAAGATCGACATCACCGCAATGCCGAGCACCACGCGATGGTAGTCGCCCGCGTCGGTCGCTTCCGCGATATAGGCCCCAATCCCGGCCGCCTGAAGCTTGATTTGTCCCCAACTCGCCACTTCCGCGACGATGCTCGCATTCCACGACCCGCCTGTCGCGGTCAGTGCGCCCGTCACGTAGTAGGGCAGGATGCCCGGCAGGATCACCTTGCGCCACCACTGCGGGGAACGCAAACGGTAGAGGGTTGCGGCCTCACGCAGATCGGTCGGGAACGCGCTCGCACCAGCAATCACATTGAACAGAATGTACCATTGGGTGCCGAGGACCATCAGTGGACTGAGCCAGATGTTCGGGTTGAGCGCCAATTGCACGATCACGACCACCGCGATCGGGAACAGCACGTTGGCGGGAAACGCGGCCAGGAATTGCGCAATCGGCTGCACCCGCTCGGCGGCCCATGGCCGCAGTCCAATCCACACCCCGATCGGCACCCAGACCGCACTGGCGAGTGCAATCAGAATGACGACGCGGGTGAGCGTGAGCAGGCCGAGACCAATCGCGGTGAGGATCTCATGCAGGCCTAGCGTGCTGTGCACATATTCAATGATCACCCACAGGGCATAGGCGGTGGCGATGAGAACTAATCCGAGCCAGGCCAAATTGCTGGCGCGATCGAGCCACTCTGGCATCGGCTTGCGCGGCCGCTTGGGCATTGGCAGGCGCACCGTGGAGAGTTGATCGGCGAGCCGCGCCAGCGGGGCTGTCAGGCGCCGCAACACCTTGGTGCGCCGGATCAGGTCATAGACCCAGGATTGCGGCCGTTCCTGCGCGGCGGTTTGCTCGAACTTGAACTTGTCGGCCCAGGCAATGATCGGCCGGAATACGAATTGATCATAGCCCAGGATCACCAACCCCATGGTGGCCACGGCTAGCGCCACGGCACCGAGATCCTCGCGGGCGATGGCGAGCGCGATCCACGAGCCGATGCCCGGCAAGGTCACCGTCGTGTCTCCGACCGTAATCGCCTCCGAGGCAACCACGAAGAACCAGCCGCCGGACATTGACATCATGGTGTTCCAGATGAGACCCGGCGCGGCGAACGGCACCTCGAGTCGCCAGAAGCGCAGCCATGGCGATAGACGAAAATGTCTGGAGCATTCATCGAGATCGGACGGAATGGTGCGCAGCGATTGATAGAAGCTGAACGCCATGTTCCAGGCTTGCGCGGTGAAGATCGCAAAAATGGCAGCGCATTCCGCGCCCAGCACGTTGCCGGGGAACAGCCCGAGGAAAAACGTGACCGTGAAGGTGAGGAACCCGAGCACCGGGACCGACTGGAGAATGTCGAGCGCCGGAATGATCACGAGCTCCGCCTTGCGGCTTTTGGCGGCCAAGGTCGCAACCACGAACGTGAACATCAACGAGGCGACGATCGCCGCAAACATGCGCAGCGTCGTGCGCAGCGCATATTCGGGCAGGTTGCGCGCATCGAGCGTAATGGTGGCGACATCGAGTCCTTTGAGCGACCCGTGCATCTCGCGCGCCCCGTGCGCGATCAACACAAACACGCCGGCGATCAGGATGAACACCACGACGTCATAGATGTTGGGAACGAGACCGTGCCGTCCGATCCCCAGCGGGGACAGGCGCATGGCCCCAGCCACGGCGCGGATATCCATCAACGACCTCGTGTTTCGGAAGTTTCTGTCCGGGATGCTGGTTGCGGTTCGCCAACCGCGCCCGATCAATGCTCCGCCTCGGTGACGCCCAGATGACCTAAGGCCCTTGCAGCGTCAATAGGATTCGGATTTTCAGGTGGGAGCTGGCGCGGGTCTTTCGTATTGTCTTTATGACAGGGTCATTGGCCGATGGCCTCGCGAAGATCGCAGGGGAGCAGTATGGTGGCATGGCTCCCGCAAGCGGGATGTTCGTGGACAGGCTGTACGATCCATGCGGCTGTCATTGTTGGCGCTCAGCGTCGTGGCCGTCATTTTTGTCAACCTGGCGGTGGCGCAAGCCGCCAGAGGTGGTTACCGGCGGACGCTTCCCTATCCGGATCCGTTTGTCCATCCATCAGCAAACTTCGAAAAGGCGAAAGGCATAAAGACCATTTCGCATCATCCGCGGAAGCTGTGGCCGCACTGAGCTCTGAGCTTGTCTATTCGGCGATGGCCTCGGCGCTCCAACTCGCCGCGGACACGGTCGGTTCGAGGCTTAGTCGTCCGACGATCTGCTCAAGCACCGCACTGCTGCGCTCGTGAGTGGTGAGCTGCGCCGTGACTTCCACGCGATTCGAGCTCTCGACGTCGATGCTCTCGAGTCGCCGCAAACTGAGTTGACTGGCGCTCGCCGCCTGAAGAAGCACAGTGCGGATATGTGCCTCGTCCGGGCTGCGGCAGACCACCCGAACTCGGTAGTGTGTGTCAATATCGGCCTGTTCAACGGGTTGCCGATTGATTAGTCGCACCAGCGGGCGCATGCCGAGATTGGCGAAGATCACGAATGCCGTCGCCAGTGCGGCGTGGGACGCGAGGCCCTCGCCCGCCAGGACGCCGACCGCTGCGGAGCACCACAGCGTTGCCGCGGTGTTCAGGCCGGTGACGTTGAGGCCCTCGCGGAAAATGATGCCAGCTCCGAGAAAACCGATGCCGGAGACGACCTGCGCTGCCACCCGGGTCGGACTGCCCTCGCCGGGAATGAGGGAGGCGAAGATCACGAAGGTCGCGGCGCCGATCGCAACCAGCGTGTTGGTGCGCAAACCGGCCATGCGCTGCCGCCATTGGCGCTCCAGCCCGATCGCGGCGCCGAGCGCCGTTGCGACCCCGAGGTTAATTGCTGTTTGCAAGAGAGGCGCCATGAGCCACCTGCCTCAGAACTGCATGTGCAAGCGGGTGCTAAACACCGACACCGGTCCACGATCGCGGTTGTAGCCCGGATTGTCGACGAGCTGATAATCGAAGGTGACGCGCCAGGTTGCGAGCGGGAACTGGTAGTAGGTCTCGAGGATTTGCTCCAAGCCGGGGTGCGGCAATTGTCCGTCGCCGACCAGAATGCCCAAACCACCATTGTTGAGAAAAATCTGGTGGCTCGTCGAGATGTTGTTGACGATCCCTGCGACAGCCCACACGTCGTCCGGCCGTCCCCAGCTCTTGCCCGAGAAGACGGCGCCGCCCGCGACGGTGCGATCGATGTCGGTGAAGGCGTCGGGCTCGATGTTTGGGCTCGCCAGTCCGGTGCGCATGAACACGCCTAGCACCGGCGTGATTTGCTGCTCGAAGTTCGCTGCGATACCACTGCGGGTCGTATATTGCCGCACGGCCGCAAGGTTGGGCGTCCCTCCGGTCAGTTGAGCAAGTGCGGTGGCGTCGTTGTAGTTGCCGAGCCGCGCGCGTGTGAACCACCCTGTTATCGTGACCTCACCCGGCTGGCCCATGAACTCATGCCGGTGCGAGACCTCAAACAGCGTTTGGAATTGATTGAAGTGCGGATCAACCTCGACATTGTTTGGGACAATGGGCGCGTCGAAAATTCCTGCCGTGAATGTCCACGGGCCTGTATACCACTCGATTGATCCGCCATAAGTATAGCCCCAGGCATCGGCCACGTAGTCGAAGGTCCCGGCATCCACCAAGGCCCAGTTGAGAAAGTCGTTGCGCGGGTCGTGCGCGTAACGGTTGTCATCGAAAATGTCGGAGATACTGATCTTGCCGAGTGTGATCACCAATCGGTTCGAATTGTTGGTCCCGGAAAACTGGTTGATACCGGCGTCGACCTTCTGCACCTCGCCGCCCAAGTTGATGGTCTGCCGGATGAACGCACGCGGTACGCGCGCGTAGGGATAGTCATTGCCGACCTTGTAGGCCTCCGCGCTAGTGAAGCCGGCGACACCGAGCGTGTTGCTCAGTCCGAAGCCTTGATCGACTTCCGGATTGATCCAGAACTCCGCCCCCTGCCAAAGGCGGGCACCGATGTAGAACGTGGTATCGGAGGTCTCGCGGCCCTGGTTGGGAATGAGACTGTTGGGTCCGACGTAGGGCGAGCGGTACTGGGGCGCGTATTGCTCAACGAAGGTCACCTGCCCGTGCAGGGCAAAGCGATCCTCTTCGATTGCGGTTGGTCCGTTGGCGACGAAATCCGCTAATTTCGAGGTGTCGCCGATCTGATAGTTGAAGCCGACGCGAACGCTCTGCATGGCCAGGTTGGAATTGAATACCTGCGCGCCGTCGGGAAAAAACACGCTACTATTGCCGAAGCGCGCATACTGATACTCGACCTTGGCGGTCCAGTTCGGTGCGATTGGCAGCTCGACGCCGGCCCCGGCGACCCAGCCCAGCCGCCACATGAAACCATTCTGAAAGCTGCCTTCCTGAGCAGTGCCGTTCACCGGCATGCCAAGCAACTGGGTGCGCTGGAGCTTGTCGTAGGCGAAGGCGAACCCACCCGTGCCGTAGAGCAACCAATTGTTGTCGAGGACGTAACCCATGCGGGCTCGTATCGTGCCCGAATAGGCCACCGTGTCCTGGTAGCTCGCCTGTCCGACCAAGGGTGACGTAAAGATCTGCGCCCCCAAGAGACCGACGGGAAAACTTGGGAACATGAAGTCAGCCTCGGCCCCGAGGACGATGCGCTGACCAAGTTTCTGATTGTAGCCGGCCTGCAGCCCGCCGAAGTAGCTGCCGTCCCCGAAGTAGCCGCTGAGTGGGTTGGTGAGATCGACGGAACCACTCAAGGTCGGAACTGCGGCGCCCGCTTCGGTCGCGTTCCAGCGGGAGTAGCCCGTCGCGTAGCCGTAATGGCCGCCGAAATACCAGCCAGTCCAGTCAAAGGTCGGCGTCGGCTCCGGGGCCGGGCGCGCCTTCACTGGCAGTTGCACCGGCGCGTCCGCGGCGTTCGCCGGCAGCGCGGACCATGCCGCGCTGGCGAGCGTAAGCCCAACCGCCACTTTGATTGCGCTCCGTCGTGTCATGCCCGTTCCCCTGGCACGCCTTCACCACCCCGCCGGAAGAGTGCAGCGTCAATTCCGAGCAAAGATCAACGTCGCTTTGGCCGACCTCTGAACAACATCCAACTGTGTGTCAGTTGGATGACAGCTTGGTCCCTCCGCCCCGGACTTTGCCTTCAGGACCATGGGAGTGTGTCCTGCGCGCAACGCCCAGGGCGGCGATAACGGCGCCTCGGTCTCCTCGGACACGTCCTCGATGCTCCAGTGCCACTCAAGCCGGCCAGTCTGTTCGTGTTTTCGCCACCGCCCAACCAAAGCCGTCCGGCCCGAAACGGCTGGCGTAAGGCGGGCAACGGGGTGGTTGTCATTGACATGCGCAAGCTTGGCGGCGGCTCCGGCGCGCTTGCGATCGATCGTGCGGAATTTGGCGATTGCGAACATCACTCACCTCCTGCCGCTTGGCGGCGGTCGGTGAGCGAGCAGGGCTAAATGCGGCCTTGCGGGCTCACGCGGCCGAGGCTGCCGCGGCGCTTCTTCTGTTGCGGTGACGCCGGCCTGGTCACGTCCGCCGGGAAAGCGCCGCCAAAGCTGGTACTGCCCATTTGTCCTTCACTGGATTGAAAGCGCAGTTGACGACGGGCCGGAGCCCGACGCCACGGGAAAGTAAATAAGCCGACGGCGTAGGTATGTCAAGCATTCCACCTATCCCCCCAGGGGGATAATAGACATCCACCCGGGGGGATAGATCTTTCTGCAACAGTGAGGTTCTCTGCGCCGCGAGATGACAAAGAACTCAGCGGCACACGTCATTGCGCCGGGCACCTGATAAGTCATTCGACTTGTTTGGCGATCTTGATCCAAACAGCAGAATGACCGCTCCGCTCCAGCAGGCTTGCACCGGATAGGGCGATCCGCATTCCGCCGCGGGAGATCATTTTATGCTGGTAGGAGCTAATGCCGCCGCGTAGCAGGCACCGCGATGCCTTGAAGAGGCCAAGTGCCCCCAGTCGGCGCGTCCCTGCAATGGCGGACCGAAGCAGGGACATATGACGCACCGCTATTCTCCTGCGCTCAGCTATGCGTTGTCGCGAGCTGGAATATCCGTACGAGCACAAGGCCCCCGGCGACCACGAGGTATGCCCGCAGAACAAGCATCCAGACGCGGCTGAGCAATGACAACCGGGCCGGCGGCAATTCATCGAGCGGAGGCATCCGCCACATCCATTGCAGAGACGGGTCAGCCGGTTTAGCGCCGGAGCCCGGATCATCGCGCCGCAAAGCCATGGCGGCGCCCGCGGTCACGGCCGCGAGGACAGCACCGGCAACCAGAATGCCGATGATGACGTGCTCTCCCATCTCGGGAAACAGGACCGACGCGGTCAGGATGATCGACAGCATGACAAGTGCGGCGATAACTGCGCCGGTGAACAGATTTTTTGCGCGCGAGTTGACCCAAGGACCGAGCACAGCCTTATCGTTGGAGAGCAACAGCAGGAAAACGGTCGCGCTCGGGAGCAGAACCCCGGCTAGCGTCTGCACCGCGTTGGTCAGCAGCCCGAGCGGCGTCCCCGGCGTCAGAACAAGCACGGTCGCGACAATGATCAGGCCAAAATAGACGCTGTAAAATCCCTTGGCCTCCTGTGGCTTGCGATGCAGGGAGTGCCGAAGCGAAAGCACGTCGCCGATGGCATAAGCGGTGGCAAGCGAGACCGCCGCCGCGCCGATCACACACGCATCGAGCAAGGCGAGCGCGAACAGGACCGCCGGCAGTTTGCCCGCGTATTTCTCCAAGCCGATGGCGGTGCCGAGTGCATCGGTGAAATTGCCGAACTCCGGTAGACCGGCAAACGCTGCCGCGCTTACGCTCACCAGCGCGACCGCGCCGATCATGACGAGGACGATGCCGATCCAAAGATCCCAGCGCTCGTATTTGATGAAGCGCGGTGTGATCCGCTTGTCGATGATGTAGCTCTGTTGAAAGAACAATTGCCACGGGGCGACGGTCGTGCCGACAATGGCGATGATCAGCAGCATCACGTCGTTGAGCTTGCCTCCCTCCGGCATCCCCGGCCGAAGCAAACCCTGCGCAATCTGGGTTACAGGCGGATGCACCAGGAGGACCAGGGGTACAAGCAGCAGGCTTCCGAACACCAGAAATATCGCGAACCGCTCAAAGCGGCGGAAGTCGCCGGTGCTGACCGCAATCATGATGATGACGGCCGATGCGATGACGCCCCAGGATGATGAAAAGCCGAGATAGCGCAGTGCCAGGCTGATGCCGATGAATTCGGTCACGATAGTCAATGCGTTGAGCAGAAACAGGTCGATGACGCTGAATGCACCCCAAAACTTGCCAAACCGCTCGAGAATCAGTCGCGCATGGCCGACGCCGGAGACGGCGCCCAGCCGCACCACCATCTCCTGGTTGACGTAGAGAACGGGTATCAGCAGGACCAGTGTCCACAGCAAGGTCGTGCCGTAGTTCTGACCCGCCTGGCTATAGGTGCCAAACGCGCCGGCGTCGTTATCTCCGACCATGACGATGAGCCCGGGCCCGAGAATCGCAATGAGCGTCTGCCAGCGGGCGCGCCACCCGAGACGCGGCGCGGTGTCGCCGTGACGGATTGTCCCGAACGCCCCATGGATATGTCCGACGTGCGCGTCGTCGAGGGCGGCACTTTGGGGCATCGCGTCGCGCAGCTCGGACAGTGGCTGGTCGATGGAGGTCATTCGCACTCCTAGGATCAAGGCTGAAATTTCAATTGTGCCGAGACGCGGAGCGTCGAGCGCCAGCTTCGCGATCTGAGCGTTGAAGGAAATTGCGGGTTGAGGTGTGCGATACCCGGCCGTCGCGCGGTGGCGGAGCCGGCGCCGGTCCGCTCAGGGCGGCGAAACTTGGCGAGTGCCGCTGACATCGCTCACCTCCTGCCGCGAACGCGGCGGTCGGTGAGCCGGGGCCGCTAGGCGCGACCCTCGATGCTCACGCGGCGGCTGCCGCGGCGAAACCTGCTCTGTGGCGGTGACGCAAGCCCGATCCCGACCGCCGGGTTGGCGTCACCAAGATGGTACTGCCCATTTGCTCTTCGTTGGGTTAAGCACGTCACCGCCCCGGACGCGGTCTGAGGCGACAATTTGCAAGTAAGCGTGGCCCGCAAAGCTGTCAAGCGATTTCTCTATCCCCAGGGGGGGATAGTCGATATCCTGGCGGGAGGATAGGAACTGTTGATGTCGCATCACAAGCACCCGGACGTGATCAAGCGTCTCAAACGCGCGGACGGACACCTGCAGACGATCATCGAAATGATCGGGGAGGGCGGGCCGTATCCACAACTTGCCCAGCAGCTGGAGGCCGTGGAGCGCGCGATCGAGAATGCCAAGAAGGCACTGATCCACGAGCACATTGACCAATGCCTTGATCGCGCCGTCGCCGAACCAGGCGCCAAATCGCGGGCTGCCGTGCGTCAACTCAAGCTTGTCGCCAGGTATCTTTGAGCGAGCACCGCAAGCAAGCCTCGCGAACAGAGACCCTGATCATTTTATGGGTCATCAAATGATGGCGAGGACGGCGGTGCGCAGCGCCTCCTCGGCGACCATGCGGGCGACGGTCCTCGCGAATGTGCCGGTCACCGTCGAATCCCAAGATGATGAGGGCTTGGCGGGCCCGCGCGAAGGCGCACGCGGACGGAGGCGGTAGCCTGCTTGGTGAAGAGCCGCAAAAATGCCTTCCCGAGCCTGTGCGGCGCCAGCGTATTCAACGATGAGACTGCCGGTTACCGAGCTTGTCCGGGTGGCTGTGACGCCACGAATGGCTGCCACATAGGACCCGAGGGCCTGCGCCTGGGCAGGGCTGCCTTTGATCGCCGGGATTGCGAAGCGAATGCGCCCCGCAACATCGTGCGCCACCTCAATGAAATTGTATTTTGCGAATTCTGCCGACATCGCTCACCTCCTGCCGCAGTGGCGGCGGCCGGTGAGCGGCAGGGTTAGACGGGACCCTGCAGGCTCACGCGGCCGAGGCTGCCGCGGCGCGTCTTTTGTGGTGGAGGCACCGGGCCGGTCACGTCCGCCGGAACAGCGCCGCCAAAGCTGCTACTGCCCATTTGTCCTTCGCTGGGTTGAAAGCTTAGTATCGGTCAGGCCAAGGTAGGCCAACGCGACGGGGGAGCGCTTACGCTCGTCCGAAGAGCGTGTCAAGCATTTCCACCGTATCCTCCAGGGTGGATGTGCCTATCCACCCCGGAGGATCGAGAGTTCGATGTCGCATCACGCCCATCCCGATGTCGTCAAGCGCCTCAAACGGGCCAACGGCCATCTTGAAACGATCATCGAGATGATCGAAGAGGGCCGCCCACTCGGGCAGGTCGCGCAGCAGCTGGAAGCGGTGGAGCGCGCTATTGAGAACGCCAAGAAGGCGCTGATCCACGATTACATCGCGCAATCACTTGACCGGGTAGCGCAGGATCCCACGCCCAAGGGGCGCGCGGCGCTGCGCCAGCTCAAGGTGATCGCGAAGTATCTTTGATCGCCGGCTCGCCGGTGGCGCGCGATTGCGCGGATGCAAACGGCAATATCGTCGCCGACCGATCCGCTACGTCCCAGCACCATTCGACGCCGCCGCCGATGCGTGCGCGCCAATGGCCGACGAGGGCCGGCTTACGCAGCGGCCAGGGCGCGGGCGCCGCGCGCGGCCGGTTGCGGGGATCCTCCGGCGGCACAAGCCCCAGCACCCGCAGAAGCGTTTGCCACAGCGCGAGAGCCTTTGCTTGGACCGCAGCGTCGAACATGGTTGCATCGTTATCTAAACCGGCGCTCCGCGCAACACATGTGATCCGCCAAGCGAGCCGCAGCGCACAGGTCAGTTGCGCTGCACTTCGACCGTGACGTGCGAAAGGGCGGAGAAGCGCGCGAGTAATCTATGATAATAGTGGGGCTCGCGCAGCTTGGCGGTGGCAACCGAAAGAACGGCTCCCAGGTGACCTGGGCCGAGCCGCCAGAGGTGCAGGTCTGTGAGGTGATCGCCGTCGACTTCGATCACGGTGCGCATGCGCTCGGCCATGCCCAGGTCCGGATTCATATCGAGCAGGATCGCACTGGTGTCGCGAATCAAGCTGTAGGACCAGGCAGCAATCACGAACGCTCCGACCAACCCGACCACAGGGTCCAGCCAGTTCCAGCCAAACATACGGCCGAGCAGGAGGCCGGCAATCACCAGCAGCGACACCGCGGCGTCGGCTAGGACGTGAATGACGGCAGCGCGCAGATTGTTGTCGCGATGCGCGGACCCGGCACCATCCGCATGCTCCTCGAACACGACGCGGTAGGGTTCAGTGTCTGGCGCGAGACGAACCAGCGCGGTGAATGCGTGCGGTTCTGGAATCTCATCAATCGACTGCAGATACTCGCCGATGTCCTCGAGCGCGAAGATCTGTCGCGCGCCCCCCGGGCGCAGCGTTTCGATCGTGGCCTCCTCGGCACGCGGGCGGGCACCGGTTTCGGCGGCAAGACGAAAGCGCGGGGGTACGCCATCTTCGAAGATCGAGAGCCATAGCCGCTGGCCACCGGCTTCGATCTGGTGTTCCTCATCGTGCGCATGGTCGTGAGCGCCGTGATCGTGCCCGTGTCCGTGAGCATGGCCGCCGCTCAGCAACAGCACGCTCGCCACGTTGACCGCAAGCCCGAGCACCGCAATCGTGATGGCTTCATCGAAGCGGATCGGCACCGGTGCCATGAACCGAGTGATCGCCTCGTACCCGATGAGCAGCGCGATCATTGCCAGCACGATGGCGCTGGTGAAGCCGGCGAGGTCGCCGAGCTTGCCGGTGCCGAACGTGAAGCGCCGATCATGAGCGTGCTGGCGGGCGTAGCTGTAGGCTAGCGCGGCAAGCAGAAGCGCGCTCGCATGCGTCGACATGTGCAGGCCGTCGGCGACGAGCGCGATCGAACCGAACAGAAGGCCGCCGACGATCTCGGCCACCATCATGATCGCGCACAGGATGATCACCATCCAGGAGCGGCGCTCGGCCTGCGCATGCGCGGCGCCGAGAAAAACGTGATCATGGCCGGCGTTTGTGTTGCTCATGGTACCCCTCACTTGATGTAGGAGCGGACGACGTCGATCAGTTCCTGAGCGCCGCGACCACGCTCGGAATTCGGCTCGCGCGCGGGATCAACGATATGGAAGCGGATGTGGTCTTCCATCACCTCCGCCATCAGCCCGCTGACGGCGCCCCGCACCGAGGCGATCACCTGCAACACGTCGGCGCAGCCGATCTCGGCCTCGAGCGCGCGCTCAATCGCCTCGACCTGGCCGCGAATGCGCCGCACGCGGGCGAGGAGCTTCGTCTTTTCACGGATCGTATGGGCCATGGTGCCGCCTCTTAGGATAGATGGGTAGGGTATACGGCGCGCGGTAACGGCCGGCAAGCCCAAGCCAAGCCAAGCCAAGCCAACCGGGTTGCTTACACGTGCTGGCCGCCGTTGATGTGGATCTCCGCGCCGTGCACGTAGGACGACGTCTCGGTGCACAGCACGTAGATGATCTTGGCGACCTCGTCGGTGGTGCCGAGCCGGTGTAGCGGGATCTGCTCCACCAGGGCCTTGGTACCTGGCGAGAGAATGGCGGTGTCGATCTCGCCCGGC
Organism: Xanthobacteraceae bacterium; assembly: GCA_019241285.1. Lineage (GTDB taxonomy): Bacteria > Pseudomonadota > Alphaproteobacteria > Rhizobiales > Xanthobacteraceae > JAFAXD01. The sequence continues at coordinate 743 of JAFAXD010000131.1, read as the reverse complement.
GCGATCGCGTTGACGCGAATGCCGAGCGGCCCGAAGTCGGCCGCCATCTCGCGGGTGAGCGCGGCCAGTGCCGCCTTCGAGGTGGCGTAGGCCGCGCCGGCGAACGGATGCACGCGCGATCCCGCGATGGAGGTCACGTTGACGATGGAGCCTTTGGCCGCTCGAAGCTCCTCGACCAGACCGCGCGCCAGCATGATCGGCGCAAAGAAATTGACCTGGAACACGTGCTGCCAGACGTCGAGGTTGGTCGCAATCGACGAGAGGCGCGCGCCATTGAGCTTTGGCGAAATGCCGGCATTGTTGACGAGCGCGTGCAATTCGCCGTGCAGCCGGTTCCGAATATCGGCAATGGCGCGCGTTGTATCATCGGCGTTGCTGAGATCGACCTGAATGTGGTCTTCCGGCCCCGCTTCCCACGGGCAGTTTTCCGGGAACGGATGGCGCGAACAGGTGATCACCCGCCATCCGGCGGCCTGAAAGCGTTTGACGGTGGCGTGCCCGATTCCTCGGCTCGCGCCGGTGAGGAGCAAGGTGCGGCGCGGTTGATTTGATTGCGAGGTTGGCATCGGGGCGGTTCGCGTTTCACGGATAGAGTCTGGTCTTGGTCCAACGTGCGCCGTCCTCGCTCTGCGCAAAGACGACGCGGTCGTGCAGCCGGAATGGCCGGTCTTGCCAGAACTCGATCGCAGCCGGGACCAGGCGATAGCCGATCCAGTACGGCGGGCGCGGCACCGTGCCGATCG
>JAFAXD010000519.1 GCA_019241285.1 Xanthobacteraceae bacterium | reverse complement strand
AACACCTTAGCCTTGGCCGCACCTTCGTCGCCGGAGTAGAGCGCCGCAAATGCATTGGGATCGGAAAAGTCGTGCTGCTCCCAGCCGCGCTGGCGCAGTTGCTCGGCAAGGTTTTCCGATTTCTCGATCGAGGTGGTGCCGACCAGGACCGGCTGGCCGCGCGACTTGCAATCCTCAATCAACGTCAGGATGGCGCGATATTTCTCCGCCGCAGTGCGGTAAACCTCGTCGTCGTCGTCAATGCGCACCATCTCTCGGTTGGTGGGAACCTCGAGCACTTCGAGCGCATAAATATCCATGAACTCGTCGGCCTCGGTCAGGGCCGTCCCGGTCATGCCCGCAAGTTTCTCGTACATGCGGAAGTAATTCTGGAACGTGATCGAAGCGAGCGTCTGATTCTCAGGTTGGACCGGCTGGCGCTCTTTTGCCTCGAGCGCCTGGTGCAGCCCCTCGGAATAGCGCCGGCCCGGCATCATGCGCCCGGTGAACTCGTCGATGATGACGACCTCGCCGTTGCGCACGATGTAGTCCTTGTCGCGCATGAACAGTTTGTGCGCGCGCAGAGCCTGGTTGACGTGGTGCACCGTCGACACATTCTCGACGTCGTAGAGGGACTCGGCCTTGAGCAGCCCGGCGTCCCGCAGCAACGTCTCCATCTTCTCCATGCCCACTTCGGTGAGCGTCACGGTGCGCTGCTTCTCGTCGACGTCGAAATCGGCCTTGTCGAGTTTCGGAATGAACGTGTCGATCGTCGCGTAGAAATCGGAGCGATCGTCGAGCGGGCCGGAAATGATCAGCGGCGTGCGCGCCTCGTCGATGAGGATCGAGTCCACTTCGTCGACGATGGCGTAGACATGGCCGCGTTGAACCATGTCTTCCAGCCGGTACTTCATGTTGTCGCGGAGATAGTCGAAACCGAGCTCGTTATTGGTTCCGTAGGTGACGTCGCAGTCATAGGCCTTCTTGCGCTGCTCGTCGTCGAGCCCGTGCACGATCACGCCCGTGGTGAGGCCCAGAAATTTGTAAATCTGCCCCATCCATTCGGAGTCGCGCGTGGCGAGATAATCGTTCACCGTCACGACGTGGACACCGCGGCCCGTGAGAGCGTTGAGATAGACTGGCAGCGTTGCGACCAGCGTCTTGCCTTCGCCGGTCTTCATCTCGGCGATCCTGCCTTCATGCAGGACCATGCCGCCGATCAGCTGGACATCGAAATGGCGCTGCCCAAGCGTGCGTTTGCCAGCCTCGCGCACCGTTGCGAACGCCGGAACCAGCAGGTCGTCGAGCGACGTGCCTTCGGCAACCTGCTTACGGAACTGGGCCGTGCGGGCGCGCAGCTCATCGTCGCTGAGCTTTTCCAACTCCTTTTCCAAGGCGTTGATCGCGTTGACGCGATTCTGAAAGCTGCGAATGCGGCGGTCGTTGGCCGAGCCAAAAAGTTTTCGCGCGGCAGCGCGGAACATGCCGGGATCCTTTCTCGCCGGAACGCGGCGTCAACCCATCCCCTCTTAGCCCATGGCGGCCGAAAGGTGCAGACCTTTCGGGTCATGAGCTACACCACCCACGAGACCGCTAATCGCGCTCTCGCACTTCCCTCGGACGAGTTGCCCGAACCAACGGGTTGCCCGATTTTGCAAACCGCAACTCGTATCGCGGTTCCGACGTCAATCTGGTCGCTCGCAGGCCCGGCGACGAACGGCCGAACCCGAGTTCCCATTTCAAAGGTATAATTTGGGCTGCTACAGGGCGCGACCACCTATCCGGCGGGACGGACCGGCGGGTATGGCCGAGACATAGGAGGGGGTCCACCCCTTGTCAATCGGCGGCGTGCCGCAATCATGCCGTCGTTTGCCGCTGTTATGGCGCGCCCTGCCGTTGCCATGACAGCCCGTTTGGGGCAAGTCTCCGGCCGCGTCAGCCTATCCGTACAGCTGCCAGAACCGCGCGACGCGCAAGGAATGCACATCATGGCAAATCGTCTGTTTCCCGCCGGCCCATGGCGCTGCGCGCTTTTGGCTGGTGCGCTGATCTTCTCCATGCCGCTCGCGGCTTCGGCACAGGCGCCGGCCGCGGACCCGGTCGTCGCCAAAGTGGACGGCATCGATATCCATGAGAGCGACGTCGCGTTGGCGGAGGAAGAGCTCGGTGCGAGCTTGCCGCAGGACGCAACGCCGGAAGCCCGGCGCAACTACCTGATCACCCATCTGGTCGACATGATCCTGCTCAGCCGCGCGGCCGAAGAGCAGGGCTTGAGCGGCAGCGACGATTTCAAGCGCCGCTTCGCCGCCATGCGCACCAAGCTGCTCGCGGGACTGATGCTGCGCCAGATCGCGCAGAAGAGCGTCAACGAAGAAGCGATGCACAAGGTCTATGACGACGCCATCAAACAGATGGGCGACGAGCAGGAGGTGCGCGCCCGCCACATTCTGGTCGAGACCGAGGATCAGGCGAAGGCGGTTCAGGCGGACCTGAAAAAGGGCGCCGATTTCGCCGAACTCGCCAAACAGAAGTCAAAGGATCCGGCTGCGGCCGACGGCGGCGACCTCGGCTATTTCACCAAGGACCAGATGGTGCCGGAATTTGCCGACGTCGCATTCAAGCTCGACAAAGGCCAGATTTCTGATCCGGTGAAAACCGCGTTCGGCTGGCACATCATCAAGGTCGAGGACAAGCGCAAGAAGCCCGCGCCGACCTATGACCAGGTCAAGGACCAACTCGCCACCGTCGTGGTCCAGCAGTCGCAGGCCGATCTCGTCAACAAGCTGCGCAACCAAGCGAAGATCGAACGTATGAACGCGCCGCCACCCGCAGCCCCGGCCGCAAACGCTCCGGCAGCCGCGGGCGCGGCTCCTGAAGCTGCCACGAAGAAATAAAACTGAGAAATAAAACCGACATCAGCCCGGCTTACGGTTGGTCCCCGTAAGCCGTCGTTCTAATCTGGCGACTATCTTAAACACGCCACGCCGGGCGTGAGCGGTCACATCGTCGTGGCTGCTCGACCCAGCGCGGCTTCGCAAAAGACCCCCCTCATGTCCGGCTCGATTTCTCCTCTCGCACCGACCCATGTTCCTGAATTGCCGCCCATCGATGGCGTAACGCTGGCGACCGGCGCGGCCGGGATCAAATACCCCAACCGCACCGACGTTGTGCTTGCCTTGCTAGCCCCCGGAACGACTACGGCCGGCGTGCTGACGCGATCGAAATGTCCGTCGGCGCCGGTCGATTGGTGCCGGGAAAAGCTCAAGTCCGGCAAAGCGCGCGCGCTCGTGGTCAATTCCGGCAACGCCAACGCCTTCACCGGGCGCACCGGCCGCGCCGCCACCGCCTTGACCGCCAAGCTTGCCGCCGAAGCCGCCAACTGCAGCACCAGCGAGGTCCTGCTCGCATCGACGGGCGTCATCGGCGAGCCCTTGCCGGCCACCAAGTTTGCCGACGTCATGGGCGATCTCGCGCGCAGCGCACAGCCGGACATCTGGATCGATGCCGCCAAGGCGATCATGACGACGGACACGTTCCCGAAAGTCGCCACGGCGACCGCAAAGCTCGGGTCGGCGACGGTGGTCATCAACGGTATCGCCAAGGGGGCCGGCATGATCGCCCCCGATATGGCCACCATGCTGTCATTCGTGTTCACCGACGCACCGCTCAGCGCGACGGCGCTGCAAGGCCTGCTCAAGGCGGCGGTCGCCGATACGTTCAATGCGGTAACCGTCGATGGCGACACCTCGACCTCGGACACGTTGCTCGCTTTCGCGACCGGAGCGGCGGCCGAGCGCGGCGCACCGCGCATCAGCCGCGCTGCGGATCCGCGCCTACGTGGGTTTGCCAAGGCGTTTCAAAGCGTGCTCGCCAGCCTCGCCGAACAGGTCGCGCGCGACGGCGAGGGCGCCCGCAAGCTCGTCGAGATCATCGTCGAGGGAGCCGCCTCACAAGCCTCGGCCCGCAAGATCGCGCGCTCGATTGCCAACTCCCCGCTGGTCAAAACCGCGATCGCCGGCGAAGACGCCAATTGGGGCCGCGTGGTCATGGCCGTCGGCAAGGCGGGTGAGCCGGCCGATCGCGACAAGCTCTCGATCTGGTTCGGCGGGATTCGCGTCGCCCAGCGTGGCGCGCGAGACCCGAACTACGACGAAGCGGCTGTCTCCGCGGTGATGAAGAAGCCGGAGATCACGCTGAAAGTTGCGCTCGGAATGGGCAAAGGCCGCGATCGCATTCTGACCTGCGACCTCACCAAGGAGTATGTGGCAATCAACGGCGACTATCGCTCGTGACCAGCGGCGCCGACCCGCACGACGCCGCACCCCCGCCGGTCAAGGTCGTTCTCGTCGCCGCCTGCGCACTGGTTGACGCTGACGGCCGCGTTCTGATCGCCCAGCGCCCGCCAGGGCGGTCAATGGCGGGCCTATGGGAGTTTCCAGGCGGGAAGATCGAAGCAGGCGAACGTCCCGAGCAGACGCTGATCCGCGAGCTGGGGGAAGAACTCGGGATCGTGGTGACCGAGCCCTGTCTCGCCCCACTGACCTTCGCGAGCCACGCCTATCCGGACTTCCACCTGCTGATGCCCTTGTTTGTGTGCCGGCGCTGGAGCGGGACGCCCTCGCCGCTCGAAGGCCAAGCCTTGAAATGGGTAAAGCCTAACGCGCTGCGTGACCTTCCAATGCCGCCGGCCGACCTGCCGCTGATCTCGCATCTGATGGCGCTTTTGTAGCTTATCGCCCGGTCTTGTCGCCCGCCGGCAACTCGACAACCCCCAATGCATCGGCAAGACGAGTCCGCGCCGAGCCAGGCCGCAACGGTTGTTGCTGTGAGGGATGCGGCACCCATCCCGAAAGCCAGACGATATCGAACGTCGCCCGCAGCTTGCCGTCCGGATCAGCGAATTTCTCTGCATAGAGCTGCGCCATGCGCAGCAATGTCGTCCGCCGCAGCGGCTGGCGCCGGCGCTCCAGCAGCACATTGGTCGCGCCCATCCCGCGCAAATCGTGCATCAGACTGAAAACCGACGAATAACGCACCGTGACGCGATCGACGTCAGCGACAGGCAGCGCAAAGCCGGCCCGCTGCAGAAGGGCGCCAAGCTCGCGCACGTCACCGAAGGGAGCAACGTGCGGCGACACCCCGCCCATAATTTCTGCTTCGGCCAGTGCAAAGCTCTGCCGCAACTCGGTCAGCGTGTCGCCTCCGAGCAGCGCAGCGAGAAAAAGCCCGTCGGGCTTGAGCGCGCGGCGGATCTGCACCAGGGTCCCCGGCAAATCGTTGACGGTGTGGAGCGCGAGCACTGAGACGGCGAGATCGATGCTGGCATCGGCGAAGGGCAGGAGTTCCTCGTCAGCGACCACTGTGCAGCCGGGTTCGGCAGCGCTCGCCTTCACGGCAACCAGCCGTTCGATTGCAGGCTCCTCGGCTAGCTCGTGCGGCACAGTATCGCCCGGTGATCCAAGGTCGACCGCAAGCGGGAATGCGCGCACGACCGCCCGCAGCCGCTCGGCCAGATCCTGTGCCACCTGCTCCGTGAGAAACGTGACGGGTTCAAGCTTGCGCGCCCGCTGCTGCCGAATGCGCAGGAGCTTGCGATCGAAGATCAGCGGCGCGCCGGACATGCTGCCTCTGGGTTGTGCGTTGAAGGGCCCTGCCGCGCAGGATAGGCTGATCCCATGGCCGCAGACGCAGGGACGCAGGTGCAGGCGTGGCGCAGCCGCTGGGTTGCGAGCCTCAGTGCCGTCGGACGGCGTATCCTCGATCTCGGCCTGCCGCCGCTGTGCCCGACCTGCCGCGAGCCGGTCGCCGACCCCGGTGCGGTGTGCTCGCAGTGCTGGTCAAAGCTCAGTTTCATTTCGCGACCTTATTGCGAGCGCCTCGGCATTCCGTTTGCCTATGACCCGGGGCCGGGCGTCTTGTCCATGGAAGCGATCGCCGACCCGCCGAGCTACAACCGGGCCCGTGCGGCCGTAAGATATGATGAGACGGCGCGCACCATGGTCCAGGCGCTCAAATATGGCGACCGGCTTGACCTTGCACCCGCTATGGGTCGCTGGATGGCCACCGCGGGGCACGAGCTCCTGGGCGAAGCGGACGCGCTCGTCCCCGTGCCACTGCACTGGCGCCGGCTGTGGTCGCGCCGGTTCAACCAGGCCGCCACGCTCGCGCAAACGGTGTCGCGGATCAGTGGCGTGCCGGTCGCCCACGACCTGCTTAAGCGGATGCGGGCAACGCGCCAGCAGGTGGGCCTGACGCAAGCAGAGCGTGCACGCAACGTCCAAGGCGCCTTCCGGGTACCGCGAGAGGCCCGCCCGCAGGTTCGCGGCAAGCGGCTGCTGCTTGTTGACGATGTCTTGACGTCGGGTGCAACCCTTGACACTTGCGCACGAATTTTGCTTCGGGCGGGTGCCGCGAGCGTGGACGTCCTGGCCTTTGCCAGGGTTGTCCAGGCGCACCGTGCGCCCATATAGTACAGCAAGGCTGACCAAACTCGGGATTAGGGCGCCAGGATGCCCGTCGAAATCTACACCACGCCGTTCTGCCCCTACTGCCTCGCGGCAAAGGAGTTGCTCACGCGCAAAGGCGTCAGCTTCACCGAAATCAATGTCATGGGTGACGCGGCGCGACGGGCCGAAATGGTTGAGCGCGCGCAGGGCGGCCGGACCGTGCCGCAGATTTTCATCGGCAAGACCCACGTCGGCGGGTGTGACGATCTCTACGAGCTCGAGGAATCCGGCAAGCTCGATCCTTTGCTGGCAGGAACCCCTACATGACCGCGCAAAGTCCAAAGTTCCGGGTTGGCCTCGTGCAGATGCGGTCCGGGCGGGTGCCGGCGCGCAATCTCGATTCCGCCGTGGCGCTGATCCGGGAGGCCAAGTCGGCCGGCGCGGACTATGTGCTGACCCCGGAGATGACGAATATTCTGGAGCGCAGCCGCGAAAGCCTGTTTGCCGCGATTGTTCCGGAGGAGAAGGACCCCTCAGTTGCCGCCTTTCGCACGTTGGCCCGTGAGCTCGGCTTCTACCTTCATGTCGGCTCGCTGGCGATCGAGGTTCTGCCGGAAAAGGCCGTTAACCGGTCGTTCTTGATCGATCCCAGGGGGGAGATCGTCGCGCGCTACGACAAGATCCACATGTTCGACGTCGATCTGGCAGGTGGCGAAAGCTATCGCGAATCCCACAGCTATCGTGCCGGCGAGGTGGCCGTCGCTGCGGATCTGCCCTGGGGGCGGATCGGGCTCACGATCTGCTACGACCTGCGGTTCCCGGCCCTCTACCGGGCGTTGGCTGAGGCCGGTGCGTCGTTCATCGCGATTCCGTCGGCGTTCACCCAGCAGACCGGCGAGGCGCACTGGCACATTCTCACGCGCGCCCGCGCCATCGAAAACGGCTGCTTCATTTTTGCCGCGGCCCAGGGTGGCCGGCATGAGCACGGCCGCGAAACATTCGGCCACTCGATCGTGGTCGATCCGTGGGGTCGCGTCATCGCAGAAGGCGGCAGCGAACCCGGAGTGATCATGGCCGACATCGACCCGTCCCTGGTGGCGACGGTGCGGGCCCGCATTCCATCCCTGCAACATGGCCGTCGCTTTGAGCTGGTCGAACCGATCGCCGAGCCAGCCCATCTGCATCTGGTCCGGGCGCCATGATCCGTTACTCCCTTCAATGCG
>JAFAXD010000503.1 GCA_019241285.1 Xanthobacteraceae bacterium | reverse complement strand
AAAGGCGCATAGCGGACCAATTTTTGAATAGAAAATATTCAAAAATCCAATTGATTATTGTTTGGGCATTCTCCTACCTCCATGATTTTCCATTGTTTTTGACGCTCTGCCAGTTGGCACGCCGCTTGTAAGACCCTCTCGCACCAGAGGGTCCAACGACGGGCTCACCAGCAACGCCGCTCATCGAAGGCCCGCGCAAGCGGCCAGCGAGAGCGGCTTTTTTTGTTGCCAAGCGACAACGACAGCGAGCGCAAAGGACAATCATGTCGAAGAGGGTCAATGATCAGGGGAGCACGAACGTTGGTAGCCACGTGAGCCGCCGCGGCTTCCTCAAAGCCAGCGCCGGCACCGCCGCACTTCTCGGAGCCGTGCGTGCGAATTTTCCCGGTGGTGCCTTCGCTCAGGCCGCGGGACCGGAAGTCAAAGCTGCGAAGCTCGGCTTCATTGCACTGACCGACGCGGCGCCGCTGTTCGTCGCGAAAGAAAAAGGCATCTTCGCAAAGTATGGCATGCCCGATGTCGAGGTGCAGAAGCAGGCCTCCTGGGGCGCCACACGCGACAACCTCGTGCTCGGATCAGAGGGTAACGGCATCGACGGCGCCCACATCCTCACGCCGATGCCGTACCTGATCTCAGCCGGGAAGGTGACGCAGAATAGCGTGCCGACGCCGATGTACATCCTGTCGCGGCTCAACCTGAACGGCCAATGCATCTCGGTCGGCAAAGAATACAGCGACCTGCGCCTCGGGGTGGATACCAAGCCGTTCAAGGACGCGCTCGACAAGAAGAAGGCGTCCGGCAAAGCGATAAAAGCCGCCATGACTTTCCCGGGCGGTACGCACGATTTGTGGATTCGTTATTGGTTGTCTGCCGGCGGGATCGATCCAGACAAAGACGTAGAAACGATTGTAGTGCCGCCGCCGCAAATGGTGGCGAACATGAAGGTCGGCACCATGGATTGCTTCTGCGTGTGCGAGCCATGGAACCTGCAGCTCGTTCATCAGAACATCGGTTACACCGCGATCACCACCGGCGAGCTCTGGAATCTACATCCGGAGAAATCGCTCGGGATGCGCGCGGCTTACGTCGACAAATATCCGAAAGCCGCGATGGCCCTGCTGATGGCGACCATGGAAGCCCAGCAGTGGTGCGAGAAGATGGAGAACCGCGAAGAGACGGCGGCCATCTGTGCCAAGCGCCAGTGGATCAACTGCCCGGTCGAGGATGTCACTGACCGCATGAAGGGAAAATTCGACTACGGCATACCCGACAAGGTCGTGCAGATGAGTCCGCACGTGATGCGCTACTGGGCGGACCACGCCTCCTATCCGTTCCAGAGTCATGACCTCTGGTTTATCACCGAGGACATGCGCTGGGGCAAGTTCGAACCGGACTACGATGCCAAGGCGCTCATCCAGAAAGTCAATCGTGAGGATCTCTGGCGGCAAGCCGCCAAGGATCTGGGCTTGAAGGCCGAGGAAATTCCGAGTTCGACGTCGCGCGGCAAGGAGACCTTCTTCGATGGCAAGGTCTTCGATCCGGAAAATCCGAGCGCGTACCTCAAGAGCCTTAGCATCAAGCGGGTCGAGGTCTGATTGCCCAGCACCCGACAGCGCCCGGGCGCAGCAGCGCCCGCATCAAACATGCCATGGAGACGAGCAACATGAACATGCCCGCCGTGAACCCGCAGCCGGCGCGCGCGATCGAGCCGCCCATCGGCAAAGTGTTGCGTCTGCAAAGCCAGCGGCCGAAATTCTCGCTCTCGCGGGCGGCCGCAATTGGAGGCGACATCGCGGCGCGCGTGATCCCGCCGATGATCGTGATCGCGCTGATCGTGTTGGTGTGGGAAGTGCTCTGCCGTAGACAGGGTGCAACTCTGCCGCCGCCGTCGCGGGTCATCGCTGATACCTGGGACCTGATCACCGATCCATTCTTTGACAATGGCGGACTCGATAAAGGTTTGTTCTGGCATCTGTCCGCCAGTTTGCAGCGGGTTGCCCAAGGCTACGCACTAGCTTCCATCGTCGGCGTTGCGCTTGGAACACTTGTTGGTCAATCGACCTGGGCGATGCGCGGCCTCGATCCGATCTTCCAGGTGCTGCGCACCGTGCCGCCGCTTGCCTGGCTGCCGCTCTCACTTGCGGCATTTCGTGACGGGCAGCCGTCGGCCATCTTCGTGATCTTCATCACCTCGATCTGGCCGATCATCATCAACACCGCGGTCGGCATCCGCAACATCCCGCAGGACTATCGCAATGTCGCTGCGGTGCTGCGGCTCAATCCGCTTGAGTTCTTCTGGAAGATCATGATCCCGTCGGCCGCGCCCTACATCTTCACCGGCCTGCGCATCGGTATCGGTCTGTCCTGGCTCGCCATCGTTGCTGCCGAGATGCTGATTGGCGGCGTCGGCATTGGCTTCTTCATCTGGGATGCGTGGAACTCATCGCATATCAGCGAAATCATGCTGGCGCTCGTCTATGTCGGGATTGTCGGCTTTGTGCTCGATCGCATCGTCGCTGGCATAGCCCATGTGGTCACGCGCGGCACCGCCGCAAGCTGAGGATCATGCAATGACGTCTTATCTGAGAATCGACCACGTCGATAAAAATTTCATCCGCGGCGGTGCCGAGACCAAAGTGCTCAGCGACGTGTCGCTGTCGGTTGAAAAGGGCCAATTTGTTTCGATCATCGGCCACTCCGGCTGTGGCAAGACCACGTTGCTCAACATCGTGGCTGGCCTCACGCGGGCAAGCACTGGCGGGGTGTTGCTGGAAAACCGCGAGGTCAACGACCCGGGGCCGGATCGCGCCGTAGTGTTTCAAAACCACAGCTTACTCCCATGGCTCACGGTCTACGACAACGTGCGCCTCGCGGTCGACAAGGTGCACCGCTCGACCAAATCACGCAGCGAGCGCCATGCCTGGACGCTGCACAACCTCGACCTCGTGCAGATGACACACGCCAAGGACAAACGGCCGGCAGAGATCTCCGGCGGCATGAAACAGCGCGTCGGTATCGCCCGGGCGCTGGCCATGGAGCCGAAAGTGTTGCTGCTCGACGAGCCGTTTGGCGCTCTTGACGCGCTCACGCGAGCACACCTGCAGGATTCGGTGATGGCGCTGCATCAGAAGCTCGGCAACACCGTGCTGATGATTACTCACGATGTGGATGAAGCGGTGCTGCTCTCGGACCGCATCGTGATGATGACAAACGGGCCGGCGGCGCAGATCGGTGAAATTCTTGATGTTCCACTGGTGCGGCCGCGCAAGCGGCTCGAGCTTGCAGGCAACACGACCTACCTGAAATGCCGCCAGCGCGTGCTTGAGTTCCTCTATGAGCGGCATCGTTTCGTGGAAGCCGCGTGAACGGAGAGTTGCCATGACCCCAGAGCAAGTCAAATCGATCCAGGAGAGCTTTGCCAAAGTCGCGCCGATCGCCGACACGGCGGCGACGGTGTTCTACAACCGCCTGTTCGAGATCGCGCCCGAAGTGAAGCCGCTGTTCCGCGGCGATATGACCGAGCAGGGGCGCAAACTGATGAAGACGCTCATGGTCGTGGTCAACGGTCTCGGCAATCTGCAAACAATCCTGCCCGCCGCGAGCGCGCTTGCAAAAAATCACGTGGCGTATGGCGTCAAGCCATCGCACTACACGCCGGTCGGCGAAGCGTTGTTGTGGACGTTGCAGCGTGGGCTGGGGCCAGACTGGACGCCTGAGCTCGAAGGCGCGTGGAGCGCGGCCTACACGACGCTCGCGAACTTCATGATTGCAGAAGCCTATGGCCGCCAGGCAGCGGCCGAATGAGTTGGTGAGCGCCGGCTCAAACCGATGCTCGCGCGGACATGATCCGAGCTGACGAGATTTGTCATGAGCGAACCATTGGTCATCGTCGGCAATGGGATGGCGGCGGCTCGACTGTGCGAGGAACTCACCGAGCGCGCCTGCGGGCGCTATGCCATCGCCGTCGTCGGCGAGGAGCCGCGGCTCGCCTATAACCGCGTGCTGCTGTCGTCGCTGCTGGCGGACGAAATCTCCGCAGCCGAGGTTGAGCTCAAGCCAGCGCGCTGGTGGCGCGACCGCGGCGTGACCCTGGTCTACGGTCGTCCAGCCGTGGCGATCGATCCGACCCTCCGCCGCGTCCGGCTCGCCGATGGGGCGACCCTTTCATATTCGAAACTTGTCATCGCGACGGGCTCGCGACCGATTCGTCTCCCGTTGCCCGGCATGGATCTGCCAGGGGTCAAATCCTTCCGCGATCTCGCTGATGTAGCTGAGTTGCGTCGCGCGGGCCCTGGCGCGCGCGCCGTCGTGATCGGTGGCGGATTGCTTGGGCTCGAAGCGGCCTATGGGCTCGCCAAAGGGGGCGCCACGGTCACCCTCGTGCACCTCATGGATCGGCTCATGGAGCGCCAGCTCGATGCGCGCGCCGCCCTGATGTTGCGCTGTGAGGTCGAAGCGCGCGGTGTCGAGGTTCTGCTGGGCGCTGAGACCAAAGCGATCGATGGTCGCCGGCGCGTTGAGGGCGTGACGCTTACGGATGGCCGCACGATTCCGGCAGATCTTGTGGTGGTCGCCATCGGGGTGCGGCCGAAT
>JAFAXD010000493.1 GCA_019241285.1 Xanthobacteraceae bacterium | reverse complement strand
CGGCGAGGGTTGCATTTTCTGCGCAAGCTGAGCAGACCAGTTCATGACCTCGTTGGTGTCCGTGCCGACCAGCGTGTACTGGTACTGCGCGCGGCTCAGACGCGTGCCGATCTGGATGTCCTGGACCGGCTGGAAGAAAACCTGGATCCCGGGAATCGGTGCGACGAGGTCCTTCAGGCGCCGGATCACCTCGCTGACGAATGGCTTGCGCGCGTCGCGCGGCTTGAGCGCGATCGTCAGCCGTCCGGCGTTGGGGGTCGCATTCAGCGTGGTCACGCCGGCGATCGATACGACGCCGGTCACGTCGGGATCCTGGCGGATCGCATCCACCACCTTGGCCTGCAGCTGCTGCATTTCCGAGAACGAGATTTCCTGCCCGGCCTCGGTCACCGCGGTGATCAGCCCGGTGTCCTGCGGCGGCAGAAAGCCTTTCGGAATGATGATGTAGAGCCAAATGGTCGCCACCAACGTGGCGAACGTGACCACGAGAGTGGCAAACTGGTGCCGCAGCACCCACTCCAAGCTCGAATGATAGAGTGCGACCGTGCCGTCGATCAGGCCGGTGAATGCCCGCGTCAGCCGGTTGCCGGCATGCGGCTCGGTGTGGCGCAGCAAGCGGCTGCACATCATCGGCGTTAGTGTCAGCGACACGATGGCCGACACCACGACCGCAATGGTCAGGGTGAGCGCAAACTCGCGGAACATGCGCCCGACAATGCCGGTCATGAACAGCAGCGGGATGAACACGGCGATCAGCGACACCGTCAGCGAGATCACCGTAAACCCGATCTCGCGCGCACCGCGCAGCGCGGCGTTGAGCGGATCTTCGCCGGCCTCCAGGTGGCGCACGATGTTCTCGATCATGACGATCGCATCGTCGACCACGAAACCGGTGCCGATGGTCAAGGCCATCAGCGACAGATTGTCGAGCGAGAAACCACAGAACCACATGACGCCGAACGTCGCCACGATGGAGAGCGGCAGCGCGACGCCGGCAATGACGGTGGCGCGGATCGTGCGCAAGAAAATGAGAACCACGGTCACCACGAGGGCGACCGCGAGGATCAACGTGAACTGCACGTCGCGCACGGAAGCGCGGATGGTCTCGGTGCGGTCGCTGACGATGGTCAATTTGGCGCCGGCCGGCATGGCGCGCTGCAAGCGCGGCAACTCGCGCTGGATGCGCTGCACGGTCTCGATGACGTTTGCACCCGGCTGGCGCTGGATGTCAATGACGACGGCGGGCTGTCCCTGGTACCAACCGCCGACCTTCTGATTCTCCAATCCCTCGATTACGTTGGCGATATTGCGCAGCTTGACCGGCGCGCCATCGCGATAGGCGATGACGACATCGTCATAGGTGTGCACCGTATCGATCTGGTCATTGGCGGCAATCATGTAGGATTGCTGCGCGCCGTCGAGCGATCCCTTCGGGCCGTTGACATTGGCGCCGCTGATGGCGGCGCGCACGTCCTCGAGCGAGATCCCATACGCCGCGAGGCGCGTCAGGTCGGCCTGAATGCGAATGGCCGGCTTGAGACCGCCCTGCACGGTGACGCGGCCAACACCGCTCACTTCGCTCAGCCGCTGCGCCAGCAGCGTATCCGCGAGATCCGAAAGGTTGCGCAGCGAAATCGATGGGGACGTGATCGCAAGCGTGACGATCGGTGTGTCGGCCGGATTGACCTTCGAATAGACCGGCGGGTAGGGCAGGTTCTGCGGCAGCACCGATTTCGCCGCGTTGATCGCCGACTGCACATCCTGGGCGGCGCCGTCGATATCGCGGTTCAGGTCGAACTGCAGTGTGACCTGACTGATCCCGAACGAGCTCGAGGACGTCATCGCCGTCAGCGATGGGATCTGGCCGAACTGGCGCTCGAGCGGCGCTGTCACGAGCGCCGAGATCGTTTCCGGGTTGCCGCCGGGTAGCTGGGTCGTCACCTGGATGGTTGGAAAATCCACCTGCGGCAACGACGAGATCGGCAGCAGCCAGTAGCCAAGCAATCCACCCAGCAGAACCGCGACGCCGAGCAGCGATGTCGCGATCGGGCGGTGGATGAAAGGTGCGGAAACGCTCAGCCCGCTCATGGCTTTTGGCTGGTCGCCTCCCGCTCACTGCGGCGCTGCCCCAAGGCCGGCTGATTGGACTGCGCGCCCGCGTCTCCAGGCTGGCGCGGCCGCCGCGCGGGCCTTCCCGCCGCACCGTCCGCTGGCCCCGCCGCGCCCGGCGCATCGCTGCCGACGACAACGCGGCTGCCGTCAGCCAGCTGGTTGAAGCCGGTGGTGATGACCCGATCTCCGCTCGCGACCCCGGACGTGATCACGGACTGGTCTTCGTCCTGCTGGGTCACCGTGACTGGCCGCATCGCGACCTTG
Source organism: Xanthobacteraceae bacterium (assembly GCA_019241285.1). Lineage (GTDB taxonomy): Bacteria > Pseudomonadota > Alphaproteobacteria > Rhizobiales > Xanthobacteraceae > JAFAXD01. The sequence continues at coordinate 8,065 of JAFAXD010000493.1, read as the reverse complement.
CTGTCGTCGCCAACCACGAACACGAACGGCCCGTTCGGACCACGCTGAACCGCGGCCGTCGGCACCACGACCACTTGGTGCAGCGTGTCGACCAGGATGCGAACGTCCACGAACTGCCCGGGCCACAGTTGCAGGTCTTTGTTGTCAAACTCGGCTTTCAGCTTGAGCGTGCCGGTTGCCTGATCGATCTGGTTGTCGACCACCCTGAGGACGCCGTTGTCGATGATGCTTTTGTGATCCGGACCGAATGCATCGACCCTGACCTCACCAACGGCGAGCGCCTTGCTGACTTGCGCGAGTTGTTGTTGCGGCAAGGTGAAGATGATCGAGATCGGGCGCAGTTGTGTAAGCACGACGATCGCCGTCCCGTTCGACCCTTGGACGATATTGCCAACGTCGACCTGGCGGATGCCGGTGCGTCCCGAGATCGGCGCAACGACCTTGGTCCATGCCAGGTAGGCGCGCTGATTGTCGATACTGGCCTGGTCCGATTTCACTTGCGCTTCGAGTTGCGCAACCAGCGCCTTCTGAGTGTCCGCCTGTTGTTGCGGGCCGGCATTGGTCTTGGCCAAATTGATGTAGCGGACCAGATCTACTCTGGCATTCGCGAGCGTGGCTTCATCCTGCGCTTTCTTGGCGACGGCCTGATCATATTGAGCCTGGTAGACAGTTGGATCGATCTGCGCCAGCACGAAGCCTTGCTCGACGTCCTGTCCTTCCTTGAAGAAGATATTGACCAGCTTGCCATCGACCTGCGAGCTGACCGTGACGGTGTTGAGCGCCTTCACGATGCCGACGCCGTCGAGGTAGACCGGCACGTCCGCCGTGCGGGCCGCCGCGGCCAGCGTCGGGACCGGCTGATCGGCTTGGCGTTGAAACCGGCCGCCCTGTGGGGCGTGCTGGGTCGCCGGCCGCATCACAACTGCTGCGACCGCTCCGGCGATCACCAGAATCACCAGACCGGTGACGATGCGCCGGCGTAGCCTGCCTCCGCGCGAGGTGGGCTTTTTGAGATCGACGTCGAACCTCTCCACTTTGTTCATAGCGGCTTGGCTCCTTCGACCGGAGGCCAGCCGCCCCCGAGCGCCTGGAACAAACTGACGACGGCAAGCAGCCGCGCGAGACGGACCTGTGAGAGTAAATCCTGGGCAGTGAACAACGTCTGCTCGAGCTGAACCACGGTCGTGAGATCGACGGTCCCCTCGCGCAGGCGTTGTTCGGAGAGCACGAATGCTTGATTGGCGGTGCGCACCACCTCGCGCTGCAGGCGCTCGCGGATCGTTTCCTGTTGCACAGCGATCAGCGCCTGCTCGACGTCGCTGAAGGCGTTGAGCACAGATCTTCGGTACTGCTGCAGAAATTGCTGTTGCACGCCCTGCTGCAACTCGAGTTGCCCGAGATGCTGAAATCCATCGAACACCGGTTGCGTGACGGCCGCCGTCCAGGTCCAATACCAGGCCGCGGGCCCAAACAACGACGCCAAGGCAATGCTCTCGAAACCGTTCTGGCCGGTGAGCTGGATGGTGGGGAAGAATGCGGCGCGCGCCGATTCAACACTATGGTTGGCTGAGGCGAGCTGCGCTTCGGCTTGGCGCACATCCGGCCGTTGATTGAGGATATCCGACGGCAATCCGGGGGTGACGGGTGGGATGCGCACCGCCCACATGGCGCCGCCGCGCACGTTGAAGTTCTCCGGCGCCCGGCCGACCAGTACGGCGAGTGCGATCCGGTTCTGTTGGAACACGATCTCGAGCACCGGAATGTTTGCCTTCACCTGGTCGAGCAGACTCTCCTGCTGGGAGATCTCGAGCTGCGAGGCCGTGCCGGCCGCGAAGCGGTCGTGGATGACTTGCAGGACGCTGGACGCTGCCTTGAGATTGTCGTTGGCGACCCGCAATCGATCCTGCGCGCCGAGCACGTCGAAGTAAGCCGTGGCGACGGCGACCTCGGCGGTCAGCGCCACCACTTCGCGATTGTACCGGCTGGCAATTGCGGTTTGTTCGCTCGCCAGCAGCGTCGCGCGGTTCTGGCCCCAGAAATCGATAATGTAGCTCGCCTGCAGGTTGGCCTGGTGGAAATCGCGGATCACCGCATTGCGACCGGGAGGGCTGGTCGTCGCGGGAGCGGTGCGCGTGCGTTCGTTCTGAAACACGGCACTGATGTTGGGCAGTAGCGCCGACCCGGAAACCCGTGATTGCGCGTCCGCCTGAATGATCTGGGCTACCGCGACCGCGATGTCGAGGTTTGCGGTCTGCGCAAGCTCCATCAGGTTCGTGAGCTCGGCGGTGCGAAAACTGCGCCACCAGTCGAGTGCCGGAAGGGCGATGTCGGAATTGCGCGGCCCGTAGCGATATTTGTTGGCGACCTCGAGCTCGGGGTCCGGGTGCTCGGTGTCGACAAAACATCCCGACAGCGCCGGCAACAGGCACAGTCCAACAAGTGCAGTCGCGGCGCGGCGAGACCGGAAGCGGCCCAACCGCCATCGTCGCTGCCGAATAGACGTCCCCACGCCGACCCGTCGGGCCTTTGCCCGTCCCCTTCTTTGACCGTCCGCCAAGCAGACGATCATCCCACCATTCCTGGACAAGCGGACGGCTGCGCTCGCCTCCCGAGGCCGCGCTGCAGTTCGCAAAAGCGCCGCCCTGCAGTTCGTCATGCTTGCCGATCCAGAGACCCCACGTCGCCATCACACTCGGACAACAATATGCCGAATGTGGGCTCGATCTCGTGAAAACTCTGTAATGCGCGGCGCGGACCCGCGACCGGGCCCGCTTGATTGCGCTAGCTCATTGAAAATACGTAGCTATCTGGAAATGTAAAGTTCTTTGAAGTGGGCGGCATAGCGCCGCGGCCAGCGCTCAATCCTTATGGTCGTCGTCGAGCTCGCCGATGTGGTGCTGGGCATAGAGCTCAAGCCCCAGCTTGCGGACGAGGTCGAGCTGGGTCTCGAGAAAATCGATGTGGTCCTCTTCGTCCTTCATCAGCTTTTCGAACAGGTCGCGCGAGACGTAATCCTTCACCGCGTGACAGTGCGTGGCCGCTTCTTCGTAAAGCGCGCGGGCGCGCATCTCGGCATCGAGGTCACAGTCGAGCACCTCGCGCACGGTCTGACCGATGTGCAGGGGATCGAGCACCTGCATGTTGGGGAAGCCGTCGAGGAAGATGATGCGCTGCACGATCTTGTCGGCATGCTCCATCTCCTCGATGGATTCCTTGCGCCATTTCTTGGCGAGCGCCCGATAGCCCCAGTTGTCCAGCAATCGATAGTGCAGCCAGTACTGGTTGATCGCCGCGAGCTCGTGGCGCAAGCCTCTGTTGAGATACTCGATGACGCGTGCGTCGCCCTGCATGCCTGCATTCTCCGGTTTGCTTGTCGCTTACCTTAGAAGTCGGCTAGACGCCAGATGGCGCCAAGGCAAACCGCGAAAGGAGGCGGAAGACTGAGGCGAGGGTAGCGGGACTTAGGCGCGGCAGCGGCCGCAGGAGCAGCTTTCGCCGCAGGTCTGGCTCAGCGCATCCTTGAGGATCTTGCGGATGGTGCGAGCGCAGCGGCCGCATTGGGCGCTACAGCCCAGACACCCGTAGACCGCGCGGGCAGACTTTGCCGAGGTCTGGGTCTTCGCCGCCGAACGCACGTCGTGGTCGGTCAACACATTGCAGGAGCAGACGATCACGGCGCGGGCCCTCGGCAGATCCTCTCGATTTCGTTGTTATGGATATCGCAAGTCAGCCGCTTTGATGCAAAACAAAAACGCTTGGTTAAAACGCTTCGAAGCTACGAAAAAACCGAGTAATTTCAGTGTTTTTCGGTTGTCCTGGCCGCGGCAAAAACTACAATTTCTCTAAACTGACGGGTCAGCTTGCTTTGCTGAGTGTTTCCGGCGGCTCAGCACAAAAGGCGCGCAGCAATGCCAGCTCCTGTTCCGCGTCCGCCGAGGTGTGGTCAACGCCGGCGGCGATCCGCTCATAGAGTCTGGCAATCGCCACATACATGTCGTGCCCGGCTCGGTCCTTGCCGAGGAACTCCGCGATTTCCTCCATCTCGGCGACCCACCGGTAAGCCTTGGGGAACATGCGCGGCACTTGCCGGATCAGCCACGCGGCCAGCTGCGGCTGGCTCTCGGCCAGCTCGCGGCGCAGCGCCTCGCCGCTGCCCGCCCGCATGGACCCGAGCATCATGGCGGTGCCGATCGCGGTGAACCCCTTGGTAATGCCCGCGTAGGACATTTTCAGCGCCGAGGCGGCGCCAATCGGCCCCTCGACCAGCCGCAGGTTCAATCCGAGGCGGCCAAGCCGCATGGCCTCCGTGGCCGCCTCGCCCGAGACATAGAGGTTGGGGCTGTAAGTGCCGGCCGGCGGCCCGCCGATAATTCCCCCGTCCACATAGCGGCAGCCTGTACCTGCAAGCACGGTCCCGATCTGCTCGGCGGTTTCGGGCGCGACGGCGTTGAAATCGATGTAGATCGGCGCGTGCGGGGCGCGCGCCAGTTCGGGCTTGAGCCGCTGGGCGACCCCGACCGCCTCACCAGGTGGCACTACCGACAGGATCATGCCGGCCTGGGTGACCAGCTCCGCGTCGGCGACGTCGGCCATCCCGGCAGCCTGGGCGCGGGCGGCGCTCGCCCCGCCTCGCCCCTTGAGCGAGGTCAGGACGCGCGCACCGCGTTCGGTGAGCCGCTTGCCGATTCCGGCACCCATTTCGCCTGCGCCAATCACGGCAATCACGTCGCTCATCGCATGCTCCATCGTTGCGGCCATTCTCGCCTTCCGGCCGCATCCTGTCGAGCCGCGCAGGAAATAGCCAATCTAGTTGACTTGCCCCAATGCAGCGGTGCATTCGGACCCGGGTAAGGAGCCGCAACCATGCTCAAAGAGATCAAGTCCTTCTTCGCCGACCTGACCGGCGGCAAGGAGGCGGCGCATTTCGACGACAGCGATTATCGGGTCGCGGCCGCCGCGTTGCTGGTGCACGTCGCGACTCTCGAGAAAGAGCTGTCGGAGCCGGGCCGTGCCAGGCTCCATGCCCTGCTCAAAACCCGGTTTGAGCTGACTGACGAGCTCACCGAGGAGCTCATCGACGCGGCCGTTGCGGCCGACCATGAGGCTGTCGATTTCTATCACTTCACGAGCCTGCTCAATCGCACCCTCAACGAGGAAGGCCGTCAACGCATTGTCGAGATGATGTGGGAGATGGTCTATGCCGACGGACGCGTCACCGAATTTGAGGACAACGTGATGTGGCGCGTCTCCGACCTGCTCGGCGTGTCGACCCGCGACCGTATCGCGCTGCGCCAGGAAGTCGCCGGAGAACGCAGCGAAACCGCCGACGAGAAATAAAGGATCTCCCATGGCTCGTCCGGTTGGCGTCATCACCGGAGCCTCCGCCGGCATCGGCACGGAGCTCGCCCGGGTCTTCGCCGCGCACGGCCACGATCTCGTCCTGGTGGCGCGCCGCGAGGACCGCTTGCAGGCGCTTGCCGACGAGATCGCCAGTCAGGGCCGGCCGCGCCCGGTCGTTCTCGGCCTTGATCTAAGCCAGCCGGGAATTGGCGGGCGCTTGGGTGAGGCGTTGGCTGCAGCGGGCGTGGAACCGCAATATATGGTCAACAACGCCGGGTTCGGCCTGTGGGGAGCGACGACAAAGCTCAGCCGCGACGAGCAGCTCGCCATGGTTGACCTCAACGTGCGTACCCTGGTCGACCTCTCGGTGGCGTTCACCGAGAGCCTGGCGCGGCACCGGGGCGGCATTCTCAACGTCGCGTCAGTCGCCGCCTTCATGCCAGGGCCTTATATGGCGGTCTACTACGCCAGCAAGGCGTTCGTGCTGTCATTTAGCGGGGCGTTGCGGGCCGAGCTTGCGGCAAGCGGAATTCGGGTCACCACACTCTGCCCAGGTCCGGTGCCGACGGAGTTTCAGGCCCGGGCGGGTGGGGTCCCTAACCAGGATCGTGGTGGTGTTCTCAAGCGAACCGCCCACGAGGTCGCGCTCGAGGGCTATCGCGGGCTTATGGCCGGCAAGGCTATCGTGACGCCTGGCTGGGCGAACAAGCTGGTCACCTTTTTCCCGCGGTTGCTCCCGCGCGCGTTTTTGGCGGGGCAGATTGCCAAGGTGCAGGCGCGCTAACACAACGCCCGCCGCAAACCTGCCATGCTACGCCGGTTAACTCTCGTGGAATAAGTTTTGCTGTAAACCGTGAGGCGGATACGGATTACGCTGTGCACGGATCGATTCGAAACATCGGACTAAAGCGGCCGGCGCTGCCGGTGCTGATCGTTTTGCACCAGGAAATGTCGACGCCGGGTCGCGTCGGCCATTACCTGCAGGCGCACGGGATTCCCCTCGATGTCCGCCGGCCGGCCTTGGGCTGTCCGCTCCCTGAGACGCTGGAAGGCCACGCCGGCGTCGTCGTGTTCGGCGGACCGATGAGCGCCAATGACGAGACCGACTTTATCCGCCGCGAGACCGATTGGCTCTCGGTGCCGCTCAGGGAGCGCAAGCCGTTTCTGGGCATCTGCCTCGGTGCCCAGATGCTGGCGCGGCACCTGGGGGCCCGGGTCTGTTTCCATCCCGACGGCTTGGTGGAGATCGGCTATTACCCGCTGCGCGTCACGGCCGCCGGGCGCGCGGTGTGCGAGGCTTGGCCCTCGCATGTCTACCAGTGGCATTGCGAGGGCTTTGACCTGCCGGCGGGCGCGCAGCTGCTGGCGCAGGGCGATGCGTTCCCGGTGCAGGCTTTCCGTTATGGGCCATGTGCTTACGGGGTCCAGTTCCACGCCGAGGTCACGCACGCGATGATGTGCCGGTGGATGACCCGTGGCCACGCGCGTATGGAGTTGCCCGGGGCGCGCTCGCGCGCCGAGCATTACGCGGACCGTCCGGTTTACGATCCGGCCATTCGCCGCTGGCTCGCCGCTTTCCTTGATCAGTGGATCGTTGCGCGTGTCCCCGCCTGACGCGGGCGCGGGCGCCCGCGAGGTTCTCAAAGACCCCAAGATAGCCGCGATCCTGAACGCTCCCTATGGGCGTTTCTCCGATCAGGAATTCGCGCGCCGGCGGGCCGCGCTGGCGGCCGTCATGCGCGAGCGCGCATGCGACGCGCTGCTGATCTGCGGCGAGCAGCGCGTCGGCACCGGGGTCGGCTGGCTCACCGGCTGGCAGACCACCACGGAAGCTCTCGTCTTGTTCATGCCGGATGAGCGCGACGTGCTCTGGGTCGAGCACTACAACCACGTTCCCAACGCGCGGAGGCTTGCCAACGAGGCTGACGCCCGCTGGGCCGAGCGCCGCGGCGCGCAATTGCCCATCGAGGAAGCCCGCCGCCGCGGGCTCAAGCGGCTCGGCATCATGGGCGCGCTGTCCTGGTCCAAGGCGCGCCAGCTTTCGGCTGCCATCGAGCTGGTGGATCTCAATGCGGATTATGCGGGCTTGCGCATGCGCAAGTCCGATGAGGAGATCGACTGGATGCGCATCGGTGCCGCGTTCAGCGATCTTGGCATCGCGGCGCTGCTCAACGAAGCCAAGCCAGGAATGACGGAGCGCGAGCTCGGCGCGCTGGTGGAGCGCGACTACCTGGCGCTCGGCGGTTTGACCGTGATCCACTTCATCGGCATCAACAACATGGCGCAACCCGATCTGTGCGTGCCGCCGCAGTTTCATTCCTCGCGTAAGCTCGCCGCGGGCGACATGATGTTCGTGGAGTTCACCGCAAGCTTCTGGGATTCGCCCGGCCAGGTGTTGCGCACGCTCGCGGTCGGTGCCGAGCCCACGCCGCTGTTTCGCGAGCTCTATGACGTGGCCGAGGCCGCGTTCAACTCAGTCACCGGCGTGCTGCGCGCCGGCGTCTCCTGTCAGGACATTGTTGATGCGTCCGGCGTCATCGAGGACGCGGGCTTCACCATCTACGACGACATCGTGCACGGCTTCGGCGGCGGCTACTGGCCGCCGGTGCTCGGCACCAAAAGCCGTCCCGCGGGTCCCGTGCCGGACATGCGGCTCGAAGCCAACATGACGATCGTGGTTCAGCCCAACGTGATCACCCGCGATCAGAAAGCCGGGGTCCAACTC
>JAFAXD010000125.1 GCA_019241285.1 Xanthobacteraceae bacterium | reverse complement strand
TGCAGGCGATGAATACGGGTCACGAAGGCTCGATGACCACGATCCACGCGAACTCGCCGCGCGACGCCCTCAAGCGGCTGGAGCAGATGGTTGCCATGGCCGGCATGACGTCGACCGTGGGCAGCATCCGCAGTCAGATTGCGTCGGCCATTACTCTTGTCCTCCAACTCCAGCGACTGCCTGACGGCAAACGCAGAGTGACAAGCCTGAGCGAAATCACCGGCATGGAGGGCGAGGTAATCCAAGTGCAGGAAATTTATCGATTTGCCAAGGACTACACGGATGATCGCGGCAATGTTCACGGAGCTTTCCGGGCAACCGGGATCCGGCCTGAGTTTCTCAAAGAGCTGAAGGCCTTCGGCATCGAATTGCCGGCCGGGCACTTTGATCAGTCCCGGCCGCTCTGAACCGGGCGAGCAACGTGCGTGAGCTTTGGATCGTTAGCGCTCTGATCTTTCTTGCCGTGCTGCTTGGGATTTGGGGCAGCAGCCGGCTTGTGATCGAGGCATGGCGAACGCGTCAGGCCATCAATCGCCGGCTCAGGCAAACCCGCGAGCCGGCTGACCAGAGCGCGGCGCTCAATGCCCGGCGGGCGGGGCGCAGCCTCGCCGACGTGCGCAATCCGTTGCTGCGGCGCGTGCTGGAGCACTTCGCGCAGACGGGGTTGCGCTTTGAGCGCATGCGGTTCCTGTTCGCATCGATCGGGCTGACGGTCGCGTTTGCTGTCGCCTGGAGCGCCGCGCTTGGTATCGGGCCACTGTCCCTCCTCGCCGGGTGCATGTCCGCTGCCTTTGCCATTCTGATCTATCTTGAAACGGTGCGGCGCAAGCGCATCGCCCGGTTCGCCGAATTGCTGCCCGACGCCATCGACGTGATCGTCCGCGGTGTCCGCGTCGGCTATCCGCTACCGGTGGCGCTCGAGCTTGTCGCCCGCGAGCTCCCGGAGCCGATCAAAACTGAGTTCGGCATGACGGCCGACGAGATCTCGTTCGGCCAGGACGTCCGCCCCGCGCTTGCCAACTTGTATCGTCGCGTCGGCCACGAGGACCTGCTGTTCCTGGTGGTCGCCATCAATGTGCAAACTCAGACCGGCGGTAATCTCGCAGAGGTTCTGTCGCGCTTGTCGCGCTTGATACGTGCCCGGATGAAACTTCACCTCAAGGTGCGGGCGCTCAGTGCCGAAGGCCGCGTATCGGCCGTCGTCCTTTCGCTGATGCCGTTCATCCTGTTCGGCGGCGTATCCCTGATTTCCCCAAGCTACTTTGGTGAAATCCGGCACGAACCACTCGTTTACCCCGCCCTGGTCTATTGTGCGCTGTCGCTAATCATCGGCAACCTAGTGATGTATCGCATGGTGAACCTCAGGGTGTAGGCGCCGATGATCGAGCTGGCCCCGATTTTGGTCCCGGCACTGTCGTTTGCAGCGGTGGCGAGCCTCGTATTCCTGCTCGGTCGGCACTGGACGGTCCAGATCGACACGCATCGACGCCTTCCCCTTGCGGCCGAAGCGCAAGCAGGGCCTGATCAGTCTTCGCCCGTGTTGCGCGCCCTGATCGGGCGGTTTGCGCCGGCAAACGATGGCCGTCCCGCCGAGCGCGAAAAGCTGCGGCGTCGTTTGATGGACGCCGGTCATTTCCACCAAATGGCGCCCACTTACTACGGGCTTGCGCGTCCGATCGCGGCCGCGGGCTTCGCACTTGTCATGTACGTGGCTCAGGCATTTCTGGCCGACACGCCGGCCGGCGCCAGGATCCTGCTCATCGCCCTCGGGGCGCTGATCGGCTTTGCCGCTCCCGATGTCTATCTTGCCCGTCGCAAGCGCGCGTTGGCCCGCCGCTACCGCGAGGTGTTTCCCAATTTCCTCGACCTCCTGGTCGTTTGCATCGATGCCGGTTTGAGCCTACAGGCCGCGTTCGAACGGGTTGCGGGCGACATATCCAAGCAGTCTCGCGAACTCGGCATCCACCTCGCCATCACCCGCGCCGAGATCGCCGCCGGACGCAGCTTGATCGAAGCGCTTGACGGATTGGCAAACCGCCTGGGTTTCGATGAGGCAGGCTCCCTGGTCGCGATGCTGCGTCAATCGATCGAGCTCGGCAGCGATCTCGGCGACGCATTGCGTGTCTTCAGTGACGAAATGCGTGACAAGCGACTGCTGCGCGCCGAGGAAGCAGCAAACAAACTGTCAGTCAAAATGGTCATCCCGCTCGGACTATTCATTTTTCCAGTCGTGCTTCTGGTTACCATACTACCCGTCATCATCAAGTTGCTGAAAGTGATGGGCGGCGGCTGATCCCTGTCTGTTCGTTAGCAAACAGAACGACGGCCAGTTCGCGGATAAGACTTCCATTCCGCCACGGGGGCAGTATGCTCACGATCACGGGGGGTTAGCGAGCCGAACAACAAGAAGAAGACGCCGGCGCGCGAAAGGGTCCTGGGATGGTTGCACGGCGGGCAGGGGTTATCGCGGTCGGTATTGTTGCATTGGCATTAGGGGGGTGCTGGTTTGACGGCACCAGCGTCCCACCGCTGCTGGCCAACAGTCCCGACACTGCTCCGACACCGACCGTACAGGAACCGGCCGATATCAAATATTACCCTTCGGACGAGCCGCTACGGCTCGCGTTGGAGCATTTCAATCGCGGCGACTATGGTCTTGCTGAGCGATACTTCCGCGACGCGGCCGACAAGGCGCCGCGTGATGCAACGGCATGGATCGGACTCGCGGCCAGCTATGATCGCATCGGTCGCTTCGACCTTGCAGACCGCTCCTATGGGGTTGCCATCAGCCTTGTCGGGGAGACGACCGAAATCCTCAACAACCAGGGCTATTCCTACATGTTGCGCGGCGACCTGCGGCGTGCGCGGGCGAAATTTCTCAAGGCCTACCAACGCGAGCCCGACAATCCCACCATCATCAATAACCTGCAGCTGCTCAATTCCAGCTCCCGGTACATTCAGCGCGATGAATAGCCGGCAGGCTTAAGTGCGGCTCGTCATTGCGAGGCGCCAACGGGTCCGGCCCGAAGTGGCCGGCCCGATGACAGGCTCCGCGACGAAGCAATCCAGAACGGCGCCTCAGGTTTGAGTTCGCCCACCGGGATTTTTTCTGGATTGCTTCGCTTCGCTCGCAATGACGATTCCGAGACGTCCCT
>JAFAXD010000095.1 GCA_019241285.1 Xanthobacteraceae bacterium | reverse complement strand
GGCAATACCGACGGCGACGCGCTCATCAATGCCATGAAAGGCATGGCCTGGGAGAGCCCGCGCGGTCCGGTCTCCATCGATCCTGAAACCCGTGACATTATCCAGACGATCTACCTGCGCCGGGTCGAGAAGTTGCCCGATGGCGAACTCGGCAATGTCGAGTTTGACAAGGTCGACAACGTCAAGGATCCGGTTAAGGAGAAGATGAAGGCCGACGGCAAGCTGACCCCGGACGGTCTGGCGAAGTAGCTGTCACACAGGGGTAAGGGGGCAAAGCCGTCGTGATTGCGCGCACCATCAGCCTGCTGTTCGACGGCTTTGCCTACGGAATGCTGCTGTTCGTGCTGTCGGTCGGGTTGTCCGTGACGCTCGGGATGATGAACTTCGTCAACCTTGCGCACGGCACCTTCGCGATGATCGGCGGCTACACGACCGTGATGCTGATGCGCAACGCAGGGTGGCCCTTCTTTGCCACCCTGCCAGTTGCCTTCCTGGTCGCGGCCGCGGCGAGCGTTGTGCTCGAACGGGTTCTCTATCGCCGCATGTATCGGGCGAGCGATCTCGATCAGTCGCTGCTGACGATCGGCATCGTGTTCGTATCGATTGCCGCCGCTGCCTACATATTCGGCACCGGCCAGCAACCGGTTCAGCTCCCGGACTATTTGCGCGGCCGCATCGCATATGGCGATTTCAGCTTCGGGATCTATCGGTTGTTTCTTGTGGTGGCCGCGCTGGTGATCACCGTGCTGCTGGTGCTCGGGCTCGACTACACGCGTTTTGGGGCGCGGGTGCGCGCGTGCGTCGACAACCAGCGCATGGCGCGCGGACTTGGGCTCAATGTCGACGCGGTATTCTCCATCACCTTTGCGCTCGGGAGCGGCCTCGCCGGCCTGGGCGGGGCGCTCGGCATCGAGATCGTCGGCCTCGATCCCAATTTCGCCTTCAAATATCTGGTCTACATGCTGATCGTCGTTGCCGTCGGCGGGCTGGCATCGATCCGCGGCGCCTTTGTCACGGCGGCGCTGCTTGGCATCATCGACATCGTCAGCAAATATTACGTGCCGGAGATCGGGGCTTTCGTGCTTTATTTGGTCATGGTCAGTTTCCTGGTCTGGCGCCCAGCCGGCCTGTTTGCGAGACGCTAAGTGAGCGTCACGACCGCACCGGCGCTGGCCGCCGTCGATCCGCGCGAGGTCTTGCGCGCGCAGGTGAAATGGCGCTGGTTGGAGACGATCTTTTGGCTCGCGACTTTGCTGCCATTCCTGGTCGCGCCGACCTATCTGGTGCTGGGGAGCCAGATTGCCATCACGGCCTTGTTTGCGCTCTCACTCGATCTCATCGTCGGCTATTGCGGCCTCGTTTCGCTCGGCCACGCAGCGTTCTTCGGCTTCGGCGCCTACACGGCGGGATTGATTTCCAAGGCAGGCTGGGGCGAACCCATTACCGGTCTGCTCGCCGCCGGCTGCGCCGCCATGGTGCTCGGGTATCTGACAAGCTTCATCATCGTGCGCATCACTCATTTCGCACTGATCATGGTGACGCTCGGGATGTGCTTGCTGCTCTACGAGGTTGCCAACAAGGCGCACTCGATCACCGGAGGCGATGACGGGCTGCAAGGCGTGCACATGTGGCCGCTGCTTGGCCACTTCCAGTTCGATCTCTACGGCACCACCGCCTACGGCTACGCAATCGTCATTCTGTTTCTGTCGTTTCTGGTCTTGCGGAGGCTAGTGAACTCGCCGTTTGGGTTATCGCTGCGGGGCATCCGGGAAAATCCACGCCGCATGCCGGCGATCGGCTCGCCGATGAGCAACCGGATCCGCACGATCTACACGATCTCCGCGGCGTTCGCCGGGCTGGCCGGCGGCCTTCTGGCGCAAACGACCGAGTTCGTGGCGCTCGATGCATTGAGCTTCCAGCGCTCCGCCGAGGTGCTGGTCATGCTGGTGCTGGGCGGCGCCGGACGACTCTACGGCGGTCTGATCGGCGCCATGATCTTCATGATCGCACGCGACCAGCTTGCCGACATGAACCCGCAATATTGGTATTTCTGGCTCGGCCTGCTGCTGATCGCAGTCATCGTCTTCCTGCCCAACGGCATCCTCGGCGGTTGTGCCGAACTGCTGGCACGCTGGCGGAGGAAGGCATGACCACGCCGGTGCTGCAAACACGCGGGCTCAACAAAAACTTCGGCTCGCTCGTCGTCGCGCGCGGGATCGAGATCGCGCTGCCCAAAGGCGCGCGCTATGCGCTGATCGGGCCCAACGGTGCCGGCAAGACCACGCTGATCAATCTGATCACCGGAATGACGCGCCCCGATGCCGGACAGATCCTGCTCGAGGGCGAAGACATCAGCACGCTCGCGCCGGCCGCGCGGGTCAAGCGCGGCTTGGTGCGCACCTTCCAGATCAATACGTTGTTTCCCAACCTGAGCGCGCTCGAGGCGGTGACGTTGGCGGTGTGTGAACGCCGTGGCGAAGCCGGCACTTGGTGGCGCAGCTTGCCCAGCTACGGCCAGGCGATCGAGGAAGCGCACCGCATCCTGACGACCCTGATGCTGGCGGGCGATTGCGAGCGGCCGACCCGGCAACTCGCCTATGGGCAGCAACGGCTGCTGGAGATTGCGTTGGCGCTCGCAGCGCATCCAAAGGTGCTGCTGCTCGACGAGCCCGCCGCGGGCGTGCCAAAGGATGAGAGCAGCGAATTATTCAAAGCCGTCGCCGGCATCTCCTCCGACATCACGGTGCTGTTCATCGAGCACGATATGGAGCTGGTGTTTCGGTTCGCGACCCGCCTTATCGTGATGGTCGCAGGCGCGATCCTGGTTGAGGGAACGCCCGCCGAGATCGCCAACGACCAGCGCGTGCGCGACGTCTACCTCGGTCAGGCACACCATGGCTGAGCCGCTACTTGCAATGCGCGAGATCCGCGCCGGTTATGGGGATTCGGTCGTACTCGACAATGTCGGCTTCGAGCTGCCGGAGAACGGCAGCCTCGCTGTCCTGGGCCGCAACGGCGTCGGCAAGTCGACGCTGTTTCTCACCATCATGGGCTATACGACCTTCCGCCGCGGCACCATCATCTGGCGCGGACGTGACATCACCAGGTTGGCGCCGCATCGGCGGGCGCTGCTCGGCATCGGCTGGGTTGCGCAGGAGCGCGAGATCTTTCCCTCGCTGACCGTTGAGGAAAACCTCGTTGTCGCCGCGCGGCCGGGCCCATGGGACTTGGCGCGGGTGACGGAGCTCTTTCCCCGGCTGGCGGAACGACGGCGCAACATGGGCAATCAGCTCTCCGGTGGCGAGCAGCAGATGCTGGCGATCGCGCGCGCGCTGATGACCAATCCGGCGTTGTTGTTGCTCGACGAGCCGCTCGAAGGATTGGCGCCAGTCATCGTCGAGGAACTGGCCGCCGCCATCCGCCGCATGGTGGAGCAAAGCGGTACCGCCATCATTTTAACTGAGCAGCATGCCGAAATTGCGCTGTCGCTCACCCGCGACGTGCTGGTCTTGGAGCGGGGTACCATTGTTTATCATGGCCAATCTGCCGCCATGTTGGCAGACGCCGCCGTGCTTGATCAGTATATTGGGCTGCGCCTGACGGATCGCGTCAAAGCATAACCAGCGTTTAGGGAGTGAACATGCGCAGCACCGAGCGGATCCTCACCACGCATGCCGGCAGCCTGCCGCGGCCGGATGATATCGTCGAGATGATGCGCGCCCGTGCGCGCGGCGACAAACGCGACGCGGCGGCGGATGCCGCGCGGGTGCGGCAGGGGGTTGCCGATGTGGTGCGCAAGCAGGCTGAGATCGGGCTCGACATTGTCGATGACGGCGAGTTCGGCAAGCCAAGCTTCGTAACCTATGTGCGCGAGCGCCTGGGCGGTTTGAACGAGGTTGGCGGCGAGCGCACCAATCCATGGGGCGGTTCGCGCGACGCCAAGGCGTTTCCCGACTTCTATCGCAAGCAAGGTTCGTCCATGGGCCGGCAGCCGTTGATCGGCGCCACCGCGCCGATCACCTATGCGGGGACTGCGGCGCTTGCGAGCGATCTCGACAATCTGAAGGCTGCGCTCGCGAACGTGAATGTTGCCGGCGCGTTCGTGCCGTCGATTTCGCCGGCCAACATCGAGAACTGGCACGAGAACCGATACTACAAGACCGGCGAGGAATTTCTCACCGCGATCTGCGATGCCATGCATCAGGAATACAAGGCGATCGTCGATGCCGGGTTCTATCTGCAGATCGACGATCCGCGGCTAGTGACCTACTACATGACGAAACCGGACGCGTCGGTTGCCGAATGCCGCAAATGGGCGGAGCAGCGGGTTGAGGCGCTTAACTATGCGTTGCGCGGCATCGCGCCCGAGAAGGTGCGCTACCACACCTGCTACAGCATCAACATGGGGCCGCGGCTGCATGACATGCAGGCCAAGGACATCGCCGACATTATTCTCAAGATCAACGCCGGCGCCTTCTCGTTCGAGGGGTCCAATCCGCGCCACGAGCACGAATGGACGGTGTGGTCCGAGGCGAGCAAGAAATCCGACGTCGTGTTGATCCCCGGCGTCGTGACCCATTGCTCGGTGCTGGTGGAGCACCCCGAGCTCGTTGCCGAGCGTCTGGTCAAATATGCCAATGCGGTCGGACGCGAGCGGGTCATTGCCGGCACGGATTGTGGCTTTGCGACCTTCGCGGGCGCGGACGAGATCGATCCGGCGATCGCCTGGGCGAAGCTCGAAGCCCTGGTCGAAGGTGCCCAAATCGCAAGCCGCCGCCTGTGGGGCCGCCAGACCAGCGCTGCCGCCTAGTTCATGGCGGTCTACGTCGACAGCGCGATCTGGTCGTGGTCGGGCTGTCGCTGGTGTCATCTGCTCGGCGATGACCTCGACGAGCTGCACCGGTTTGCGGCTTTGCTTGGGATCAAACGCAGCTCGTTCCAGTGCGCGCCCAAAACTGCGACGCCGCATTACGATTTGACCGCGTTCGAGCGCGCCCGCGCGATCCGGCTCGGAGCCGTGGTCTGCAGCCGCGAAGAAATCGTTGCTGTGAGCCGGCGGGCGCGGCAGCGCGTTGTTGCGGCCCCGCAACAGGCCGCGGAATAGTAACCCCGGAACCCGATTGCCGCGTGCGCCGCGGCGATCCAATCCCTACAATACATCCCGGTGGGATCGGGGGACTCGGGATGCAGCGGATAGCACTGGTTGCTGCGACCGCGCTTGTCGCAGCGGTCGCGCAGGGGGCGCATGCCGCCGACATGGCCGTCACCCCGTTTTTCCGGGGTTCGCCGGTCGTCATTGGCTACAACTGGCAAGGCTACTATGTCGGCGCCAACATCGGTTGGTCGCGTGCGTCGTCGGATATTTCGTGGTCGCCCAATCCAACCGGGTTCCTGACCGTGGCGCCCGGCGGGACGCTGCTGTCGGACGTGGGCCCGATATCGTCGGCTTCAAAGAATACGTTGTCGTCGAATGGCGCCGCCGGCGGAATTCAGACCGGCTACAACTGGCAATGGGGCAACGTCGTCGCCGGCATTGAGGGTGATGTCACCTTCATGCGCAACAATGCGACTTTGACGGTTGCGCCGCTGCCATTCCCGGCGGCCCCAGGCTCCACGTTGTCGCAATCGGCGCGGCTTGATTGGCTGGTCACCGTACGGCCGCGACTCGGGTACGCCTGGGACAACTGGCTGTTGTACGTGACCGGCGGCTGGGCGATGGGCAAAGCCGTATTCT
Organism: Xanthobacteraceae bacterium; assembly: GCA_019241285.1. Classification (GTDB taxonomy): domain Bacteria; phylum Pseudomonadota; class Alphaproteobacteria; order Rhizobiales; family Xanthobacteraceae; genus JAFAXD01. The sequence goes on along the minus strand of JAFAXD010000095.1, from coordinate 1,836 downwards.
CGGACGCGCTCGTGCCGAGCGACGGCGGTTTCATCGGAACCACGATGTCGCGGGAACTAAACGGCTGGACGGTTGGCGCTGGTGTCGAATACGGCCTGGTTAGCGGCTGGAGCCTGAAGGCCGAATATCTCTACACCGATCTCGGCTCGGCGGCGGTGCTCATGGGCCCCAGCGTGACGAATGCGGGCCTCAACGTGGTCGGCACCAATCACACGATGACCGACCAGATCGCCCGCATCGGGTTCAACTTCCGCTTCGGTGGCGAACACGAAGTGGTGGTGAAGTATCCGTAAGCTTTCCGGGTGCTCGCGGCCATCCTTCGAGACGCCTGCCCTGCGGGCAGGCTCCTCAGGACGAGGGCTGAATATGTGGCACGCAGAAGCGCAACAAGGAAAGTCCTCGTCCTTAGGAACTCGCGCGCGATAGCGCGCGAGTGTCTCGAAGGACGGCCGCAAGCGAGTGCGCTTGCTGTTGTTTGTTCCGTCCGCGTACTCACCCCGCATTCGTCATGATCGAACTTTCGTAGCGCTGCGTGCCCATGCCGGTATCGGCAAAGATGCCGTGGTCAGCGATCCATTTGAAGGTCTCCTCGAAGACTTCCTTGGTGTAGGGCTCGAACACCAGGCGCTCGCCTGGTCCCCAGCGGCGCGTATCAATCGTGGCGTGATAGCGCGCCGGAAACTCCTTCTTGTAGTAGTGCGTGTAACGATCCGGCCGCAGATCGATGTCGCGCTGCGCGCGCCGCAGGGCGCGGAAGAACTTGCGCACGTCCTCGGGGTCGGGATTGCCGGTGATCATGGTGGTGATCATGAACGTGGCATCGATGATTTTGCGGAAACCCAGCTGCTCGGCGAAATAATAGGGACCGCTGAACAGTGTCGCTGCCGGCACCTTGCCGTCGACCAGCAATTCGAGGCGGCGGAACAACATGCCGTCATTGAACGACAAGTTGACCTTATCGCTTGGCATGAACTGCTCGAGCGCCTGAATAGTGGCGTAGTGACTGCCGGACTGATAGCCGACCGAGATCGGCACGTTGGCGAGATCCTCGGGTTTGCGCACCGGCGAATCCGCCGGAACAAACACGCCTGCGGGCGACACCGAGTAGACATCCGGATAGAGCTTGCCGTGGCCGGTCGAAGCCGCGACGCCGACGGTCCAGTGACAGGCGCAGCTGATATCGGAGGTGCGGCCCTTTTCGAACGACTGGTACGCGCCGGTCTTCACGCCTTGATCGTGGATCTTGCCGTCGGTCTTGAGCACTTCTTCCTGGAAGACGTAATCGAGACCTTCGTCCTTGAAGTAACCCTTTTCTTCGGCAACCCACTCCTGCAGCCGGAAGTGCGGCTGGATCACGAATTTACTCATGTGCTCCTCCCTTTCGGTTTGATAGAACTTTTGCGGCGTCAACAACAATTGCCGCGATGCTCGGCGACGCGGCGCGCCTTGATCATGTTGACGTGGTCGTCCATCAAGGCGCGAGCGCCGGCGGCATCGCGCATCTCGATCAGCTCGGCGAGCTCCTTGTGCACCTCGAGCACGCGGCGGGCGACCCGCGCGGTCAGCGTCCGGTTGCGGCGCGGCCACGAGACGTGATGCAGCGATACGAATTGCGTCACCAGCACGCGGTTGTGTGAGGCCTCGACCACCGCGAGGTGGAACTCGAGGCTCGTCCGCGTGAAAGCTTCGTTGTCGCCGATCGTAGCTTCGGCGTCGGCCAGGAGCGCGCGCAATCGCGCGTGATCGTCAGCCCTGGCATTGAGCGCGGCGAGCTCGGCGGCCATGCACTCCACCGCGCGCTGCGCGTCGAGAATCTCCGCCGCAGTCACACCGGTG
>JAFAXD010000449.1 GCA_019241285.1 Xanthobacteraceae bacterium | reverse complement strand
AGGTGCAACCCATAGAGGGTCCAGGCGGTGTATTTGAACGCGTCGATCTTGGCGAGATAGCTCGCGGGAAGCTGGGCACGGCCGACGAGCGTCTCGAATGTTTGATGCACGTCGATGCCGCTCGCCACGAACTGGCGCGCCCGATAGCGAGTGCCGTCCGCACATTCCACGCCGGTGGCACGGCCGCCTTCGATCACCACGCGCACGGGCTCGATCTGATTGCGGTAAGTGCCGCCGTTGACCAGATAGCTCTCCATCAGGGCGCGGGCGAGATTGTGACTGCCGCCGCGGCAGAGCTGATAGCCGGTCTCGAGATCGAAGGCACGAATGACCGAACCCATGGGGCTGGTCTTGCCCAGGGTATCGACGAGCCAGGTCCCGAACAGCGAGACCTTGAACAAGAACATGAGCTTCACGTGCTCGTTCTCGAACAGCTCGTTGACAACTTCCAGAGGCTGGCGCCTGGTCACGGCAAGAAAATCGCGGCCGATTGCAGATTGTGAAAGAAGCTGCTCGCGTTCGCTCTGCGACAGCGGCTCACTGAACCGCTCAGGTAGAAATATCTCCCGCGTCACCGCCTCGGCGCGACGGTTCCAATCACGGAATGTCTGTGCGTCCTTGGCGGAGAAGCGCGCAATATTGCCCACGGTCTCCTCAAGATCGCGGCTGAAGACCAGGGCCCGCCCATCCTGCAAGGGCATCGCAAACTCGTAGTGCGGCGTGACGTAAGAGACACGATCTCCCAACCGCAAGTCGCGGAACCACGGGCTGTCGGAAATGTGGAAATGGTTGATCGAGTGCAGGTTGTGGTAGAATCCTGGCTCGGTGACTTCGAGCGTCGTGAGCCCGCCGCCATACTGCAGACGGCGCTCAAGGATCAGAATTTTGAGTCCGGCCTTTGCGAGGTAGCTGCCGGTGATCAGCGCGTGATGGCCCGCACCGATGATAATCCCGTCGAACTCCCTCACACCGCCCGCGTGATCGCCAACGACCGAGGAATAGTTTGCCACTGCGGCGGCCATCTCTTCGCTCCCGCGTATGTTCGCCGCGCGATCTGTTTTGTGCACTGCCGCAGCTTATCACCGTCTTGTGCTGCAGCGAGGAGTGCGACTTTTCGACCGGCCGCGACTAGAGTATAGATATCTCATAATCCGCGTGTACGCGAACTGACAACAGGGGGGAAGCGATGACGAGTAAAGCCTCGGAACCCAGGCTTATTATTCCGGCACTCGAGCCTTTTTACGAGACGGTCAAGCCGCTGTCGTGGCTCATCGTGCGCATCGCAGCGGGGTCAATCTTGTTTGTGCATGGCTGGCTGAAGGTTCCACGCGGACCTGCCAGTTTTGCTGGAGCGTATGAATCGCTCGGCTTCTATCCGGGTGCGGCGTGGGCCTGGAGCTCGACCATCGTCGAGCTGTCCGCCGGGATCTGCATCACGCTTGGTCTGTTTACGCGCTTCTTCGCGGCGGCGGCCGCCATTGAGATGGCGATCATTACGACCTTGTATCTGAAAAATGGATTCTCCTGGCTGGGTCGCGGCTATGAGTTCACGTTGATGTGGGGCCTGATCTGTTTCGCGATTGCGCTGCGTGGCGGCGGTCCCTATTCGGTGGATCGGAAACTGGGCGTCCAGCTTTAGACGCCCGATAGAAACGTTCGGCACCTATTCAGCCGCGGTCCGCGATCGATAGAAGTTGCCTGAGGGCACCTTCACGGTTGCCTGATCCGCATTGAAGGCGACACCAAGCGGATCGCCGCCTTCAGCAACGACTTTGATTTGCTCACGGAGCATCCGATGCATCATCACGATGCCCCGATCGCTGGTGGCGAGGTGTTCCTCGGAGTGCAGCGAAATGGGGCCTTGTCCAAACTGGGCTTCGAAATCGCCCGGCGTGTCCCGACCTGTGTCTATTCGCGCGAGGTTATTATTAGATAGCTGTGCCGCTGTTTTTTCTAACCCGGGCGCGATCCGCGGCTAATCCACGCCGCCGATGCCGGGCGGATCAACTATGTGTTGTTCAAGACTGGCTGGGTTCTGCCGGACGATTGAACGAGAGCGGCGAGACCCATCAACCCTTCCGGACCTACTCCACTGCCTCAAAGCGATAATAGTGCGAAAATCGCAGCAGCCGCTCATCTGAGAGTACAAACAGTTGCGCATCCGACGTGGCCTGGTGGCCGACAGCATGCCAACCCGGTGCGACGAACGTATCGCCGCGGCTCCAGGCGAAGCGCTGGCTGCCGACCGTGCTCTCACCCGATCCTTCGACAACGTGGAAAATCGAATTGGCCGTCGTGCGATAACGCCTGGTCCTGGTGCCGGAAACGAGCCGCTCCATCTCGAGGCCCATTGACGGCATCATCGGCGCCTCGAGCGTCACACGCGCACCATGGAAGCGTTCGGGATCCGGGGCCGCCGCGTCGAGACGGCGCGCGATATCCTCGCGCCGAAAACGATACGGCGACGTTTGCGCCACCCGTTCGATCTGTTGGTACTTCTGCGGATGCTCCTCGAAAAACATCGGCTCCAGCAGATGCGTGAGCGGAACATCGAGGCCGTCGAACCAGTAGGCCGGTCGATCGCCGTCGTGGCCGTGGCCGTGCCAGCACCAGCCCGGCGTGAGGACGACGTCGCCCGTTTCCATCGGCGTCTTCTCGCCGTCAACGATCGAATACGATCCCTTGCCGTCGATGATGACCCGCAGCGCATGCGACGAATGCCGATGCGACGGCGCGTGCTCACCAGGAAGGATCATCTGGTAGGCCGCAACCAGCGTCCGGCTCGTCTCGAATCCGGCGATCGGCGCGGGATTGCGCATGATAAGATTGCGGCGCTCAGCCAGCGCCACGTCGATCAGGCGGCCGCCGGCATCAAGCCCGGCCTTGGCGTCCGTGTATGACCAATGTGCCGGCAAGAACTGCGGCCGCGGCTCAGGCCACAGGACGGGCTTGTTGCGCGGGATCCAGCCCGGCGTGAAGTTCGCTCCGTCCACCGCCTCATAAAGCGACTCGAGCGTCGAGATATTGGATTCCGTGAGGCTCCGTGGAGTGCTCGGGATTGCGACAAAGGACATGCTAGCCTCCAGCTCGTTCGCGTGCTTCGATGAACTCTACCACAGCTGCCGCGTTGCGACCCGTGCCCCCTCGACCAGCGCCGCAAGTTTCGCCCAGGCGATCTGCGGGTGCACGCGCCAGCGGAACCCACAGTCGGTAGCAGCGATCACCCGCTCGCGCCCGACGACGCCGGCATATTTCAGGAGCAACTCTGCGATGTAGTCGGGATGCTCGACCACGTTGGTGGCGTGGCAGATGACGCCGGGCATCAGGATCTTGTCGTCCGGCAGTTTGGCGTCGCGCCACACGCTCCACTCATGACCGTGGCGGACATTGGCGGCTTCGAGCTGATAGCCCTGCGCCTTGATGCGCAGGATGGCGAGGATGAGATCGGACAGCGGCGCGTCGTCGGTGTGCGGCGAGTTCTGCGAGGACCAGCACAAATGGTAACGGACCTTGCTGTCGGGAATCCCCTTCAGCGCGTGGTTGAGCGCATCGACGGCGAGATCACACCAGCGTTGAAATGGCTCCATTCCTTCGCTGGGAACTTGAATGCGATAGCGCCCGGGCAGCGAGACGTCGTCGATCTGAATGAGGAAACCTGCGTTGATTATCGCCTGATACTCGTCATGCAGTGCGTCGGCGACCGCGAAGTAGTATTCTTCTTCGCTCTTGTAGTGCTCATTGATATGCCGGGTCGCGAACATGGCGGGAGCGACCACGGGCATGAACACATCGGTCACCCGCTTGCCCAGCAGCGCGGCCTTGAGATTATCGATGTCGCGCTTGACCTCCTCCGGCTTGTAGCGAAGCGGTCCGGTGACGAAATAGATCGCCGGTTTTTCCACCGCGGTCCCTTTCGGGACATACATCTGGACGACGCTGCCCGGCCACACCGCGCCTTGCGGCGGCTCGGTATCGGCGAAGAATTCCGCGAACTGCCGCCGCAACGCCAACGACGACATGACGGACTTCATTGCAGGATGGAGAAACTTGTTGCTGCTCACCGCGTCGTCTTGCCGGACCGGGACCGCGCGCGCTTCGATGCCGTCGAGGCGATACTTGGCATAGCTGAAGAAATCGACTTTGCTGAACTCGCCGTCGTCGATCACGTCGATACCGATATCGACCTGCTTCTGCACGATTTCGGCGACCGAGCTGCGCAAGCGTTCGAAGAATAGCTTTTCATCATAAGGTTCGCCGGCGAGCTTCTTGCGGAAGAGCTCTTCCAGGTCCGGCGGACGGTGCAAGGATCCGGTATGGGTTGTCAGAATCCGATCCGTGCTGCGATGCATGTTTCCTCCACTGACGCCCCGATCTGATTGGCGTTTGCAAATCCGACGTTGCATATTAGTTGAATTTTTAACTATCGTCTCGGCAAAGGTCTCTCGGAAGTCGTAGCTTGTCAAGGGGCCAGTCCGGCCAGCCTTGACGTACTCGTCATGTCCGGCGGGCTGCGCCCGCTCTCGCCGCCCGCTTGGTCGGCTGGCGATGCGACCGATGCAGCTCATCGAAAATTCTCAAGACTGCCTTGAGCTGGTCTTTGAGCGTGCGAACCTCAGAGGGTCGCAGGCCCTGAAAAGCAATCTCCTCATAGCGCCGGACTTTCGGCAGAATCTGCTCCGTTACTGCGAGTCCATGCTTGGTCAGGTTAATGACGGTGATACGGCCATCGCCGCTTGCAATCTCGCGTGTAATAAGCTTGTCGCGAGCCATGCGCTGCAACAGATAGGACATCGTGGGGAGCTCGATCGATGTCAATTCGGCCAGCGTAGTGATGCGTTGTGGCCCGCGTGTGTAAAGACAAACCATGACGCGCCACCGCTCGATGACAATGCCGTAGCGCTTCGCTTCCGCCTCGAAGTCAGTGCGGATTCTGCTTGTAATTCGGTTGATGATATGTGGAAAAAAGTCATCCAGTACGAAGGCGACATCGTCCGCGCCTTCAATACGCGGGCTGGCGCGTTTTCGCTTCGTCTTTGGCACTCAAGGCTCCCCTCGTGGCCCTCCATGCTTTAGCCGCCGCTCAAATAAGAGCAAGGCCGTCGTGCAATCATTCCGCCGCGGTCCGCGATCGATAGAAGTTGCCTGAGGGCACCTTCACGGTTGCCTGATCCGCATTGAAGGCGACACCAAGCGGATCGCCGCCTTCAGCAACGACTTTGATTTGC
>JAFAXD010000379.1 GCA_019241285.1 Xanthobacteraceae bacterium | reverse complement strand
CTGCTGCGCGCCCTCATGGGGGCGCTGCCGGCGAGCGGCAAAGCCGAACTCGACTCGACCGATTTGTTGCAGTTGCCGCCGCATCGCCGCGCCGCACGCGGCATCGGCTACATGCCTGAGGATCGCCGGCTGGTGCCGGAATTCTCCGTCGAGGAGAACGTGCGCCTGCCGACATGGTCGGTAACGATCGCCGGTGCCGAGCAGCGGCTCGCCTGGATCTACTCGATCATGCCGGAGGTCGCGCGCTTCCGCGAGCGCCGCGCGCTCGAGCTCTCGGGCGGCCAGCAGAAAATGGTGGCGCTGGCGCGCGCCCTGATGGCCGGCACCCGCATCTTGTTGCTGGATGAGCCCTTCGAGGGCGTCGCGCCGGCATTGGCGCGGCGGCTCGGCGAAGTCCTCGCCAACCTCAAAAGCGAGCGCGTCTCGGTGCTGATCGCCGAGTCCAACGAGAGCCATGTGGCCGACCTGTTGGCGCGTGCGTTCCGCATCGAGCGCGGCTCGGTCAGCCCGGTGTAGGGCGGTGGCGCCACCGTCATGCCGCTGACACGTTGATAAGTCATACTTTTCCGCCCTCGTTGTGCGCGAGCGTCCATTTCGGAAGGCGACTGGATGAATCGATATCTGGCGGTGGGACTGACGGTCGTCGCTGGGGCCGCGCTGGTTGAAGCGGCGCTAATCCCGGGCGTGGTGCTCGGCGGCGCCGCCGTGCTGGCGCCGCGCTACCTGCCCAAGCTGCGGCGCGGCCTTGCGCCACTGCTCAATCTGGGCAAGCCGGGGAAACCACAAGCCCGCACGGCGCGCCCCGCACAGCCACAAACTACGCGGGCGCAATCCGCCTTCAAGTTGCCGGTCGCGCTTCCCGGCAGGTTGGGAATTAGCCAAGCCGTGGGCAAGACCATTACCTTCCGCATCATCGTCACGGCGCTGGACTTCACCTCCAATTTGGTGGTGCTGGGCGAAGCCGCCACCGCCGCTGGCTTGTCGGGCTTCGCCCTGGTCGCCGGCCCGGTGTTTTACCTCGTCCACGAAACGGCTTGGAATTACTACGGTCCCTCGGAGCAGGCGGGCGACCGTCCGGTCCTGCGCGTGCGCCTTCCGCAGTCTCTGGAAAGCATGACGGGGCGCACCGACATTACGATCAGCCGTGCGCTCGCCAAGACGATCACGTTCCGCACCCTCGCAACGATCATGGACTTCACCACGATCTACGTTGTCGTAGGCGACCTCGCCACCGCGGCCGGCCTATCGGCCTTCGGCTTCGTGGTTGGTCCGTTCGTCTACTGGGGGCACGAGAAGGCGTGGGAGTATTATACGTCGCCCGACAGACAGCCCGTCGCTTTGCTGCCTAAGCCCAATCTGCGTCTATCGCCGCCGGCATGAGGTTCGGCACGCAGGCCGCAAGCATCGATTTCGCAACCGGATCACCGGGGAACCGCTGCAGGATTTCCCGGTAGTGTCGAGCGGCTGCCGTGAAATCACGCTGTTCGAAGCAGCGCGATGCCACCCAGGTCATGTCGTTGAGTAATTTATCGTCTGGTCCCGTTTCGAGCTCGGGATCCTTACTGTCAGCCATCCCCAGCAACTCATAAATCATAAATTCCTGCTTGCGTCCCTTGACCTGGACGCGCCGCAAAGGCCGCGCCACGATCTCGCCCGATACGGCATCAAACACACTGTCGCTGATACAGATGGTGGTGCCAAACGACTTGTTCATGCCTTCCAGACGGGATGCCACGTTCACGCCGTCGCCCATAACCGTGTAGCTGAAGCGCTCCGTCGAACCGACGTTGCCGACCAGCACGCTCGCGCTGTTGAGGCCGATGCGCAGCCGAAAGTTTGGCTTGCCTTGCCGACGCCAGTCGGCGTTGACCTGGTCCATTCGTCGCGCGGCCCGCAACGCTCCGGCGCAGGCACGCAATGCGTGATCCGCCGAGGCGATCGGTGCGCCCCAGAACGCCATGATGCCGTCGCCGATGAACTTGTCGACGGTGCCGTGCTCATCGGAAATGGCGCGCGAGACCTGCTCGAAATAGGCCGACATCTGCTCCAGCAGATCGTCCGGATTTGCTCGCTCGGCCAGCATCGAGAAATCCTCAAGATCCGAGAAGAAGATCGTGAGAGTTCGTTTCTCAACGCCAAGCGCGAGCGGAATGCCGGATTTGATCAAGCCTTTGACCACGTCGACCGGAGCGAATGCGGAAAACGATTGCAGCGAATTGCGCAGCAGGGCGGCGGCTGCCTGAAGCTGGGCAATCTCTCTGACCTTCGATGAGCGATGCGATGTCTGCGCAAATGACAGCTCTTCAACGGATTTCAGGTCGCGCGAGATGCTCTCGATTGGCTGTGCAAGACGCCTGGACAGGAGATAGATCAGCAGCAGCTCTATCGCCGATAGGACGATAATGAGGACGACGATTTTCTGGTTTGTCGCCTTCATCTGTCCGATGAAATCATCGGTCGGCGTCAGGATGACGGCTTCCCACGGACGACCAAAACTTTCCGGAAAGCGCGCGAACGAGGCGCTCAGCTCCTGCCCATCGCGGGGCGAGGGAAACACAAACTCATCCTGGTTCATCTGCGTGTGCAACCGGTAGGCCGCGCGCACATCCGCGTCGTCCATGTTTTGCAGGCGCGCAATATCCAGCTTGCCATCGGTTACTTGGAGGCCTTTCTGTTTGTCCGGAGATGCCACGACAGTGCCATCCGTCGGGTCGGCGACGATGGTCGTGCTGTGCCGGCTGGCGCGATGCGTCGCCAGAAAGCGTGACATGACGTCGAGCGTAATGTTCGCCGATGCAACGCCAATGAATTCGCCGTTGCGCGCGATGGGAACCCTGACGGACAGGACGGGAGCGCCGGTATCGGGATTGATCGACGGCTCCGTGACCACGAGGGCTCGCGATTCCTTTGCCGCCGGGTAGCCGGGCAGCGCGCGCATATCGATGCTCGTCGGCACGCTATACTCGGCGACGACGTTTTCCCAGGTATCGAAGAATGTGCGATGGCGCTGCCGGTTTGCGCCGGCAGAAAAATCATCGATGAAGCTCGAATGCCAGTTGGCGGCGGCCGGGATCTCGGGGTCGGAACGCCGGCGATCGTCGTCGATACGTGTCACGACCCGATGATATCCATCCTCGAAGCTGACGTAGATGCCGTCGATCTCGGGGGCGGAGGCCAGGGCCTGATAGAGAACGTCGCGGCTCTGCTCGTTACGGAAGAAGCCAGGATCGTCTCCCGCCACTTCGGCGACCATCCGCAGCGTCCCCGCTACGTTCCGGATCATGGTCTCGATGTTTTCAATCGCCGCCTGCCGCGCCTTTTCCACGTCGGCCCGCAGCGTGGCAATGATCGCGTCGGAGTTGCGCTCGTAGTTGTAAATCAAGATGAAGAACAGGATGGGAATGGTGAGGCAGATGAACAGACCTGCCATGATCATGCTGAGTTTCGGCTTCGCCAATCCAAGCTCGAGTCGGCGCATGTACTGTTTGTAAAGAAGCCAAGCGAGAGCTGCTCCGATTACGAAGAGCAAAAGACCAATCAGAGCTGGTCCAAGCCACGGCGGTGCCCAGGACTGGTTGCCTTGATAAATCAGTGTCGCCGGAAGGCGGGTATCCGCCAGGATTCCGAGATCGTGATAGGTGTTGGCGATGCTTTGCCAGCGCTCTGCGGTCTGAGTGCCCAGGGGGACGAGGCCGGGCTCGATCAGGATTTCGCTCTGGAGCGCTTCGAACATCAAGGCAGCGCGTGTCTTGTTTGTTGGATATTGCCGCAGGATCAAATCGACGATCTGCTCCTTGTGCTTGAGCGCGTAATCCCATCCTTTGAGGCTGGCGGCGAGGAAGGCCCGCGTGCGATCCGGATGTGCGCTCGCTTGCGCCGCAGAGGTGCACAGGTTGTCGCCGTAGAAGTCGAAGCCATAAGCACGCGGTGAAAAGATTCGATACGGTGCTCCAAGCTGGCCTAAGACGAACGGTTCATCCGTGCTGTAGGAGACGAAGGCGTCGGCCTTGCCGCTGATCAGATCGCGCGGATCACCATTGTGCTCGACGCGGGGGAGGGCCGCGTAGTCGACCCCTTCGCGTTTCAACATCGCGGCAACGTCGGGGCTGCTCGGCGAGTCCATCAGCCGGTGCCCTTTGAGATCCGATAGGGTGCGGATGCCGGCGCGGCTTGGCACCAGGAGGATGGCCGGAGAGTGTTGAAAGATCACGCCGAGGACCGTGATCTGCGGATCTTGCGGCTTTTCCAGCAAGACGCTGGTCGTGCAAACACCAAAATCCGCCTTGCCGTCCTGGAGGACCTTCAGGACATCCACAGCCGCTCCGCCCTCGCGGATGTCGACATCAAGCCCGGCAGTCCGGTAGTAGCCTTGCTGCAGCGCCGCGTAGTAGCCGGCGAACTGAAATGCGTGCGCCCATTTGAGCTGGAGCGCGACCTTGTCCTGGGCTCGGCAGGGGGGGGCTGCGACCAGCGCGATGACAGTTAACGCTAGCGCCCCGTATAGCCGGACGTCCAACTTCATCGCGCACTCACCTTCCCGTTGATGCTGTGCGCGTCGCGCCATCTTGTCTGGCGCGACGCGGGAGCGCGAGTCGACATGCTCCCGCGTCTTATCTTAGAGCCTTCGAACGGTTTGGCCTACCCCGCTACTGCCCTTCGTGTGCCTTGAGCATCTCATCGACCTGGCGCTTGACGGCTTCGAGGTTAAATGAGGCAGGGGCTTGCATTGGCGGATAACCCACTGCCGTTTCCGCCAGTCTGGCGACCTCCTGCTGCACCAGCACGAAGCGCCAGAACTCCCGGGCGTAGAAGTCATTCATGTAGCCGCCGCCGAGGTGGTTTAGGTTCTCACCACGGATGGATGGCGTGCGTTCGAACGGGTCCTGGCGCAGGTTGACGATGCCCGGCATGTCGGTCGTGACCTTTTCACCGGGCCAGCCGTACGGCTGCTGATAGAACTGGAACTTGAAGTCATCAAATCGGAGGGCACCGAGGGTGGATCCGCCGAAGTAGAAGATCTCGTGGCGTTTCGATGGGCCTTTGCCGAGCAACAGGTCCATCTGGTCGTAGCCGTCGAGGTGGTTCTTGTAGGTCCGATCGCCGAGTTGCACACCTTGCAGCAGTTGCTGAGTGATGTTCGGGTTCCCGGCAGCGTCGGTGAGCGTTGGCAACCAGTCGAGGCCGGAGAAGATGCTGTTCTCGATCCGGCCGGGCTGGATCTTGCCGGGCCAGCGGATGATGGCCGGCACTCGGAACCCGCCTTCGAACACCGTGCCCTTGGTGGCCCGGAACGGGGTCATGCCGCCGTCCGGCCAGGTAAATACCTCCGCGCCATTGTCGGTGGTGAAGATGACGATGGTGTTGTCGGCTTCGCCGATATCCTCGAGGTGTTTGAGCAATGCGCCGACACTGTCATCAAGTTGCGCCATGCCGGCTTCTTCCAGGCCGTAGTTGGTCTGGTAGTTCATCATGCCTTGATATTTGGGCGAGATGTAGGTGAACACGTGCATGCGCGTGCTGTTGTGCCAGATGAAGAATGGCTTGCCGTCGCGCTTGGCCTTGTCCATGAAGCCGTTGCTGGCGTCGACCAGAACTTCGTCGAACGTTTCCATATTGTATTTGGCCGGGCGGCCTTGCTGCCAGTTCTGCAGGCCGGCCATGTTCGGGAACGGCGCCAGCGGCCCTTCATCGACGATGCGCTGCTTGCCGATTTTGCCCCAGCGCGACTGCACGGTCGGGTCATCGGTGTCCGTCGCATAGGAATGGATCAGGTTGCGTGGGCCGTATTTGTCGATCCAGTCCTGCGGATAATCGAACCAATATGGGTCTGACATGGCATCGAGGTGATAGAGGTAGCCGAAATACTCGTCGAACCCGTGGACCGTGGGTAGGTATTTGTTGAGATCGCCGAGGTGGTTCTTGCCGAACTGGCCAGTCTCATAGCCAAGCGACTTCAGGACAGTGGCAAGGGTCACGGCCTGGTCCGGAATGCCGACGTCGGCGCCGGCCTGACCGACGGTCGTCATGCCGGTGCGGATCGGCAGCTCGCCGGTGATGAAGTTGGCGCGGCCGGCGGTGCAACTGGCCTCGGCATAATAGTCCGTGAACCGAATGCCCTGGGTGGCGAGCCGATCGAGGTTCGGCGTCTTGCCGGACATGATGCCCTGGTGATAGGCGCCGATGTTGAACCATCCCACGTCGTCGCCCATGATGACCAGGATGTTGGGCGGCTTAGCCTGTGGTTGTTGCGCATTGGCCGGCGTCCCGGCCGCCAGCGCGGCGATGCATGGTGTGAACAAGCCGAGCAACAGACGTTGCGCGAGTTTCACGGAATTCCTCCTTCAGTCGCGTAGGGGATTGGGGTGGCGACGACGGCTTGCAATGCCGCCGCGGACTCGTTGATCGCCCGCGTTCAGCTTTCCCTAGGCTGGCGGCGATCCGCGTTTCTTCTGCGATCGAACCTGCACAAGGTCAGGCTGCGGCGTCTATGCAATTTCGGCAAAAGGCAATCACGGCCGCGGCACTGACGTTTCGTTAGGGGGCCTCCCATTTGAAGTCGTGGCCGTGGAGCCACACACAGCGGTAAAGTAGGTCTTGCAAGCCGGCGCGAGCTTCGTGCCGCCGCAATTGTCGACCTAGGATGCGCCCGTCGCGAGCGGGGGCGAGCGATGTCACAAACAAACACGAGCCGTATTCCGCTACGCTGGCGTGGGCGCATCGCGCGCCTCATCTGTCCCTGCGCTGCTGCAAGTCTCTCCGGAACGATGTTCGCGAGCGCGCTGGCGGTGGGCCTCGCTATGCAGGCACCGACAGTGGCGCGCGCCGATGAAGGCGGAATAAGCTTCTGGTTACCTGGTTTGTTCGGCAGCCTCGCGGCAGCGCCGCTGCAGCCTGGACTATCAGTCACTTCGTTCTGGTATAATGACAACGTGCACGCCGGAGCAAACGTTACGCGTGCCCGCGAGGTCACGATCGGCGGCATTCCCCTCACTGCCAGCGCGAGCCTTTCTGGCAACGTCAAAGCGCAGGCCGAGCTTGCGATCTTCGACCCAGCATATACGTTCGCGACGCCGGTTCTCGGTGGCCAGTTGTCGGTCGCGATGTTAGCCCTGTATGGGCGCCTCGGCACGTCTTTGAACGCGACGCTCGCCGGGACCTTGGGGACGCCGCTCGGCACGCTCCCGTTCGCGCGCTCGGACATGATCAACGACTCGGTGACCGGTTTCGGTGACCTCTATCCGCAGGCTTTCCTGCGCTGGAACGCCGGCGTCAACAACTACATGATCTACATGACCGGGGATATTCCGGTCGGCGCCTACGACTCGACCAGGCTGTCCAATATCGGTATCGGGCATGGGGCCGTGGACGGCGGCGCGGGGTACACCTATTTCGATCCAAAGACGGGCCATGAAATCTCGGGCGTTCTCGGTTTTACCTACAACGCCACCAACCCTTCGACCCAGTACAAGAGCGGCGTCGATATGCACCTGGATTGGGGCGCGTCGCAGTTTCTGACCAAGCAGCTTCAGGTCGGGGTAGTCGGTTATGTCTATGACGAACTCGGGTGTGACAGCGGCGTTGGCGATCGCGTCGGCTGTTTTCAATCGCGAGTCATCGGGGTGGGACCGCAACTCGGCTACATCATTCCCCTCGGCCCCATGCAAGCCTATGTCAACCTGAAGGGCTATGGGGAATTCGACGCTCAGAACCGGGCGCACGGTTGGAATACCTGGCTGACCGTCCAGCTTGCACCGGTTCCGGCGAGCGCGGAGCCGCCACCTTCGGCCGCCCGTAGAATTTATACGAAATAATCGTCCGGCTCTCCGATCATGATCGATTCAAAGCGATTACTGAGGGATGTGGCGGTCGCGTGTGTGATGGCTACCGCGTTGATGGGATCTGTACGTGGAGCCGCTGCGGACAGCAACACCATCGGTGTCCAGATCACGTCTGATCGCGAACCGAGTAACTTTGCCGAGCCCAAAAACACCAAATTCGAGCTCAACGGCGCACATACGTTCAACAGTGGATGGACGTTCGGAGGCTCGTTCGAATACAACGACCACGCCTTCAGTACTCGCGCGAGCCAGAACCTGGAAGGAACAATCGGTTATCGGATTCCGCTCACCTCGGCGCTTTCCCTGTTTGGCAGCGGCGGGCTTGGCGAGCATTGGCGGGAGCGCCCGAGCGCCGAATTCCCGTACTATGTTTTACGTGTGGGTGCTGATCTCGATCTCAGCCACAGTGTAACTTGGAACGTCGTTACCTTTCGATATCGGGATGCCTTCAACCCGAGCGATAATTTCAACACGCCGCAGCTTGCGACCGGCGTGAGTTTTAAACTCGACGAGCAGCGCACAATCACGACCAAGATCGTGCGCAACTGGCGGGACGGCTCCCCAAGCAGTACCGGGGTTGCAGTGGGTTTCAAACAGGGCTTCTAACGAGTGCTTGCGGGCTGCTCCGTAGAGTAGCTGACGGGGTTTCCCCGAAGGTCTGGCGATAGGACCTGGCGAAGCGCCCGAGCTCGGAGAATCCATAGCGTCTGGCGAGCTCGGTGACCGCGCCTGGTGCGGGGTTCGCTTGCTGCAATGCGGGCCGTACCATGTTGAGCCGTCGCAAGCGCAGATATCGGCTCGGGCTCATTCCAAGAACGTGCAGGCAACAAGCCCGCAGGGTGCGCTCTGGCACGCCAATCTCAGCAGAGATCCGCGCGACAGTCAGAGGTTCGCTCAGACGCTGTGTCAGCACACGTTCGAACGCGTTGACGATCTCGATGTGACGCCGCTGCCTCGGTACGTGACGGACACTGCCGACAAAACAGTTGACCAGCGCGTGCAACACCTCATTTTCCAGCGCGCGTGCGGCCTCGCTGTGCGAGAGGATGCTCGGAGTGCTTGCCGCGAGATCGCAGATCTTGGCATGTAACTGTCGCAAGCGCGCTGCGGCCGACCAAGTCGGTTGCAGCATTGCTCGATCTCTCGGCAGTGCCGCGCTCGAACCGGTGAGCGCTTGGCAATGAGCGATGAAGGCCGGCTGTTCCACCACTATCATTCCCCAATTGCCCGGCCCCAGCGTTCGATGATGCAAGATCCCGTCACAACCGTGCAGCAACATGACGTCGCACGGGCCGAGTTTTACACCATCACAGAATTGGTTTGGATCCGCGTCTGTCGCGAACAAGGCGGTGGTTTGCTCTGCCGCCACGGAGAGTCGCCCGATACGCGGCAGCATTTCCCGGATGTCGACGAGCCGGACGTGCGGAAGTTGCGCCTGTATTTGGCGGACCATGAATTGGCCCGGACCAGTGAAGCAAACGTCGATCCGCGCGCCTGTGAAATGCGTCAGTTGGCTTTGGAAATCGCCGAGCGCCGCCGTGCCAGCTGGCGGCGGTCGCGCAGGCTCGCGGCCAGTCTGTCCATCGTATGTGCAGTCTAGGACCAACGTGAGCCCGGCTCCCCTGCCGCGCCGTTGCAACCCCGCCAGTATTGGGCTGCCCTACGGCGCGCGCTATGCAGATTCGGAAGCTGTCAGCACCGGCGATCGCCCGTGGGGCGGTCGCGGCTTTGTGAGCCTATTTTGCCGAATTTGCATAGTCGCCTTGCCTGCCATCCGGCTAGTGGGGCCATCTCAACCGGGAGGACATCTCGCATGTCAGTATCAAAAGCTGCTTGGCTCGCGATCGGAGTGGCCGCGGGTTTCGCGTCAGGGGCAGCCACGCTTGCCATCGCTGATGCGACCAACAAGGAAGTGCTCACAACACTGGATGATAATCAGGGTATCCTGGTCGACAAGAACAACTTCAATGTCATAAAGGGGACCAGTGCGACCGGCGACCCGCTCGCCGCGATGCAAAAAATGAACCCTCGGGAAGTGTCCGCGGCTGCGATCGTGTTCCGTCAGAATGGCAAACTCTACATGCTCGATGGCACGCCGCCTGCCAATGCATCGCCGCAAGCCATGAAGGATTTCCAGGACAACTGGAACGTCAGCTACATGAAGAACTTCCAGGACAATTGGAACGTCTCTTACATGAAATAGACTTGACGCCGGATGCCTCGGCGTTGGAACCTGCACGCAAGCGGGCGGTCAAGGTGCGCCCGCTTGCACTGATGTTTTTTGGCTTTGGTTGACCTTGCAGATATTGTGGGAGGAGCGCGACAATGCACGGTGGTACACGTGAACTTGCCTGCAGCGGGACAAAGCGCCGAACTCTTGTGAATCTAGGCGGATTGTGCTGCGCGTTCGGTTTCGCGTTGGCTGGCTTTGCGGCTCCCGCAGCCGCCGACGCGCCTCGCCCCAACCGGATCCTCATCGAATATGTGCCACCCAAAAATCCGGATCACCAGAAGATCTACGAGACGCTCAAAGGGCGTGAGGTGCTCGAAAAGCTGCAGCAGATTTTCAGCCCCTTCAAGTTGCCGATCGACGTCACTCTGAAAACGGTGGGCTGCGACGGCGTCGATAACGCCTGGTACCAGCGCCCGACCATGACCATTTGCTACGAATATCTAGACAACATCGCGAAGACGGCGCCCAAGGAAACGACCGCGGCCGGCATCACGCCGCAAGATGCGATGATTGGCCAACTCTTCTACGTCGTCGGGCATGAGATGGGGCACGCGATGTTCGATTTGTTGAACGTGCCGCTGTTCGGGCGGCCGGAGGACGCCGCCGACCAATTCGCCGCCTACTTGATGCTCAAGCTTGGCAAGGATCAGGCGCGGCGCCTGATCGGCGGCGCGGCCTACACGTACAAGGATTACGTCGAAGTCAAAAAGGTCGCGGTGCCGCAGACCGCGTTCGCCGACGTGCACGGCGCCCCGATGCAGCGCCTCTACAACATGCTGTGCATGGCCTACGGCGCCGACCCGAAGGATTTTGGCGATCTGGTTGAGAAGGGCTATCTGCCGCAGCAACGGGCGCGCAGCTGTCACAATGAGTTTGGCGAAGTGAATTTCGCCTTTCAGCAGCTGATCGTGCCTCAACTCGACAGGGATCTGACCAAGAAGGTGTTGGATCAGGAATGGCTGCCGCCGGCAACGAGCCCGCCGCCATTGGCTGACGATTCCAAGCCGCCGCAATGAAGCGAAGGTACGCTCACGCACGTAGCGAGGTCATCGGCTTCCGCCGCATCAGGGTTTAGCCGATCACGGCAAACGGCAGAGCGAGCGGATCCGGATCGTGGGCGAGTTCTTCGGGCTCACTTGCCGGGCGACGGAGCGACGCGATGGGCGTTTCGCCAAACAGCGCGCGGTATTCGCTGGCGAAGCGGCCCAGCTCCCAGAAGCCGTGATCCGTTGCAATCGCCGTCACCGTCGCCGCTGCCGCGCTGGCCTGGAGCAGTGCGCGCCGGGTGAGATGCATGCGGCGCAGCCAGAGATAGCGAATCGGGCCCATGCCAAGATGTTCCTGGCAACACGTGCGTAGGGTGCGTTCCGATGCGCCGGTGGCCGTGCAGATCTCCGCCAAGTAGACCGGCCGGTCCTGGTTAGCGGCGACGAATTCCTCGAGCCGCGCCATGATCGCCGCGTGATGCCGGCCGCCGGAGGTCATCTCGCTGTAGGTCCCTTCGCTCAGGCATGCGACCATCGCGTGCACGAACGATTGCTCGAGTGCCTTCGTCATCTCGGGATGCTCGAGCCTGTCCGGTTCGCTTTTGGCAAGACGTTCGGCTTCGGCATGCAGCGCCAGCAAGCGCGACATTGCCCCCGGTTCCGGGCGAACGAGCCTGGCGACCGGCGTAGCGGTCAATTCGCGGCCGACAAGGGTACGCCCTGCGGCGGCGAGATCTTCCGGGGTTAGTGACATCGCTCCCCAGTGACAGGCCCCCTCGGTCCGGTTGTGGTGCTCGGGAGCGGCGCCGTCGATAATCACCTCGCCAGGTGCCACTCTGACGCCGCTATGGCGCATCGGCGACTGATCGGAATCGATCAGAAAAATAATCGGCGCCCGGCTGCCGTTCGTCGTGTAGTGCAGCACCCGCGGCAAGCTTTCGCGCGCGCGCTGCATCCAGACGCGACCGAGATCAATGCGCGTCAGCTCGGCGTGGAATGAACCCTGACCGGTAACAAACGCCTCGACTTCCGCAGCG
>JAFAXD010000269.1 GCA_019241285.1 Xanthobacteraceae bacterium | reverse complement strand
ATCCGGTAACCAAAGGGGTTACTCCATGTCGAACTTCGATCGGAACTACGCGGTCGGTCGCGGCGCCGGTGCAGACCGCGCGATTGCGATCGACCAGGGCCTGCGCGCCTACATGCTGCGGGTCTACAACACGATGGCCATGGGCGTGGCGCTCACGGGTATCGTGGCTTGGCTGACCTATCAGGCCGCGGTCGTCACCAACGAGGCCGGCAACATCGTCGGTCTGACCGCATTCGGCCAGGCGATCTTCGGCGGACCGGCCGTCATCATCCTCGTGCTGGCGACTCTGGGACTGGTATTCTTCATCAGTTTCCGCATTCAGCACCTGCAAGTCGGAACAGCGCTCGGCCTGTTCCTTCTCTATGCCGGCCTGCTCGGCGTGATGCTGTCCTCGATCTTCCTTGCCTATACGGGCGCTTCGATCACGCGCACGTTCTTCATTTCGGCAGCCTCGTTCGGGGCGTTGAGTCTCTATGGCTATACGACCCAGCGTGATCTTTCGCCGATCGGGTCGTTCCTGGTGATGGGCGTGTTCGGGTTGGTGCTGGCCATGCTGGTCAACATCTTCCTGAAGAGCACCGGCCTCGACTTCGTGATCTCGATCGTCGGTGTGATCGTCTTCGCCGGCATGACCGCGTGGGACACCCAGCGGATCAAGGAAATGTATGACCCGCAGGAAGACGGCACGGCCACTGGCCGGAAGGCCGTGATGGGCGCCTTGCAGCTCTATCTCGACTTCATCAACCTCTTCATGTTCCTGCTGCGCTTCCTCGGCGACCGCCGCTGAGCCAGCCAGGTTCCATCGACAGCGCCCCGGCCATTGCGGCCGGGGCGTTTTATTTTCGGGGGTGATCGGCAGCTATGGCGGACGTCCTGCTGCGCGCAGCGAAGCCTGGCGACATCTCGGAGATCACACGCATTTACGCGCATGCCGTGCGCCACGGCACTGCGTCATTCGAGCTTGACCCGCCCGATGTCACAGAGATGACCGGGCGATATCAGGCGATGGTCGCGACCGGATACCCTTACCTTGTTGCACAACGGGCCGGCGAGCTCTTGGGATTTGCCTATGCGGGTCCCTATCGGATGCGTCCCGCCTACAAATGGACGGTCGAGGACTCGATCTACATCGCCCCGCAGGTGCAGCGTAACGGCGTCGGCAGCGCCCTGCTGCGCCGGCTCATCGAACTGAGTGAGAGTAAAGGTTACCGCCAGATGATTGCGGTGATCGGCGATTCGGCCAACGTCGCATCGATCGAGCTGCACCGTGCGCTCGGCTTCCACATGGTCGGCACCTTGGCCAATACCGGCTTCAAGTTCGGCCGCTGGCTCGACACCGTGATGATGCAACGCTCGCTTGGGCCGGGCGCGGCAGCTCCGCCGCGCTGATCAGCTAATTCACAATCGCGAGCTTGGGATTGTCGAGCACGGCCAGCACGCGCTCCAACTCGTGACCGCGGCGCATGATCAATCCTGTCGCTGAGATCACGCTGTACGCACCTTGGCGGCGCGCCAGTCGCGGGTTCTTCTCAACCCGATAGATCGGCACTTCCGCACTGCGGCGAAAAATCGAAAACACCGCGCGGTCCTTGAGAAAATCAATCGCATAATCGCGCCATTCCCCGGCGGCGACCATCCGGCCATAGAGCCCAAGAATGCGGTCGAGCTCGCGCCGGCTGAACGTTACTGCGGGTGCGTAAGGCGTCGATGCGCCTGCGCCCCGCAACGGCTCGCTTGGGTCAATATCGCCGGACAGCATGCGGCGCCTCCTCGGACAGATGAGCCAACTGGTGATCCGGTTGCTTGCCCGCAACCGTCGTGGAAACGTCATGATCGCGCCGATCCGTGTTGGGAGCAAGCATCTCAACAAATATTTCCGCACGATGCAATTCGTGTTTGCAAGGCCGGTGCTGCGGTCCAGAAACTCGTTCAACGATAAGCACGACAGAGTGTCGCAGCGAAGTTCACGCAGACGTCAACGCTCTCACAATGAGGCCAAACTTCCGTCAAGCGCGGGTCAACGTGCAGAGCGAAAACAGCATCGTTGCCTCAGGGTCCGGTCCCAATCGCAAGTGCCGGATTCCTCGCCCCCCAGCCCCCCGGACTTGTTGGGGTCGGACCCGAGGTGACGTTGTAAAGAGTTTGTATTGAGTAATCAGGGCCGGCTTCGCCGGCCCTGATGCTTTGTGGTCCGCGATTCCCGCGTCAACTGATTGACAATGTTCAGCGACTGGCGGCGATCGGCTGCGCCACTTGCAGCGAGGTCATGGCGGCGCCGAGCATCGGCCCGGGGCGGGCCGCGGTTCCCGATTGCAGCAGCACGGCAACGGCGTCGACGCCGGCCGTCTTCACCTCTTTGAGCGGGACAGTCCAGGTTGCCGGCGTGCCATTCCACTCACCGAGCTTGATCCAGCGCCGCACAGCGTTGTGATAGGTGATCGTACGGCCGTGATTTTCACCACGGCCGATTGCGACTTCGACTGCCGAACTCACCGGACACAACCAGACTTCGCCGTGCTCGTCGGGAGCTTTGGCCGCCGGCGCGTTGACCGTTACCCTGTCGTCGGCAGTAGACAGTGACAACGGAATCGAGAGCGTTTCCGCATTGTGATGGGTTTGCGTGATGGCGTGCTCGATATCGGTCGCGTCGCTGCCAAGCGCCTGCGCCGCGCCGTTCACGATTGCCTGCGGCGTGTAGACGCCGGCGCGATCACCGCGGACTCTGGAATAGGCTTTCTGTCGATTGGCGTGACCAGGCAGCGCCAGCGTGTCCTTCCAACCGATGTAGTCCCAATAATCGATGGGGAGGCTGAGCGCGATGACATTGGGATCATGCGCGAGCTTGCCGAGTAGTGCATCGGCGGGAGGGCAGGAGGAACAGCCCTGACTCGTGAACAGTTCGATGACGGCGCGCGGCTCGGCGCTTGCAGCTTGGCCGGCGCCGGCGAGGGCAACGGCCATCAGCACTGCCATCTGGCAGCAGCTTCCCATCCAAATACTCCAATTCAGCCCCAGTCCGGCCACCTCGACTGACAGCATGGTGAGGCAGCTCTTGATGTCCTACTCACTAGAGACCCGCGCCCTCACCTTCCACTCAATTCGAGGTGAGGGCAAATGCCGCACCCGCGTTCCGGCGGGTGATCGGAGAATGGGACTCGGCCCATTTTCCATCGGTGTTCTCGATTTGGTTCGGGAATCTTCAGCGGTTCGGGAGGATTTGCGTTCAATCACCCGCCAGGGCGGCACTCTGTAAGGGCCAACGCCAGCCCTCTATCTCGACGCAGGTCGCGGCACCGCTCACCGACGTACCGGCAATGGTCGATCAACTTATCGCGACGCTCGCGTTACGCGCGCTGTTTGTAAGGAGCCTGCAGCTTGGGAAGCGTGAGGTGGGCTTGCGTCTACGGAGCTACCGGCACGCAGCTTAGGCCTGGCTCATAAAATCGGTTTTCCGCCGGTAACCGCGATGGTCGCGCCCGACACATAGCTCGACAGCGGATCCGCCAACATCACGTAGGCAGTGGCAAGCTCGGCCGGCTGCCCAGCTCGCTTCATCGGCACCGACTTGCCGAAGTTGGCGACTGCCTCCTCCGGCATGGTCGATGGAATGAGCGGTGTCCAAATCGGCCCAGGAGCGACTGCGTTGGCACGGATCCCTTTCTCGCCGAGCAATTGCGCAAGGCCTGCCGTGAAGTTCTGGATCGCGCCCTTGGTGGTTGCGTACGCGAGCAGCGTCGGGTTTGGCGCGTCGGCATTGATTGACGCCGTGTTGATGATCGCACTGCCGGATTTCATGTGTGGCACAGCGGCTTTGGTCAGATAGAACATCGCGTGGATGTTCACCCGGAAGGTCAGCTCCCATTCCTCATCGGTGATGTCGTCAATCGATTTGAATGTGGCCTGGTGGGCCGCATTGTTGACCAGGATATCGATGCCGCCGAATTCGCTGACGGCCTTCTCGACAATGTCGCGGCAGTGTTTGGCGGATTGGATATCGCCTGGCACCAGGATCGCCTTGCGTCCTGCCTCCTCGACCAGTCGCTGGGTCGCTTGCGCGTCTTCGTGCTCATTGAGGTAGGCGATCAACACATCGGCGCCCTCGCGGGCGTAAGCAATCGCGACGGCGCGCCCGATCCCGCTATCCGCACCGGTGATGATGGCTTTCTTGCCGCTCAGTCGGCCGCAGCCGCGGTACGAGCGCTCGCCGTGATCAGGCGCCGGCCGCATCTCTGCGGTACGTCCCGGCATTGGCTGCTGCTGTTTGGGAAAAGGCGGTTTCGGATGTTCGTTCATGTCTTCGCGCGCCTGCATCGGCCTGTGAAATGGTTGTACACAGGGCTAAACCGGCGAGTTGGCGCGGAAGTTCCCGCAATGGCACTGCCGTCAGGTTGGTTCTCGGCCGCTAAGCAACATCACTTGTGCTGCGGCCTCAGACTTTACCACGGGCTCGTCAGGTGCCGGCAGTTGGCCTATGCTGCACACTCGTGAGAGAAGGGGCGGACGGGTAATTGCCTCCGCTTACAACTGACAAGTTTTTGACACATTCGCTTTGCGCCGGCGCTTGAAACCAGATTTACAAATCCGGCTACTGCACGACCGTCATCTGCACCTTCGAGACCCCTTGGTCGATCATGCCGAGGCTCTCGGCCGCCGAGTAGGAGAGGTCGAGCTCGCGGCCCGGAATGAAGGGCCCGCGATCATTGACCCGAACCACCACGGATTTTCCGGTCTTGACATTGGTGACACGCAGCTTGGTGCCGAACGGGAGCGTGCGGTGCGCGGCCGTCAGTTCATTTGGGTCGAACGTCTCGCCGTTCGCGGTCTTGTAGCCGGTGAGGCGGTAGAAGCTCGCCAACCCGGAGAGTTTATGCCCAGCCTTCTTGGATTTGGGCCCGGCGATGATGGGGGGCGCCGGCTGTGGCTCGACGGGAGCCCGCGGCGCAAACATCGCGAGCAGCGCGCTGCGCCGCTGCGCTGGCAAGGCCGATTCGGCATCGGCCTCGATCGCGGGAAACCGGCTCCAGTCGAACATCCGAACGAGCAGCGAATCTTGCCGCGCCAGAGGCGGCACATCGGTTTCGCTCAGCTCATGGACCGCAGCCGGGGCGCTGCGCACGCCAATCGAAGCAACCGCCGCGCCGGTCCCGATCACGAGGCCTGCGAGCGCAATAATGGTGCCAACGCGCGGATGCCGGCCCCAGGCGCAGGCCAGGGCCTTCGTGGCGTCCACAACCAGTCGCTTGCTGAAACCCACGCCGGACAGAACCACGCTCTCCCCCCGAGATCGCGATTCATGAAAACTTAACCGTGCCGCAGTGACAACAGAATTGCTAATGATCGATTAGGATTTCCGAGCACCTGTTGTGGTTTGGCAACAAATCATTAAGGATTGCGGCACGAACTGGCTGTTGAAATGCACCGGCCAGCATCGCGGCCGCGCTCCGGCTCGAGTCGGAATGGTTGGCGCGGGGACGGAGGAAATCTCTAGCCTTTCATTTGTGGCGCTGCGACGGGAAGTTCGCATCACCGCCAATTATGTGTATCGCGGCAAATGAAATCATTGACCCCGACGAACAAAGTGCCGCGGCCAGCCAAAGTGCGACGCAGCCAGGAGCAGCGGCGGCAGGACACGCAGGAGCGCGTGCTCAAGGCCGCGCTCGATCTCCTGGCGGAGGAGGGGTACGCCCGCTTGACCACGACGGCGGTGGCGGCGCGCGCCGGCGTCTCGCGCGGCGCGCAGGAAAACTATTTCCGCACCAAGACCGACCTGATCGCCGCGGCGACGCGCTATGCGATGGACAGCGCCACCGCGCACGCGGCGAAGTCCGCGCAGGCGGCACGCTCGGCGCCCGATCCGCTGCAACTCTTCCTCGATGACAGCCGGGCGTTTTTCCTGAGCCGCAGCTATCGCGCCATGATGGAGCTAGCGCTTGCTGGGCGCAGCGAGCCGGCGCTCGCGCGCATTCACCGCGCCGCATTCGTCAAGTTTCGCAAGGACCTGGATCGCGTCTGGATCCGCACCCTCGTCGACGCCGGCTTGCCGCGCCCGCTGGTGGAGGAGTTCGTCGAGCTCAGCGTTTATCTGCTGCGCGGCATGGCGCTCACCGAGCTTATTCTGCCGCAACGCATGGCGCCGGCCGCCGTAATGCGAAAATGGCACACGCTGGCGGCCCCGTTGCGCGCCCAGGTTCAGCGAATTCGGAAGAAATAAGCAGCGTTGCTGATTATTGCGATCGACCCCGGACCGGGTTATGCTGGCGGTAACTCCCGCGGCAAAGGCCCGGGGCATCACTGGGGAGGATCATCATGAGCAGCCAGAATCGCATTCTCTGTACGCACGTGGGCTCGCTGGCCCGTCCGGCGCGCTTGCTGGATTTCATTTCGGCGATCGATAAGGGCGTCCCCGTCAAGGAAGACGCGTTCGAGGGCTGCCTCAAATCCTCCGTCGCGGAGGTGGTCGCACAGCAGGCCAAGGTTGGTGTCGATATTGTCAGCGACGGTGAATTCGGCAAGTTCCGCACCTGGTCGGCCTATGTGCTGGAGCGGCTCGGCGGCATCGAGGAGCGGGACATTGTCACCGCGACGGGCGCCGGCAAGGATCAGCGCGCGTTCCCCGAGTTCTACGCCCAGTATTTTCACACTCAGAACCTGCCCAAGCGGGGCGCGATCGTGGCGGTCGCGCCGCTGAAGTACCAAGGCCAGCACGCGATTGGGCGCGACATCGCCAACCTCAAAGCGGCGCTGGCTCAGGTCAATGTCACCGCCGGGTTCCTGCCGGTGGTCGCACCGGCGAGCGCGGTGCCACGCCACCAGAATGAGTTCTACAAGACCGAGGAGGAATTCTTCTTCGCGCTCGCCGATGCGCTACGCGAGGAATATGCGGCGATCATCGATGCGGGGCTTTATCTGCAGGTCGACGACGCGTTCCTGCCCTACATGTATGACGTCGCCTTCTCGGACCAGCCGATTGAGAATTTCCGCAAATGGGCGGCGCTGCGCATCGATGCGCTCAACCACGCGCTGCGCGGGCTACCGGAGGAGAAGATCCGCTACCACATCTGCTGGGGCAGCTTTAACACACCGCATACGACCGACGTCGCACTGCGCGATATCGTTGACCTGGTGCTGAAGGTGAAAGCGGGCGCCTATTGTTTGGAAATGGCCAACCCGCGTCACGATCATGAATGGCGGGTGTGGGAGAACGTGAAGCTGCCCGCCGGCCGCAAGCTCATCCCCGGCGTGGTCGGCCATGCGACCAACATTGTCGAGCATCCGGAGCTCGTCGCCGAGCGCATCGTGCGTCTCGCCAAGCTCGTCGGCCGGGAAAATGTGCTCGCCGGCACCGATTGCGGCTTCGCGCAAGCCCCGTTCACCAACCGGGTGCATCCCTCGATCATCTGGGCCAAGCTCGCCGCCATGGCCGAAGGCGCGCGCCTCGCCACCAAGGAGCTGTGGGGGTAGAGTCCCGCGTATCCCGGGCGCCGCGCAGCGCGAAGCGTTGCGCTGCAGACCCGGGATCGTTACGAATGCCGGCGCTTGGGACGGGACACGAGGCAAACCCATGCGCGCCGAGCATGCCTTCCTGTTTGATCTCGACGGCACGCTGGTCGACAGCGTCTACCAACATGTGCTCGCCTGGAAGGAGGCGCTCGATGCCGAAGGCATCGAGCTGTCGGTCTGGCGCATCCACCGCAAGATCGGCATGAGTGGCGGCCTCTTCACCAACCAGCTGCTGCGCGAGACCGGGATCGAGATCAGTAATGAGATCGTCGATCGCCTGCGCCAGCGCCATGCCGCCGCGTATCTCAGCCATGGCGCGCAGGTGCGACCGTTGCCGGGCGCCCGCGAATTGCTCGCCTGGCTCTCCGACAACGAAATTCCCTGGGCGATCGCCACCAGCGGCCGCATGGAAACCGCGATGGTCAATCTCAAGGCGCTGGGCGTTGATCCGAACCGCACGCCCGTCGTCACCCGCGATCAAGTCAAATACGCCAAGCCCGATCCGGATCTCTTTATTGCCGCCGCCGACCGACTCGGCGCCGCCATCGAGACGTCGATCGTGGTCGGGGACAGCATCTGGGATATGCTGGCGGCAACGCGCTGTCGCGCGCTCGGTGTCGGCTTGCTGAGCGGCGGCTATGGCCTCGATGAATTGCGCTACTCCGGCGCATTCCGCGTCTATGAGGATCCCGCCGATTTGTTGTTCCATATCGATGAGGTCGGCGGGCGGCGATAACGAGGAACGGCACGATGCAACGGATCCTCATTCTTGGTGCCGGATTTGCCGGTCTGTGGAGCGCGCTCGGCGCCGCGCGCCGGCGCGATGAGCTCGGTATCGATCCCGCCCGGCTCGAGATCCTGGTCATCGATCAGAACCCCTGGCATTCGATCCGCGTGCGCAATTACGAGAGCGAGCTCGAACAGACGCGCATTCCACTGACCGAGGTGCTCGACCCCGTCGGTGTGAAACACTTGGCCGGATTGGTCACCGATATCGATGTGCTGAAGCGCGAAGTCGCCTATCAGGCTGGCGACCAGGGTCACTTGTTGACCTACGATCGCGTTGTGATAGCGCTTGGCAGCCACCTGTTCCGGCCCGCAATCCCGGGCCTGCGAACATGCGGCTTCGATGTCGACACATACGAAGCCGGCTGCCGTCTCAATCAACACGTTGCGGATCTACCAAAGGGCCCGTCGGGTCCTGGCCAGTACACCGCAGTGGTGGTTGGCGGCGGCCTCACCGGCATCGAAGCGGCGACGGAACTCGTCTCCAAGCTCAAGCAGGCGCGGGGCTCGGCGCCGGTCACTGCTGAGACCCCGCCGGTGCGCGTGGTGTTGATTGATCGCAATGCGTGGATCGGCTCCGACATGGGCGACAGCGCCCGCCCGGTAATTGCTGAGGCCTTGCAGGCGCTCGGCATCGAAACGCGCGTCGAAGCGTCGCTGACAGCGGTGGAAGCAGATGCAGCCATCGTGGACGGCGAGCGCATCCCAGCGCGGACCGTCGTCTGGTGCGCGGGCATGCGGGCCAATCCGCTGACCGAAGACATTCCCGTGCCGCGCGACCGGCTCGGGCGCCTGCCGGTTGATCCGTTCATGCGGGTACCTGGCGTGCCTGCGGTCTTCGCCGCCGGCGATGCGGCGTGGCTGCCGATCGACGGCACGCACCTCTCGGTGATGTCCTGTCAGCACGGCCGGCCGATGGGCCGCTTCGCCGGCAACAATGTGGTGAGCGATCTCGTCGGTCAGCCGATGCTGCCGCTGTCGATCGATTGGTACACGACCATCCTCGATCTCGGCGCCTGGGGCGCCGTCTACACGGAAGGGTGGGATCGCGTGGTGGTGACCAAGGGTGCAGAAGCCAAGCGCACCAAGGAAATCATCAACCGCGAGCGCATCTATCCGCCACGCTCGGGCAATCGCCGCGAAATCCTGGATGCCGCAGCACCCGTAGTGCAGAAACCGCCGCCGGTGTTTGGTAATCTCAGAACCTCATCCTGAGAGGATGTGAATGTTTGCAAGGACGCTCGCTTGCGGCCGTCCTTCGAGACACTCGCGCGCTATCGCGCGCGAGGTTCCTCAGGACGAGGACTCTGTTTG
>JAFAXD010000210.1 GCA_019241285.1 Xanthobacteraceae bacterium | reverse complement strand
CGGGATCGCGCGCCTCGCACCGCTGTTCGTCATCTTACTACCGCTCGGAGCCTGCAGCGGCGGCGGCGGCATTCTGGTTCCGCAGGGGCCAATCGCGGCGCAGGAATTACTGCTCCTGATCAATTCGACGGCGATCATGCTCGTCGTCGTGGTTCCGGTGATCCTGGCGACCTTGGCATTCGCCTGGTGGTACCGCTCGTCCAACACCCACGCCAGTCGTGGCACCGACGAGTCATTTGAAGGGCGCATGGAATTCGTCGTCTGGTCGATCCCGGCGCTGATCGTGATCCTGCTCGGCGGTGTCATCTGGATCGGTTCCCATCAACTCGATCCGCACGCGCCAATACCGGGAAAATCCGATCCGATCCGCGTCGACGTCGTGGCGCTCGATTGGAAATGGCTGTTCATTTATCCCGACAGGGGCGTGGCCGCGGTCAACCAACTGGTCATACCGGTCGGAACGCCCGTGCAGTTTCGCCTCACATCGGCGACGGTCATGAACTCGTTCTTCATACCGCAGCTCGGCAGCCAGATCTACACGATGGGCGGCATGACCACGCATCTCAACCTTCTCGCCGACAATCCGGGTGAGTTTCCAGGATTCTCCGCAAACTACAGCGGCGGTGGTTTCGCCGAGATGCGCTTTGTCACCAAGGCGGTGCCGGCCAGCGATTTCGATGCTTGGATTGACCAGGTGCGCGGCACCGGGTCCGCACTCGATGACGCTGCCTACGCCGAATTGGCGAAGCCGAGCAGGGGCGTACCACCGATCACCTACCGCTCGGTCGAGCCCAACTTCTTCGAACACGTTCTCGACCTCACGACATCGGGTCCCGAGAAGCCGACCGGTGCGGCCATGACCATGCCGGTTCAGCAGGCGGGAGATTGATATGCTGGGCAAACTCAGCTTGGCGGCGATCCCGCTTGACGAGCCGCTCCCGCTGATCAGCGGCGCGGTGGTCGTCCTCATCATCCTGGCTGTCCTCGCGTTCATCACCATCAAGGGCTGGGTGCCCTATCTGTGGCGCGAGTGGCTGACCAGCGTCGATCACAAGCGCATCGGCGTGATGTATCTCACCCTGGGCCTGATCATGCTGCTGCGCGGCTATGCCGATGCGATCATGATGCGCACGCAGCAGGCCATCGCGGTCGGTGGTTCGCAGGGATACCTGCCGCCCCAGCACTTCGACCAGATCTTCTCGGCGCACGGCACGATCATGATTTTTTTCGTGGCCATGCCGCTGGTCATCGGATTGATGAACTTCGTCGTGCCGTTGCAGCTCGGCGTGCGCGACGTCGCCTTCCCGGTGCTCAATTCGGTCAGCTTCTGGCTCACGGCCAGCGGGGCACTGCTGATCAACGTGTCGCTCGTGGTCGGCGTATTCTCGCGCGCTACCTGGTGGGGCTATCCGCCCCTCTCCGGGCTCGCCTTCTCGCCCGATGTCGGGGTCGACTACTATCTATGGTCATTGCAGATTTCGGGCGTCGGAACGTTGCTTACCGGCGTCAATTTCGTGACCACGATTCTCAAATTGCGCGCCCCAGGCATGACGTATTTTCGCATGCCGGTGTTCTGCTGGACCGCGCTCGCCGCCAATCTGTTGATCGTCGCCGCGTTCCCGGTTCTGACCGCGACCTTCATCATGCTGCTGCTTGACCGTTACCTGGGGATGCATTTCTTCACCAACGACTTCGGCGGCAACCAGATGATGTATCCCAACTTGTTTTGGGCCTGGGGGCATCCCGAGGTCTACATCCTGGTCTTGCCGGCGTTCGGCATTTTCTCCGAAATCGCCGCGACCTTTTCCGGCAAGGGGCTGTTCAGCTACCGCTCGATGGTCTGGGCGACGCTGGGCATCTGCATCCTCTCGTTCATGGTCTGGCTGCATCACTTTTTCACCATGGGCGCCGGCGCCGACGTCAACGCGTTCTTCGGGATCATGTCGTCGATCATCGCCGTGCCGACGGGCGTCAAAATCTTCAACTGGCTGTTCACGATGTTCCGCGGCAAGGTCGAGTTCAAGACGCCGATGGTCTGGCTGGTGGCCTTCATGATCACGTTCGTCCTCGGCGGCATGACCGGCGTTCTCTTGGCGGTGCCTCCGGTCGATTTCGTGCTCCATAACAGCGCGTTCCTGGTGGCGCATTTCCATAACGTCATCATCGGCGGCGTCGTGTTTGGCGCTTTCGCCGGATACGCTTACTGGTTTCCCAAAGCCTTCGGCTTCACGCTCGACGAACGCTGGGGCAAGGCCAGCATCTGGTTCTGGGTCATCGGTTTCTATCTCGCCTTCGTGCCGCTCTACATGCTTGGCCTGATGGGGATGACGCGACGCCTGCAGCACATTCCCGACCCGAGCTGGCAGCCGCTGCTGCTGGTCGCGGAGGTTGGGGCTATCCTCGTGTTCTGCGGCATCCTGTGCCAGATCATTCAGCTCTATGTCAGCATCCGCACACGCGAGCAGCGGCGCGACCTGACCGGCGACCCGTGGAACGGCAGGACGTTGGAATGGTCAACCACGTCGCCGCCGCCGGCTTACAATTTCGCGGTGCTGCCGACGGTCGAGACCATCGACGCGTTCTGGCACATGAAGCGCACCGGCCGCCGGCCGCCGGTTGAGCCCGCTTATGAGGCAATCGAAGTGCCGCGCAACAGCCCGGCGGGGTTCATTACCGCATTCTTTGCGGTCATCATGGGCTTTTCATTGATCTGGCAGATCTGGTGGCTGGCGATCCTGGGCTTTGTCGCCGTCGCAGTCGTGATCCTGATCGCCGGCTGGAGCACCGATCGTGAGCATGAAATCTCGGCCGCCGAAATTGCGCAAATGGAACGAGCCGGGTGAGGTGAGCAGCCCGCATGGCGATCGCAACAATCGATAGAACGCCCACCGCGGTTCCAACCGAGCTCGCGCGCGGGCGGGGCGGCGGCGGACCGGCGACCAAGCGCACTGTCGTCGCTTATGGATTCTGGATCTTCATCCTCAGCGACATGGTCATGTTCTCGGCGCTGTTCGCCGCCTTTGCGGTCCTGCGCGGCAACACGGCCGGCGGACCAACCGGAGAAGAGCTGTTTAATCTCCGCAACGTCTTCATCGAGACCATGTGCTTGTTGTTCTCGAGCTATACGGCCGGACTTGGGGCGTTGTCGGCCGAACGCAGAGAACCGGCACGCTTCTTGATCTTTGCGGCGCTGACATTCGTGCTCGGGGCGGCCTTTCTGTTCATCGAGGTCACCGAATTCGCCGGCATGGTGGCGAAAGGGGCCGGGCCTTCGCGCAGCGCGTTTCTGTCCGCCTTCTTCACGCTGGTCGGCACGCACGGGGTCCACGTCGCCAGCGGCATGATCGCGCTGATCTATCTGGCAGCTCAGGTGATCGTTAAGGGCCTGAACGCCGCCGTGCTGCGGCGCCTGTTGTGCTGGAGCCTGTTCTGGCACGCGCTGGACATCGTCTGGGTCGGGGTCTTCACGTTGGTCTACTTGATGGGAGACTGGCATTGACGGAGCGTCACGAGCACGTTTTCGACGACCGCACGCCGGGCGTCGAAGAAAATGAACCCACCGCCAGCGTTCTGTCCTACACCGTGGGGCTCGCGCTGGCGATCATCGCAACGATTGCCTCGTTCGTCGTGTCGCAGACCAATTTGCTATGGCCGCCGGGCATACCTGTCGGCCTGATCGTACTCGCCTTCGCACAGATCGGCGTTCACCTCGTGTTCTTCCTGCATCTGGGCAGCGGGCCCGAGAGCACCAACAATATTCTGGCTCTCGCCTTCGGAATACTGATCGTCTTTCTCGTCATCACCGGCTCGATTTGGATCATCGCCAATCTCAACAGCAACATGACGCCGATGTGAGAGGCGCGCAAAACCCGCCCGTCGGTCGCTCATCGCGGCGGCGTGACTGTGCCGTTTCCCTCGGCGCACATTCGTTCTAGCGTGGGGATGCAAACCCATCACCGCACGTTCCATCACGCAGGCTCGTCATGCCCCATCTATTGCGCCCCTTCGTGGCCGGATTGCTCGTCGTCCTTCCGGCTGTGCTCACGATCATTCTGCTCGGCTGGATTGCCAACCTGCTCTATGGCTTCCTCGGGCCCGGCAGCATCGTCGGACGTGGCCTGGTCGCGATCGGCCTCGGTTTTGTCTCCTCACAATGGGTCGCCTACCTGATCGGCATCGCGATCGCGCTGGCGGCGGTCTATTTTTTGGGCCTTATTGTCGAGACCCGTGTGCGGCAGCGCGTGGGCGGTCTCCTCGATATGCTCCTGCATCGTATTCCGTTGATCGGCAACGTTTACGATCTCAGCAAACGGTTTGTCGCGATCGTTGAACCGAAAGAGGGCGACACGCTCAAAAGCATGCAGCCGGTCTGGTGCTTCTTCGGTGGCGAAGGCAGCGCCGGCGTGTTGGCCCTGTGTCCTCATCCGGAGCCAATCTTGATCGGCGGCGAGCCATACGTCGCGGTGCTGGTTCCGTCTGCTCCCGTGCCGGTCGGCGGCGCGCTGGTTTATGTGCCGTCCAAATGGGTGAAACCGGCCGAAATCGGGGTCGATACGCTGACTAGCGTCTACGTCTCGATGGGGATGACGAGCCCACCACCGCCGCAAGTGCCGGCCAAGGCCTCGTAACATCGAGCTTCTTGACTTCAATAAGCTAGCGGCCGACCTTCAAGGGAAGGCCGGCCGCAAGGTCCGGTTTGGGAGCGGGGGTGAGGGCGAAACCGGACGCACGTGTAGGATATGAGTTTATCCGCGCGACGCTTTCGCGTTATTGCTTTGATTGGTGACCAGTTGCTCCGATTGCCTGATGCGGCGCTCCCTTAACTACGGCCGCAGGATTTGGCTCGCAGAAACTGCAGTAATGCCTGCACCGCGCACGTGTTGCATTTGTAACAAGCGGCTGCGCGTTGTCTTGCTTCGCGCACACGAGCCATCACATTTGCGCCATCGGGAGGCGACCCGGGCGCCCGAACGCTTGCGCCAGGGTGCGATCGTGGCATGTTAGGGGTACTTCAGCTTGTGCCGGCAGGCTGACTTTGGAAGGGGATTATGAGCGCGGCCAGATCATCCAGCTTGCGGGCGGCACCCGATCGGTCGGCTCCGCCGCAGCCGACTGTACTTGTGGTGGACGACGATCCCTCCATGCAGCAAGCGCTCGCGCGGCTGTTCCGGTCGGTCGATTTGAAAGTCGAGGTATTTGGTTCGACGCGCGAATTGCTGGAGCAGCAACTGCCTGAATCTGCGGCATGCCTCGTGCTCGATGTGCGTCTTCCTGGTCTCTCCGGCCTCGATTTTCAGGCCGAGCTGGCGAAATCAGGCACACAGATCCCCATCATTTTCATGACCGGCCATGGCGACGTGCCGATGTCCGTGAAAGCAATGAAAGCCGGTGCGACTGATTTCTTGATCAAGCCGTTTCGAGACCAGGATATGCTGGATGCGGTGTCGCACGCGATCGAGCATGACCGCAAACGTCGGGAAGCTGCTGCCGAAATCGTCGGGTTGCGGGCACAATTCGAGGCTCTGACGCCGCGAGAGCGCGAGATTATGGGGTTTGTGACAATCGGGCTTTTGAACAAGCAGATTGCCGCAGAGCTCGGCTTGAGCCTGGTGACCGTCAAGATCCACCGGGGACATCTGATGCGCAAAATGGGCGCGCGGTCCCTGGCCGAGCTTGTGCGCATGGCGGACCTGCTGGGGCTGTCTCGCAGCCGCGATAAACCCTGACAAACCTTGGTATGATTTAAAAGCAGGCGGGAGACGGGCATGGTCCGCCGGTGGATCAGGCGCAAGACGGCTTGCGCCCTGTTGCCACGGCAACTGGATGCGGACCCGATCATTGCACAGCGTCCCCCTGATCTCGATTGTCGATGACGACGCGTCCGCGCGGGTCGCCACTGGCCGGCTCGTGCGCGCGATCGGCTTTCGCGCGTTCGGGTTCGCGTCCGGCGAAGATTTTTTGTCCTCGCCGCAGCTGCATGAAACATCGTGCCTGGTTTCTGATGTTCAAATGCCGCGCATGGGCGGGCTCGAGTTGCAAACCCGCTTGCGTGCCGTGGGCTCGCGCATTCCCATCATCTTCATGACCGCATTCCCGCATGACGGAATCCGCGAACGCGCGTTTGCAGCGGGAGCTGTCTGTGTCTTGTCCAAGCCGCTCGACGCATCAACACTAAGCCAATATATCGAGCAGGCTCTGAGCAAAGGCGCCACCGATAACTAATCACCGATACGCTGCGCCCCTTGGCGCATCCCGCAACGCGGGGGCGATGAAAGTGCCGCTGTCACGCACGACCAACGTACCGACCGCCCCAGCGTGACATTGCGCCCCAGGCAAACCAAGGTATGTGGCTGGCATACCAAATGCCCCTGAGCGCAAACCTCGGTGCGATAGGAGTGCAGGTGGGAGCAGCTCTATCCTCCGCCGCAGATGCATCGCGTGCATCCTCACAAGCTCGGTGGAAGATCATGTTCACGGATTCAGCCACGACAGCAGCAATCTCTCCCGCTTTCACGCCTGCGGCTCTTCAGCCCCGCAATTGGCTTGCACCCGCCCCAGATCGTAGTCGACGCGAGAAACGCAACAACACGACGAAACACGCTTTCGTCGAGATCTTGTCAGCGGAAAGCGTGAACCGTCGCCGCATCGCCGGACACGGCGT
Source organism: Xanthobacteraceae bacterium (assembly GCA_019241285.1). Classification (GTDB taxonomy): domain Bacteria; phylum Pseudomonadota; class Alphaproteobacteria; order Rhizobiales; family Xanthobacteraceae; genus JAFAXD01. The sequence continues at coordinate 541 of JAFAXD010000210.1, read as the reverse complement.
CACCGCGGAATTCGTTCAGCCAACGTCCAACAAACGCACGGAGTATCGTTTTCGTTCGTCATCCGTGCATCTGTTGGTGGTATTTGAAGAGGCCCAGCGCGACGCCGGCGAGAGCAGCATTGAAGGACTGCCGCCCTCGAACCAGCGCAACCTCTCGCACAAGCTGATATTTGTGCCGGCCGGTCGCGCCTACTCCGAATGGCATACGGCGCGAAACCCGATCCGGGTCCTGTTCATCTATCTGGATTCGAACGAGCTCGGCCTCGCGACGGACACAGCACCGTATACGCCACGACTGCTGTTCGAGGACAGCGGGCTCCGAGACTCGGCGCTGAGATTCAAGCGCGCCCTTGCATGCAATGACGCTGACGATCGCGCCTATTTCGACGCCCTGGGCGTCATTCTTCTGCATGAGCTCAAACGGCTCAATCACCGGGGCGCGAACCAGTGCCGCACGTCAAGGGCGGCCTCGCGCTCTATCACCAGCGTATCGTCACCACGTTCATCGAGGAACATCTGTCCGAACCGATCGCGCTTGCAA
>JAFAXD010000488.1 GCA_019241285.1 Xanthobacteraceae bacterium | reverse complement strand
TGAAGACTCGCTTCCAGTAGGGCTCCTCGGTCCGCTTGTTGTCGATCGCCGCGCCGATCGCCGGCACGTGCGAGGACGCGACGCCTGCGATGATCCTAGCCACGTTTAGACCCCGCTTTCTTGCTGGATTTAGGTTTGGATTTCTTCGCCTTCACTTCGACCTTGGCCTTGGCTTTCTTGGCCTCGGATTTCTTGGTCTCGGTTTTATTGGGCTTGGCCTTCTTGACCTTTTCGGATTTGCCGGGCGCATGGAGGCCTGACTTGCTGCGATTGCCCTCGACCGACCGGCCGCCCCCGAGCATCATCTTGGCGTAGTCTTCCTGGGTCGAGCCGGTCATGATTGCGGCGATGTGCTGAAACGAATGACCGTCGGTCGCGCCCAGTTTGGCGGTGAAGTAGATGTTGCCGCCAAGCTCCAGCATGCGATTGTAATCCCGCTTGAGGATCGCGTCGCGCTGCTCCTGCGTCATTGGGAAGCGCTCGAGGTATTTCGCTTCATCCGCCTTGAAGGCCTTGCGGTTCTCATCCTTCATCAGCGACATGCAGAACATGTTCAGATGATAACCTTCCTTGGCCCGTTCGGCATCGAACACAAACGTGCCGGGGATGTCATCGTACGCTTGCGGTGTGCGGCTCATCGGTTCCTCCACGCGGGCCTTACGGGGCTTTGAATACAAAGCGCGACACGCCTTGGCAACGTGGCCCGCAAGCGCACGTCATGCCCAATAAAGGCGCATCGGGTTGTCGATCAGCAGTTTTTGTTGCAACGCCGGCGTGGGCGCGATCACCGGAATGCGATCGACCAGCACGCCGTCGTCAGGCGCTTCCTTTTTCATGTTGGGATGCGGCCAGTCGGTGCCCCACAGCACCCGGTCGGGGAAACTTTCCACCAGGGTGCGGGCGAAGGGTGCGACGTCATCATAGGGTGGGCCAGCGACCGTCATGCGTTCGGGACAGGTGACCTTCACCCAGAAATTCTCGTGCTCGGCCATGAGGCGGTGGAAGCGCTGGTTCTCGGGATGATCCACCCCCTTCTTCACATCGGGGGTGCCCATGTGATCGACCACAACCGTGGTGGGCAGCGAAGTAAAGAACGGCTCCAGATCGGGCAGGTCGGGCATCTCGAAATAGACGACGATGTGCCAGCCGAGCGGCGCCACGCGTCCCGCGATGCGCTCGAGCACGTCACGCGGGGTGAAATCCACCAGGCGGCGCACAAAGTTGAACCGCACCCCCTTCACCCCGGCGCGGTGCATAGCCTTCAGCTCGGCGTCGGTCACCTCTTCGCCGACGAAGGCCACACCCTTCGCCTTGTTGTTGGAGGTCTCGAGCGCGTCCACCATCGCCCGGTTGTCCTTGCTGTGGCAGCTCGCCTGCACGATGACGTTCTTCTCAAAGCCGAGAAAGTCCCGTAGCGCGAACAGCTTTTCCTTGGGAGCATCGCACGGCGTGTATTTGCGCTCCGGCGCGTAGGGGAATTTCGCCTCGGGCCCAAACACGTGGCAGTGCGCGTCCACGGCCCCCGGCGGCGGCTTGTAGTGCGGCTTCGACGGGTTGGGACGGAACGGAATGTAACCGGCACTCATCGGCACGTCGGCAATCTCCCCTCAATGTGACGTCGCAAGACGGACGGTCCGGCCCGCGCTGAACTCGCTACGCCGAAATGCGCTCCAGGGCGAGCGAAACGCCCTGCCCCACCCCGACGCACATCGTCGCCAGCCCCCGCCGACCCTTGATGGCGTCAAGCTGGTGCGCCGCCGTGAGCGTGAGCCGAGCGCCGGACATGCCGAGCGGATGCCCAAGCGCGATCGCGCCGCCATTCGGGTTGACGTGCTCGGCATCGTCGGGAAGTCCAAGTTGGCGCAGGCAGGCGAGCGCCTGCGACGCGAAGGCTTCGTTGAGCTCGATCACGTCAAAGTCTGAGATGCGAAGACCGAGCCGCGCCATCAACTTCTGGGTCGAGGGCACCGGGCCGATGCCCATGATGCGCGGCGGAACACCCGCAGATGCCATCCCGAGGACGCGAGCACGGGGCGTCAGCCCGTGCCGCCGGGCCGCTTCCTCCGACGCAATGATCATGGCGGCTGCGCCGTCATTCACGCCGGATGCATTGCCAGCGGTGACCGTGCCCGGCGATCGGAACGGAGTCTTGAGCTTGCCCAGACCCTCTAGCGTCGTCTCGGGGCGCGGGTGCTCATCCTTTTCCACCACGATCGGACCAGCTTTGCCGCCGGGAGCCTCAACTGCGACGATCTCGCCCGCAAAGAAGCCCGACGCCATTGCCTGGCCGGCCCGCTGCTGAGACCGATACGCGAACGCATCCTGGTCCTTGCGGGCGACCTGGAACTCTTCCGCGACGTTTTCGCCGGTCTCCGGCATCTGATCGACCCCGTACTGGGCCTTCATCAGTGGATTGATGAAGCGCCAGCCAATCGTGGTGTCGAAGGTTTCGCTGATCCGCGAAAATGCCTCGGTCGCCTTGCCCATCACGAAGGGCGCGCGGGTCATGGACTCAACACCACCCGCAATGGCGAGATCGATCTCGCCCGCCTTGATGGCTTGTGCCGCCGCACCCACGGCGTTGAGGCCCGACGCACACAAGCGATTGACGGTCAGGCCTGGAACAGTATCCGGCAAGCCCGCCAACAGCAGCGCCATGCGGGCGACGTTGCGGTTGTCCTCGCCGGCCTGGTTGGCGCAGCCGAAATAGACTTCATCGAGTTGCGACCAGTCGACCTTCGGGTTGCGGTTGACCAGCGCTTTGATCGGCACGGCGGCGAGATCGTCGGTTCGCACCTTGGCAAGCGCGCCGCCATACCGGCCGATGGGGGTCCGGACGGCATCGCAGATGAATGCTTCTGGCATGGGTACTCCTCAGGCCTGGTCGCCGTGGGCGCGTTTGGTGCGCGCATGAAGCTCGCGCAGTGCCGCGAG
>JAFAXD010000291.1 GCA_019241285.1 Xanthobacteraceae bacterium | reverse complement strand
GACGGCCGGTCGGCTGCGTCGCACCAGAGCGCGCCCGGCCTCTCGGACGCTCTCGACAGTGACGGCTTCGATTTTTCCGACGATTTCATCGACAGTCATCGGCCGATCGTAGGTGATCATCTGACGTGCCACCTGCTCGGCCCGCGTGGCCGAGCTTTCCAGCGCCATCAGGAGCCCCGCCTTCATCTGTGTCTTGGCCCGGGCAACCTCGACTTCGGTCATGGTTTCAGCGGCAATCACGATCTCGCCGACGGCGACGCGCATCAGTTCCTCGACGTCGGCCGGGTCGGTTCCGGCATAGAGGGCAAATAGGCCGGTGTCGTGATACGGGGAATGGAACGCGTAGATGGAGTAGCAGAGGCCACGCAGCTCGCGCACTTCCTGAAACAGCCGCGACGACATCCCGCCGCCCAGCGCGATGGAAAACACCTGCAGGCTGTGAATGGACGGATCGGTTTGCGGCACGCCTTCGAGACCAAGCGTGACGTGCACCTGTTCCAGATCGCTCTTCTCGATTCGCGTGCCACCGGCAAAGCGCGCCGGCTCTGGCCGTGGGATGGGTGGCCCGGCAAACGCTTCGAATTTCCGACTGATCTCGTCCACGACGGCGTCATGTTCGAGCGCGCCGGCTGCAGCGATCACCATATTGGGGGCGCGGTAGTGGGTCCCCAAATGGCTGCGCAGCCGCTTGCGGTCGAAATTCTTGACGGTGGCGCGCGTGCCCATGATCGAGCGCCCGATCGCCTGGTCGGGGAACGCTGTCGACTGTAGCAACTCAAAGATCAGGTCGTCGGGCGTATCATCAGTCGCACCAATCTCCTGGATGATGACGTTCTTCTCGCGCGTCAGTTCGTCAGGATCGAAGGTTGGCTCCGAGAGGATGTCGGAGAGAACGTCGAGAGCGAGCGGCACGTCTGCGCGCAGAACCCGTGCGTAATAGGCGGTGGTCTCGATACCCGTGGCGGCGTTGAGGTCGCCACCAACGGCCTCAATCTCTTCGGCAATTTGGCGCGCGCTGCGGCGGCCAGTTCCCTTGAACGCCATGTGCTCCAGAAAATGTGAAATGCCGTGCTCCTCGGGAGCTTCATGCCGGCTGCCGGACGCAATCCAGACGCCGAGAGATGTCGTCTCCAGGTGAGGCATCTTGTCCGTCACCACGGTTAATCCGGTTGGGAGACGGGAAACCTCGACACTCATGCGGCTGCTCCTTCGCGCGCTACGCGGCTGACGCTTGAAATGAAATTCTCAACGACCGTCTGATCGGCGGGCAGAATGGTTTGCCGCTCCGGCTTCTGCGGCAGGTCGGCAAGCCAGTCGGGAAGTGCCGGGCGTACGCCACAAGCCGCTTCGACCGCCGCCGGGAACTTGCAGGGGTGAGCGGTTGCGAGCGTGATCATTGGAACGGCGCTGTCGCGACGCTCCTTCTCCGCGACCGCGATCGCCACGGCCGTGTGCGGATCGATCAGGTATCCGGCCTCGCGCCGAACCGTACGAATGGTGGCCGCAGTTTCCTGCTCATCAGCACAATCGGCCGTGAACAAGGAACGCAGCTCGGAGAGCACGCCGCCCGGCACGACGAAGCGGCGCGACTGGGCGAGAGCCGACATCATGGCGCGAATCGCCCGCGGATCCCGGCCGGCAGCATCGAACAGAGCCCGCTCGAAGTTCGAAGCGACTTGGATATCCATGGAGGGCGACGTCGTGGGGACCACCCCCTGCACCTCGTAGGCGCCGCTGCGTAGCGCGCGCGCAAGGATGTCATTCACGTTCGTAGCGATCACCAGACGCTCGACCGGCAACCCCATCCGGCTCGCCACATAGCCGGCAAAGACATCACCGAAGTTTCCGGTGGGGACCGTAAACGCGACTTTTCGCTGTGGCGCGCCGAGTGCCACCGCGGCGGTGAAATAGTAGACGACCTGTGCCACGATCCGGGCGAAGTTGATGGAATTGACGCCCGAGAGCTGCACGCGATCGCGGAAGCTGTGATTGTTGAACAGGCCCTTCACGATCGCCTGGCAATCGTCGAACGTGCCGTCAATCGCGAGTGCATGGACATTGAGATCGGGCGCGCTGGTCATCATCCGCCGCTGTACGTCGGACACGCGCCCGTTCGGGAACAAAATAACGAGATCGACCTGGGAACGGCCGCGAAAGGCCTCTACGGCTGCACCGCCGGTGTCTCCCGACGTCGCCACGACCACGGTAATGCGCTCCCGTCGCTTAGCGAGCACATGATCCATGACGCGGCCCAGGAGCTGCATCGCCAGATCTTTGAAGGCAAGCGTGGGGCCATGAAAGAGTTCCAGCACGAACGTGCCGGGTGTGAGTTGGTAGAGCGGCGCAACAGCGGGATGGCGAAAGGTGCCGTAAGCCTCGCGGGCGATTCGCGCGAGATCCGCTGGCGCGATCGTCCCGCCCACAAACGGACGCAGCACCTCGACTGCAACCTCGGCGTACGGTTGGCCGGCAAACCCGGCAATAGTCGCAGCATCCAGCAGCGGCCAGTTTTCGGGCACGTAAAGTCCGCCGTCGCGGGCCAAGCCCGCGAGCGTCACCTCGACGAAATTCAGAACTGGGGCCTCGCCCCGGGTCGAGATATAACGCACGGCTCCTAAACCCTTGTACGTTCGGCAGAAACAACCACGATCGCAAGGCCGGCCGATCCCAGGCCGGCTCCCGCGCTTAACCTTAAGCCATTGATTTGGAACGGCATTTGCTGGCGGCAGCCGGGATCGTCTACCGCCCGGCAAGACTATGCTGAAAGCGCGCCTCCGCACAAGGAAAGGCTGACGTCCAAGTGCAAAGGAGCAATGCCGAAGTGGTGAACCAGCCTAACCGGAGGTAAATTGCCGCAGGGATTAGGAATACTTCCTCATATCCCAAGGCTCAGGCACGCACTTCCTCGCCAGAGTCGGCCGTGTTGCGCCACCAGGTCACCAGCCAAGCCACGAAGCACCCAACCAAAACGGCGGCGAGGCCGAACCACGTCACGGCATATTGCAGATGGTCATTGCGCAGGTTGACGGTCAGGGCCGCGGGACGCGGCAGACCCGAGGGCGGAATGGGGCTTTCCTGATCGACATAGAACGGGGCAACGTTGCCCCAACCCTTGGCGGCCGCCATTGCGCGCTGGTCGCGGACGAACCACGTGTCAGACGCCGAGTTGGTCTCCGACAGGAACCAGGGGCGGCTCTCGGGCCAGCGCAGATAACCAACCACCTCCGTGGTGCCCGCCGGCCAGCCTGTCTGCTGATCCATTGGGATATAGCCGCGGTTGACGACCACGGTCGTTCCGTCATCGAGACGTGCCGGGGCGAACGCGAAGTACCCGGGTTCCTTGATATCATCGCGTAGCGCCGAGCCTGCGACGTAAACATACACGCCGCGACCTTCGGTAAATTGGGCGTGGAATTTGACCCGACGGAATTCCGCGGTATCGACGTTCAATGACGACCATTGCGACGCGGGCGGCAAATCGGCCGGAGCAGCCGCGAGCCGTTCATGCATCGCGGCAATGAGCCCTTCTTTCCAGGCTTTCCGCTGCAATTGCCACGTGCCAAGGCCCACGAGCACAAGGAGAGCTGCCAGTGCAACCAGGCACGGCACCAAAATTCCTCGGCGAGTACGACTCCGGTTCACGAGGCAGGTCTGTCGAGGCGGCCCTCCGCCGCCTTGTGATGGTATTGAAGCGCGATCAACAGACCCTTGAGCGGCCGTAGGGGGCCGATCGTGGTGAGCAGCACCAGCGGCAGCCAGAGCACCGCGTGTACCCAGAGCGGCGGCGCGTAGCGCATTTCCACGAACAGGGCCGCGCCGCAGACGATAAAACCGGCAATCATGATCACGAACACCGCCGGTCCATCGCCGGCATCGGCAAAGCCGTACTCGAGGCCGCAAACCTCGCAGCCTGGTCGTAGCGTCAAAAACCCACTGAACAGGTGTCCCTCGCCGCAACGGGGGCAGCGGCAAAGCAGGCCCGCCAGATAGGGTGATGGTTCTTGGCGATCGGTCATGGGTGCCTTGCTTTTAGCGGTTCGAACGCGCGACGGCACGCGCTACTTGTCGCAGCAAAACCAGAACAAACACTACTCCAACGGCGTCAGCGCGCCGAGCATCGTCGGCAGATATTCCGATACGGTCGGATGGATGTGCATTGCGCGTTGCAACGTCGTGTAAGGCGCCTTGGCGTACATCAAGTCAAGAATCTCATGGATCACCTCGTCGGCATTGAGCCCGAGCAACGAGGCGCCGACGATTTGCCTGCTGTCGCGGTCGATGAGGATGCGCATGAAACCTTCGGTCTCGCCGCGCTCGACAGCCCGCCCGACCCGGCCCATCTGCCAGTTGGCAACCAGGGTCGGTCTCTTGGTTGCACGCGCCTCGGCCTGTGACAGGCCAGCGCGGCCGAGCGGAGGATCGATATAGAGCGCATACGCCGTGATCCGGTCGCTCACGCGCCGCGGATCGTTGTCGAGAAGGTTGGCAGCAACGATCTCATAATCGTTGTAGGACGTATGGGTGAATGCGCCGCGCCCATTGCAATCGCCGAGCGCCCAGACTCCCGGCGCGCTGGTGCGCAACTGATCATCGACTTCGATGTAGCCGCGCGCATCGAGTTTGATCCCGGCTTTATCGAGCCCAAAATTGTCCGTGTTCGGACGCCGTCCGATGGCGACGAGGAGATGCGAGCCCTCCACCTGCGCACGGCCGTTTGATGTCTCGATCTCAACCGCGATGCCGTTTCCCTTGCGGGCGACCGACAACGCCTTGGCGCCGAGCTTGATGGCGATTCCCTCTTGCTCCAGGATCTTGGCGATTTCGGCAGAGATGTCTTCGTCTTCCCGCGCCACCAATCGTGGCAATGCTTCGATTACAGAGACCGCGCTACCGAACCGCCGATACATCTGTGCAAACTCAAGCCCGATGTAGCTGCCCCCGAGAATAACGAGATGTTCGGGCAGGAAATCCACGCCCATCATCGTCGTGTTGGTGAGATAGGGGACCTGATCGAGCCCCGGAATTGGCGGGACGCTGGGTCGGCCTCCGACATTGATGAAAATTTTTTCGGCGCTTAGTTCTTCGCCATTAACGGCAACCTGCTTGGTTCCCGCGAAACGGGCATTGCCCCAGAAAACGGTGCACCCCTGCATGCCGCGCAGCCATTTCTCGACGCCGCTGCGCGAGCTCTCCGAAATCGCGTCCTTGCGCGCCTTTACGGCTTTCATGTCGACGTCGATTGAGCCCGTGATGCGAACCCCATACTCCCCCGCCCGGCGCGCCATGCGCGCCGCTTGCGCGCTTGCGACCAGAGTCTTGGTCGGAATGCAGCCGTCGTTGACGCAAGTGCCGCCGAAATGCGCGCGCTCGATGAACGCGACGCTCATACCGGCCCCTGTCAATCGTGCGGTGAGCGAGGGTCCTGCCTGGCCGCTACCGATAACGATCGCATCGAAATTGCGCATCGCGTGTCTCCGGTTGAAGACACGACGTTAGCACGGCGGCGCTGCAACCGCCGCGCCGCGCACAATCACGAGCCCGCGATGCGCTAAGGAAGGAAGGCCGAGCGTATCCGTTCGACCCCAGTGGCTACTCGTGCATCCCGGGGATGCGCGGCCCCTGGCCCCACACATAGATGCAGGCGAACAGGAACAGCCACACCACGTCGACGAAGTGCCAGTACCAGGCGGCGAATTCCAACCCGAGGTGTTGTTTCGGATTGAACTGCCCGGCCAGAGCACGACCTAGACACACAATCAGGAAAATCGAGCCAATGATGACGTGCGCGCCATGGAAACCTGTCGCCATGAAGAAGGTCGCGCCGTAGATGTTGCCACCGTAGCTGAAGGCCGCGTGATGATACTCGAAAGCTTGCACGCAGGTGAACGACAGGCCGAGGAGTATGGTGCAGATGAGGCCCCATTTGAGGCCTTCACGGTCATTCTCCAGCAATGCGTGGTGCGCCCAAGTAACCGTGGTGCCGGACGTGAGCAGGATCAGCGTATTGAAGAGCGGCAAGTGCCAGGGGTCGAAGGTCTGAATGCCCTTGGGCGGCCACACCCCGCCGATGAACTCGCTGCGCACGACTTCGATGGCTTCGCTGGGAAATAGCGCTGTGTTGAAGTAGGCCCAGAACCAGGCCACGAAGAACATCACCTCTGAGGCGATGAACAGGATCATCCCGTAGCGGTGGGAGATCTGCACTACCCGGGTGTGAAAGTGCCGATACTCAGCTTCGATGATGACATCGCGCCACCAGCCGACCATCGTGTAGAGCACACCAATTGCGCCCGCGGCGAAGACAAGCGGCGCCGCCGAGAAGATATTGTGCATCCACGATATCAGCCCGATAGCGAGCACGAAGGCCGAGATCGAACCGACAAGCGGCCACGGACTCGGATCCACCAAGTGGTAATCGTGCTGCTTTGCGTGTGCGTCGGCCATGAAACGTCTCCGTGTTCAACTTGTCAGTCGCGGCTCACGTGAGTCGGGTGGTGAGCTGCTCGAATTGTTGGCGTGCATCTAGCTGCGTCCGGACGCCAAGCTTTCCGCCACTCCACGCGAGGGCTCGGGCGCCGGATAGAAGGTGTAGGACAGAGTGATGGTGTTGAGATCGTCCTGCTCCGAATCCTTGGCCAGCGCCGGATCCACATAGAACACGACGGTCATGTCCTGCTTCTCGCCCGGCTTGAGATGTTGCTCGGTGAAGCAGAAGCAGTTGATTTTGTCGAAGTAAGCCCCAACCGTGAGCGGCGCGACGTTGTACCCTGCTTGAGCCCAGGTATCCCGGGCCGACAAGTTGGTAACGTGATAGACGACCGTCGCGACTTCGCCGATCTTGAGGTCGATAGACCTGACTTCGGGTTCGAAGCGCCATGGCAGACCCGCAGCCACATTGGCGTCAAACCGCACCGTGATCTTCCGATCGAGCTCGCGTGCGGGAGCCGCGTGCGCGACCTGGGTGGTTCCGCCAAATCCTGTGGTGCGACAGAACCAGTTGTAGAACGGCACTGCCGCGTACGAAGCCGCGACCATCAAGCCGACCACGGCCCCACACGTACCGGCAATGAAGAGGTTGCGATCGTGCCCCGTCATAGCGGTCTCGTCAGCACGTTGGGCCCAAGCCTGACGATGGTGATAATGTAGAACAGCAGCACGAGGCCGCCGAGGACGAGTGCGATTGCGAGCGAGCGCGCCCGACGTCGGCGCTTCTGCTCTTCGGTGAGCACGATCCCGCCCCTTCGATCGTCATCGCGCTTTTTGTCCATGCCATCTCGCAGAACTCATCGGGCAGCGAGTATCTGCCCCCAACTGCTGAACGACATGCCGTTAAACAGCGCATGATCGACCAGCAGCATCGCGAACAGAACGAACAGATAGAGGATCGAATATCCGAACAGCGCCTTAGCCTCGCGGCCACCGCTGCGCACGCGCCAGGCGAATGCGAGCAGCAGCGCTCCGGCGAGGGCAGCCGTGATCCCGTAGACCGCACTCGCAGCGCCGATCAGCCACGGCGCGACCCCCACCGGAAGCAGCACGAGCGCATAGATCCTGATCTGACGTATGGTTTCGCGCGTCCCGGCGACCACCGGCAACATCGGCACACCGGCGCGCTCGTAATCCCCGGTGCGGCATAGCGCGAGCGCCCAGAAGTGGGGGGGCGTCCACAAGAAGATGATCAGGAACAGGAAGATTGATTCGAGTCCGATGCCGCCCGTGGCCGCGGCCCAGCCGATCATTGGCGGAAACGCCCCGGCCGCGCCACCGATCACGATGTTCTGCGGCGTGCTGCGCTTAAGCCAGATCGTGTAAATCACCGCATAAAAGAAGATGGTGAATGCAAGCAGACCGGCCGCAATCCAGTTGGCGACGAGCCCCAGCACCAACACGGAGCCCGCGGCCATGGTGATGCCGAACCCGAGTGCTTCGCCGGGAGTGACCCGGCCCGCCGGAATGGGTCGGCGCGCCGTGCGCGACATCACCGCATCAATGTCGGCGTCGTACCACATGTTGAGAGCCCCGGCGGCCCCGGCACCGACCGCAATGCACAGGAGTGCCGCAGCGCCCAGGACCGGGTGCAGATGACCCGGCGCAACCAGCAAACCCACGAGCGCTGTAAACACGACGAGCGACATCACCCGCGGTTTCATCAACGCGATGAAATCATCGACACCCGCAAGGCTCGGGCCGAGTCCTGCCTGCTCCGCTGCGATCTGCGGTGACAGCTCGGCCCCTTGGCTCAGCAACGACATCGCTCAATTCAACTCACGCAAAGACGGTCTCCGCATATCTCATCGGATTTGCGGGAGAACCTCGTATTGATGGAAGGGCGGCGGCGACGACAGCGTCCATTCCAGCGTCGTTGCACCCGGCCCCCACGGATTGTTGGCGGCTCGCCGCTTCTTAGCGAAGGCCTCCGCAAGCCCCCACAGGAAGATCAGCACGCCGAAACCGGAAATGTAGGAACCGAGGGATGAGACGAAGTTCCATCCCGCAAAGGCATCCGGATAGTCCACGTAGCGACGCGGCATACCGGCCAAACCCAGGAAGTGCTGCGGGAAGAAGATCAGGTTGACACCTACAAAGGTTACCCAGAAGTGCAGCTTTCCGATCGTCTCATTGTACATGTAGCCGGTCATCTTCGGGAACCAGTAGTACCAACCAGCGAAGATCGTGAACACGGCACCGAGCGAGAGCACGTAATGGAAGTGCGCGACCACATAATAGGTATCCTGCAGCACGCGATCCACGCCGGCATTCGCCAGCACTACGCCGGTCACACCGCCGACGGTAAACAGGAAGATGAAGCCGACCGCCCACAACATCGGCGTCTTGAACTCGATCGATCCGCCCCACATCGTCGCGATCCATGAGAAGATCTTGATGCCCGTCGGCACCGCGATCACCATGGTGGCGAACACGAAGTAGGCCTGCGTCGCGCTGGAGAGGCCAACCGTATACATGTGGTGCGCCCACACGACGAAGCCGATCACGCCGATGGCGACCATCGCGTAGGCCATGCCGAGATAACCGAACACGGGCTTGCGCGAGAACGTGGCGACGATCTGGCTGATCATGCCGAACCCGGGCAGGATCAGGATGTAGACCTCGGGATGGCCGAAGAACCAGAACAAGTGCTGGAACAGGACCGGATCCCCGCCGCCGCTCGCCGTGAAGAATGTGGTGCCGAAATTGCGGTCCGTCAGCAGCATGGTGATTGCGCCGGCGAGAACCGGCAAAGCGAGCAGCAGCAGGAACGTCGTCACCAGGATCGACCACACGAACAGCGGCATTTTATGCAGGGTCATGCCCGGCGCCCGCATGTTGAAGATGGTGGTGATGAAGTTGATGGAGCTGAGGATCGACGAGGCGCCCGCAAGGTGCAGCGACAGGATCGCGAAGTCGACCGCAGGCCCGGGATGGCCGCTGGTCGAGAGCGGCGCGTAGAGCGTCCAACCACCTCCAACGCCGTTCGCGCCAGGCTCGCCCTCAAAGAACAGTGACGACAACAACAGTGCAAACGACGCCGGCAGCAGCCAGAACGAGACGTTGTTGAGGCGGGGAAACGCCATGTCAGGCGCGCCGATCATCAGCGGGATCATCCAGTTGCCGAAGCCGCCGATCATCGCCGGCATGATCACGAAGAAGATCATGATCAGCCCGTGCGAGGTGACGACCACGTCGTAGTAGTGGGTCTGGTGGAAGATCTGCAGACCCGGCTCCATCAGCTCGGCCCGGATCAGCATCGACATCACGCCGCCGATGAGGCCGGCGACGAGCGCGAACACTAGATACATCGTGCCGATGTC
>JAFAXD010000261.1 GCA_019241285.1 Xanthobacteraceae bacterium | reverse complement strand
TCCGGAAAGCGGCTGCAAAGGTCGGCCAGTCCGTCATTGGCCATGCGCGCCAGCTCCGGCGTATCGGCCGGACTGCCCAAATATTCGAGCGGCGGATTGGCAAGCGAGAGCACTTGCTGCAGCTCGCCGAACTGATCGAGCAATTTCAGCCGCGCATCGAGATCCCAAAGCGTGCGCAGGCGCGGGAAGGCCGTGGCTGCGGCGTGGGTGGGAGCGAGCTTCTGCAACCGCTCGAAGTACAGCGAGGGCATGAAATGATTGAAGATGTCGAGCATGACGAAGGACCGATGACGGAGGACAAACGAGAGAGCAGTATATCCGCCTTCTGTCGCCTGTCCTGCGTGCTAAGCTCGCCCCATAAGAACGACAAGCAAACGAGGAAACGCCATGGACGGCAAGGCGGCAGCGTCCGCAACCCTGGTTGGCCGCCTGGAGCGGCTTTTGTTCTCGCGCTGGCACCGCAACTTCTTCATCCTCTGTTTCCTCGGCATCATGTTCGATGCCGCCGATTTTGCGCTGTTCGGGGCGGCTTTGCCGCCGATCGCCCGCGAGTTCGGACTCGGGCCGGCGCAGGCCGGCCTGCTCGCGACCGTCGGGCTCGTGGGCGCATTCCTGGGCGCGCTGTTCTGGGGAACGATCTCCGACTACATCGGCCGCCGGACGTCGTTTCTAGCGACGGTCAGCATCTTTGCGGTATTCACCGCGCTCGTCGCCGCATCCTGGAACGTGCTGGTGCTCGCCACATTTCGGTTCCTGTCGAACTTCGGCCTCGGCGGCGAAGTTCCGGTCACGCTGACGCTGGCGGCGGAGTTCAGTCCCGGCCGCATCCGAGGCCGCATGACCGGCAGCATGATGGCGGCCTTCCCGGTCGGTCTCGTGGTGGCGGCGGCACTCAGCCTCGCCATCGTGCCGACGCTCGGCTGGCGAGCGCTATTCGTGGTCGGCGTCGTGCCCGCGGTGCTGTTGTTCTTCGTGCGGCGCTACATGCCGGAATCGGTGCGCTATCAGTTGAGCCGCGGGGAGGTTGAAGCGGCCGAACGCACCGTCGTCGAGATCGAGCGCCAAGCGAAGGTTGACCCGCGCGGTGCAGCCGCTCAGCCGCTTGGGATCGCAAACGAAATCGCTACGTCCGAACGGGGCGTGACGGTGCTGGCTCTGTTCGAGGACGGACGCGCGCGGCGCACGATCCTGCTATGGATCGTGTCGTTCTGTTTCCTGTGGTCCTCGAACGGCATTCTGTTCATGCTGCCGACGATCCTGACCCAGCGGGGGTTTGGGCTGAGCCAGGCGATCAGTTTTCAGCTCGTTCAATCACTGGCGGCCGTGGTGGGCTACACCGCGTGCGGGTTCCTGATCGACTGGTATGGACGGCGGCCGGTATTGTTTCTCTACTATTTCATCGGCGCGCTATTCCATTTGTGGTTCGCGCAGGCGAGCGGGTTTGCCATGTACCTTGCCATCGCGGCCGTGGGTTGGGTCAATCCCGGCGTGTTTGGGGCGACCGGCATTTATGTGAGCGAATTGCACCCGACTAATTTGCGCGCCACCGCGGTCGGCTGGTTCTTTGGCATCGGTCGGATCGGCTCATTTCTGGCACCACTCATCGTCGGGCTGATGCTCGAGTACGGGCTTGGCGCCTACGTGCTGCACACGTTCGCCCTCACCTTCCTGATTGCCGCGATCGCGTTGTGGCTGGTCGGCGTCGAAACCAAAGGCCTTGTGCTGGAGCAGATCACCGCCAAGGTGAAGCCGGCATGAGAAGGCGCCGTTATCGTCCTGCGGCGTAGCCCTGCATGCCGCGCGGGTTCGCTGCGGCACGGCGGCGCGGCCCGACCTGCGACGCAGCGGTGAGGCGCCCCTCGGACCACGCCGGACCGACCTCGACCTTGTGGCCGCGCGCGCGTAACGCCTTGATCGTCGCCTCGGGCAAACGGCCTTCGACGACGAGCACACCGGGCTGCGCGGTGCGTGGCCAGAATGAGCTCGGGAAGTGATCCGAGTGCCAGGCGGGCGCGTCAATCGATTCCTGCAAATTGAGCCCGGCATGGACATGGCGCAGGAAGAACTGCGCGGTCCACTGGTCCTGCTGGTCGCCGCCCGGCGTACCCCATGCGAGATAGGGCTCGCCATCGCGCAGCGCCAACGTCGGGGTCAGCGTGGTGCGCGGCCGCTTGCCCGGCGCGAGCGCCGCCGGATGGCCTTCGTCGAGCCAGAACATCTGCGCCCGCGTCCCGAGGCAGAAACCCAGCTCCGGAATGACCGGCGAGGATTGCAACCACCCGCCGGACGGCGTGGATGACACCATGTTGCCGGCGCGATCGACGATATCGAAATGCACGGTGTCGCCGACGACCTCGCCCAACCGTCCGACGGTCGGCTCGCCGGCGCCGAGTGCGGCCGCGCGGGTCATATCGGCGCGGCGCGTCTGCTCAACCTTGCCTCCAAAGCCAGCCACTGTGCCGGGACGCATCTCGAGCGAGGCGCGCTCGGAGACGAGCTTGCGCCGCTCCACGTTGTATGCCTCCGACAACAGCGTCGTGATCGGCACGTCGACGAATTTCGGATCGCCGTAGAACGCCTCACGATCCGCGAAGGCGAGCTTGGCGCATTCGACCTGGAGATGGATTAAATCCGGCCCGGTGGGATCAAGCCCGTCGAGCTCGAACCCTTTCAGCAAGGCGAGTTGCTGGAGCAGGACCGGACCCTGACTCCACACACCAGCCTTGCACACCGTGTAGCGTCCGTAGTCGTAGGTCAGCGGCGCCTCGATCGTCGGCTGCCAAGCGGCCATGTCGGCGGCCGTGAGCACGCCCCGATGCCGCTCCCCGGATACGTCCATCACCTCCTGGGTGCGACAGAAGCGGTCGATCGCCTCGGCCACAAAGCCCTGCGACCAGGCCTTGCGAGCGCGTTCGATCTGCACCACGCGATCGCCGCCGGCGCTCTCCGCTTCGGACAGGATGCGCGCGTAAGTCTGCGCCAGGGTCTTGTTGCTGAACAGCGCGGCGGGCGCGGGCACAGCGCCTCCGGGCAGGTAGACCTCGGCCGATGTCGGCCAATGATCGCGGAACAGTCCTTCCACGGTGGCAATGGTCGCGCTCGCGCGCTCGGCCAAGGGATGACCATTGGCGGCGTATTCGATCGCGGGCGTCAGCACGTCCGCGAGCCGCAAGGTGCCGTAGTCGCGCAGCAGCAGCATCCAGGTCTCAAAGGTACCGGGCACGCACGCAGCGAGCAGGCCGGTGCCCGGCACCATGTCGAGCCCGAGCGCACGGTAATGGGCAAGCGTCGCCGCGGCGGGAGCGACGCCCTGTCCGCAGATGACCTCGGGCCGTCCACGGCGCATGTCGAAAACCAGCACCGGCACGTCGCCCCCTGGTCCATTCAGGTGCGGCTCCACGACCTGCAGCGTGAACGCGGTCGCTACGGCGGCATCAAAGGCGTTGCCGC
Source organism: Xanthobacteraceae bacterium (assembly GCA_019241285.1). Taxonomy (GTDB): domain Bacteria; phylum Pseudomonadota; class Alphaproteobacteria; order Rhizobiales; family Xanthobacteraceae; genus JAFAXD01. The sequence continues at coordinate 4,516 of JAFAXD010000261.1, read as the reverse complement.
CTTTTTCCAGGGTCGCCATTCCCACCGCGGTTGCGATCCAGTGGGTTGAGGTGACTACACCGAAGGTGCCTTCGATCTCGGGCCGGGTTGTAAACGGATTGGGATTGATGTTGGACATGATCGGAAAGAATGATCAGATATCGCCTTCCCGCGCAACAGCCGCTAAACCGACCCGCAAAAGGAGAGCCTCATGCTGATGATCGGCGTTGCGTTCCATATTGTAGCGGCCGTGATCTGGGTCGGGGGCATGTTCTTCGCCCTGATGGTGCTGCGGCCGAGCACCGGACCGCTCGATCCGCCCACCCGGCTGGCGTTGTGGCAGCGCGTATTCGCGCGCTTTTTCCCATGGGTCTGGGGTGCGGTGGCGGTGCTGCTGGTCAGCGGGTTCGCGATGGTCATCTGGGGATTCGGCGGCTTTGCCAAAATCGGAACCTATGTGCATCTGATGATGGGGCTCGGCATCGTCATGATGCTGATCTATGCGCATCTCTACTTCGCGCCCTGGCGGCGCTTCCGTCGTGCGGTGGCCGCCGGTGAATGGCCGATCGCCGCCAAGTATATCGACCAGATCCGGCTGCTGGTAACCATCAATCTGGTGCTCGGCCTGATCACGGTGGTGGTTGGCGCGGCTGGACGCTATTACGGATGATCTGATCTGCCCGGAGGTGCTGGATGCTGGCTGTCTATGTCTCGCGTGGTGCCGCGCTCGAGCGCAAGGAGGTGAACGGGGATGCGAAGCTCCCCGAGAACGCTCTCTGGATCGATCTCGAACTGCCGACCCCAAGCGAAGACAAGGCCGTCGAGCAATCGCTCGGGATATCGGTCCCGACCTTGCGTGAAATGCAGGAGATCGAGATCACGAGCCGCCTCTATGTGGAGAATGGGGCGCGCTACATGACCGCGACCCTTATGGCGCATCAGGACACGGAAGTGCCCAGCACGACGCCGGTGACCTTCATCCTTGCCGGACACCGGCTGATCACGGTGCGCTACGAGGAACCGCGCCCTTTCGTCATCGTCAATCACCGGTTGGAGCGCTTCTGCCCGACGAACGCCACCGGCGAAAGCATCATGCTCGATATTCTCGACGCGGTGATCGATCGCCTGGCCGACGTGCTCGAGCATATGGGCAACGACGTCGAGCAGGTCTCGCGCGACATTTTTGACCCCAAGGCTTCGGCCGGCGATTTTCGCAACTACAGCCGTATCCTGCACACCATCGGCAAGAAGGGCGACGTGACCTCCAAAGTGCGCGAGAGCCTGGTCTCGATCGGCCGCGTTCTGCTCTATCTCGCCAACGAGGCGGACAGCATGCGCTGGGCCAAGGATCAGCGCGCCATTCTGAAGGGCATGCAGCGCGACGTGCAGTCGCTTTCCGATCACTCGTCCTACATCTCCAACAAGATCCAGTTCCTGCTCGATGCCATGCTCGGGATGGTCAGCCTGCAGCAGAACAACATCATCAAGATCTTCTCGGTCGCCGCAGTGGTGTTCATGCCCCCCACCCTGCTCGCTTCGATCTATGGCATGAACTTCAAACATATGCCGGAGCTCGACTGGACCTACGGATATCCGCTTGGGCTCTTCTTCATGTTGGTAGCCGCGATCCTTCCTTACGTTTTTTTCAAGTGGAAAAAGTGGTTGTGACGGGCGAGCCGCTCACAAACCGAAACAGCCCGTCTCGGAACCTCCGCTGACGGCCATCGTTCCTGCGATGTAAGGAGCCGTCCATGAACAAGGTCATCAAGCTTAACCGCAGGCCGGGACGGCGAGCCGCGACCACCAACCGGCCCACGCGTACCGAGGCCGAGGACGCGGTGCGCACGCTCATCCGCTGGGCCGGCGATGATCCGGACCGGGAGGGATTGCGCGCAACACCCGCACGCGCGGTGCGCGCCTATGAAGAATGGTTCGCGGGGTATGACGAAGACCCGCGCGAGTATCTCAAGCGAACCTTCGAGGAAGTCGCAGGCTATGACGAGATCGTCGTCCTGCGTGATATTCGCTTCGAGTCCTATTGTGAACATCACCTCGCTCCGATCATTGGCCGCGCCCATATCGGCTACCTGCCGGATACGCGCGTCGTCGGAATCTCGAAATTGGCAAGGCTCGTCGACGTCTACGCCAAACGGCTGCAGATTCAGGAACGCATGACGGCCGAGATCGCCGCCTGCATCGAGAACGTGCTCAAACCCCAGGGCGTCGCTGTCGTGCTGGAAGCGACGCATCAATGCATGACGACGCGCGGCGTGCATAAGTCCGGCGTCACTATGGTGACGAGCCGCATGCTGGGCGTCTTCCGCTCCCGCCCGGAGACGCGCAACGAGTTCCTCTCTGCCCTCAACCTGCGCTCACGCGACCTCGACGCCGGCCGAATCTGACCCTCGGGAACAATCAGCCGACGGCGCGAGTTGTTGTTGAGGGGCAAGCGAGAGCAAGCCATGGCACGCAAATATTCGCCCAGCGCATCCAAGGACGTCAAAAGCGCCATGCACCGGCGCAAACGGGGAAGCCTGAAACGCGGTAAAGGCGGACGCGGCGGTACGGTGAAGAGCCGCAAGCAGGCGATCGCGATCGGACTTTCGGAAGCCCGCCGCAAGGGCAAGAAAGTCCCCGCCAAGAAGAGGTCGTCAAAGAAGTCGTGAATCTGCGGTAAGCCCGTCCGAAACGATCAGACGCCGCTTTTTGCACCTGATCGCAGTGCGCGCACGGCCGCAACCCCTTTCCAGTCCTCCGCGGCCTGCTCGGGTTTTTCTTGATCGTATTTCCGGTAGAGCGCGATTCCGACCGGGTCTTCCAAGATGTCAACCTGGATGCCCTTTCCTCGCAGCATCGCCTCGTTGCCGGACGCATTGGTGATATCGCCAACCACGACGCGACCGAATTGGCGCATGTAGATCAATGAGGCGCAGACGTCGCACGGGCTCAAGGTCGTGAAGATCGTCGTTCGGCTGAAGTCCTGCCGCCCGGCGTCGCGAATGGCCGAGGTCTCCCCATGGTTATAGGGATGGTTCTCCTGCACCAGCGTGTTGTGCCCCTTACCCAGGATCCACCGCGTCTCGCTTTCGATCACGACTCCGCCGATCGGACAGCCGCCTTCATCGTAACTTTTCTGTGCCAGCAAGACGGCGATACGCATGAAATCCTTGTCCTGCAGCTTGCCAAAAAATCCCGGCTCGATGGTGGCGGCCAGGCTCCTGGTCGGTAGGTGCGCGATCACGTTCAGCAGTGCGTCGGTCGCCGGCATCGATTGCGTGATGAAGGGCTGCATACCGTTCTCCGATTGAGGGGGTTATGATAGCATTGCCGATGGCTCGGGGGCATTTTGCCTGTAACATTCTTGGAACATGTCTCGATGAGCGACATCACCAGCAAGCCGCGCACCAAGGTTCGGGTCAAGACGGAACGGCCCAAGCTGCACAAAGTGATTCTCGTCAACGACGACTACACGCCGCGCGAATTCGTCGTTACCGTCCTGAAAGCGGAATTCCGCATGAACGAGGACCAGGCCTATCGGGTCATGATCACCGCACACAAGCGTGGGGTCTGCGTGGTTGCGGTCTACACGAAAGACGTGGCCGAGACCAAGGCGACGCGCGCAACGGACGCCGGGCGGGCTAAAGGATACCCACTCATGTTCACGACTGAGCCGGAAGAATAAGGGTTCTCGGTGCCGTTATTCGGGCGGGCATCGCCACGCGATCATCAGTGCAACGACGGCAAACACCGTGATCGTGACCGCGAATACGATGCTCGCGACTAATGTGGATACAAGGGTTGAAATGACGCCTACGCCGATGACCGGCAACGCGTTTCCGGCAAAGCCGGCCACGAAATAGGTCGAGACCATCTCGGCACGACGGTCGGACGGAGCGATTTCGTTCACCACCTGAAGGCTGCCACGATACCCGAGTGCGGCCGATATGCCGCTCACGAAAGTGCCTGCGAGCAAGATCGGCATCGACCCGGCGGCTTGGGCGACAACCAGCAATGCCAAGCCCGGCGGCAACAAGGCGAGCCCGGCAAGCATTGCAGTACGGCTCGCCGCGTTGCGGGTCGCCACGATTGTGATCGACACCACGAGCATGAGTGCCCCGACCACGAGGCCGGCCACGGCATGGCTCGTTTGCCCGAGATTTTCCGCAAGGATGCTGGGGATCAAGGCCGCGTAGAATCCGACGAGCGCCATCGCACCGAAGACTGTCACCGCGGGTGCGATGAACTGCGCCCGCAGCCCTGCTGGGATACCGAGTCGCGGCCGTTGCAGCACCGCACGCAAGTCCTCACTGCGTCCTGCGACCGTTTCGCGCGTGCAGGCGACCAGTATTGCCAGGATCGCCAGAACAAGCAGATAGATCACGAAGGGCAATTGCAGCGGCCAGGGCTCGTATTGGGCGAGCAAGCCCGCCAGCGATGAACCGCTTGCGAGGCCCAGGAAATTACTGCTTGTGGTGATGAAAGAGGCACGCGAGCGATCTTGATCGGGATCGAGTTCAGTGATCCAGGCGGTCCCTGT
>JAFAXD010000251.1 GCA_019241285.1 Xanthobacteraceae bacterium | reverse complement strand
ACCTCCCTGAATCCGTTTCAATAGCGCGCCCGCTGTATCGTTATCGAGGCTTATGGTTTGTTTGCTGTCTTGTTGAAACGCGGGGGCGACTTCGAGAAGGACCGGCTTCATCGCCCCAGTGGTCAGGACTTTGAGATCGTCGGCGCGCACCGCAAACGTTGCGGCGCCAATGGCAAGGAGCGCCAGGACAATCCGCAGGATCATCAATGCCCGCCCGCCGCGATGACGTCGTTCAGCGTTTTCACCAGCAACTCGGGAGCGGTTATGTTGGGGCTGTGGCTCGCGTCGAGCCCGTAGAAGCGCCATCCCGTCTCGGTCTTTGCCCGCTGCGCGAATTGCCCGAACGGGCCCTGCTCCGCGTAACGCGTGCACTGGATGAACGAGCGCGGAACCGAAAGTCCCCCCTGCAGGCCGAGCGGCTGCTCGAAGCACTTGATCGACTGCGGCAGCCGATGGCGGCTGACCCATGCCTGGTCCTCAGGCGAGGTATCAGCCGACGTCGGATTCGGTGCGACCCGCCAGCCGTCGCCCGCTTTCACGCTGTCGCGCATGCGCCGGCGCTGAGCTTCCGGCACGAGGTCGCTCAATGACTGGCCGTCCTTGGGGACGAACGCATCGAGATAGATCAGGTGCGCAACGCGGTCGCGCGCGCGATCAGCGACGCCGGTTGCGACCATGCCGCCGTAGCTGTGACCGATCAGGACGAAATCGCGCAGCTCTTCCGCCTCGATGACCCCGAGGACATCCTGGATATGCGTCTCGAGATCATTGGAGGGATTTGCCAGATGCGCGCGTTCCCCGAGGCCGGTGTAAGTCGGCGTGAAAAACGAATGGCCGGACGCGGCCATGAGCGGGCGCACTTTCTTCCACGCCCAGGCGGACGACCACGCGCCATGTGCAAGAACAACTGTTGCCACTGGGAACTCCCGTCGTGATCTATTCCTGTTTCAGAAAGACGCGGTCGAGGCTCCAGATACCCGCGCCCGCAAACACGAAGTAGAGGAAGATAAAGCAATACAGAATCGCAGCATCACCGCCATTTCCGACGGGAAAGAAACCGCGCGGGTGATGCGACATGAAATAGGCGACCGCCATATCGCCGGACAGAATAAAAGCGACCACACGCGTATAGGCGCCGACGAGCAACAGGATGCCGCCGACGATTTCGATGGCCCCTTGCACCTGCAACAGCGGCGGGAGTTGCGCCGGCCCAGGTACTGGGAAACCAAAAAATTTCTGCAGCCCGTGCTCCAGGAACAAGAGCGCGACCACGATCCGTACAATGCTGAGGATATAGGGCCTGGCCTTGTCCAGGCTTGCGTAGAGCGATGTCATCGAAACCTCCGGCCGAATCGCGTTGACGAGCCGTATATACCCCGCACCAACGCGATTGCTTTGCAAACATATTCCGCAGCGATGATCGCCGTCCACATCTTCACGCCGGTCCCTTGAGGTTGCGCAGCACAAGGCACGGACCGCCGACGCTGTGGATCTTCGCGCAGAGCGCGTCGGCGCCGGCGCGGGTCTGGGCGCCGACCCGCACCTGATAGAAGACATGCGACCCGCGCGTGCGCAATGTGGTCGCCAAGATGCTCGGGTCTTGGCCGGCAAGCACGCTGGAATATTGGCTGGCGAGGCGTGCATAAGACGCAAGCGCCTGGTCGCGCGAGAACCCGGCACTCAGCTGGACGCCCCACGGCGCGAGGTTGCCGGCGACGACCCGTCGCTCGAGCTCGGCGACAAACGGGTTTGGTCCCCGTTTCAACAGCGCGATCAACTCACCGCAGCTCGCCGGTAGCGGACGCGTCGTCTCTTTGACGCCTGTCCTCCAGTCCTCCACTGACAGGCCAGTGATGGCGTAGACATAGTTGCGCGTCTCCGCCGGCAGGCCGCGTCCGCCGTTGAGCCAATCGCGCACGCGTGACGGACCGGCGTTGTAAGCCGCGGCGGCGAGCCCGAGATTGCCGAACTGGCCCCGCAGTTGCTCCAGGTATTCCGCTGACTTCGGTAATGCCTGAATCGGATCGAATGGATCAAGCAGCTGGAGCGCGGCCGCGGTACCGGGCATGAACTGAGCGATACCTTGCGCCCGGCCCCCGCGCCGTAGCGGTCCGACCGCATCGGCCTGGAACCGGCTTTCCTGCCAGATCACGCGGGCGAAGAATTCGGTCGGCAGGTTGTGGGCACGCGCGGATGCTTCCACCATGAGACAGATCGACTCGCGTGAGGTCGGGTCGATGTTGGGTGGCACACGTAGGACCACGCTGCCTGCGCCGACGCTACCTTTCAGTGTCGGGTAGTCGCCGGTTGGATCCTCGCCGAGCAGCGAAGGGTCGGCCGGCGCGATCTCTGGTTCTCCTGCCAATGCCGGACAGGTCAGCAAGCGCGCAACAATGAGGATCGCGCCGATGATCTCGTTCGCCCGTCGCATTAGGCCTGCATTTGCGCCCGCCATCTTGATCCGCGCCCGTGCGCACGCATGATAGGCATCGCTTCGTTCCCCATGCAATCAACTCGCATTCTACGAGGCCGGCATGAACTTTCCCTATCAGGCGATGTTGGCGGAGACGGTCACGTTTCACGGCCATAACAATGATTTGGGCGAAGCCTACTACGCCCGACCGCTGGGCGCGGGCCCCTACCCTGGCGTTGTCATCATCCATCACATGCCGGGGTGGGACGAGTGGATCAAGGAAGTCCCGCGCAAATTCGCGCATCATGGGTTCCTCAGCATCGCGCCGCATCTCTATTTCCGCGAAGGTCCAGGGGATCCGGATGATGTCGGCGCGCGCGTGCGCGCAGCCGGCGGTGTGCCCGACGAGCAGGTGATCGGTGATGTCAACGGCGCGATGGCATTTCTGCGCCGGCAGCCGATCTCCAGCGGCAAGGTCGCCGTCATGGGCTTCTGCTCGGGTGGCCGGCACGCCTATCTGGTCGGCTGTCGTCTGCCGGATGTCGACGCGGTTGTCGATTGCTGGGGCGGTAATGTCATCGTCGACGATAAATCGCTGCTCAACGACAAGCGGCCGCAGGCGCCGATCGAGCTCACCGAGCATCTACGCGCTCCGCTGATCGGCTTGTTCGGCAATGACGATCCCAATCCATCGCCTGATCATGTCAATCGCACCGAGGCGATGCTCAAGAAGCTTGGCAAGACCTACGAATTCCATCGCTACGACGGCGCCGGCCACGGCTTCTTTGCCGTCAACCGCCCGAACTACCGTCCCGAGCAGGCAACCGACGGTTGGAACAAAGTGCTGGCTTTTCTCAACAAGCATCTCGCGGCCTGATCAGGAGGAGATCAACATGTGCTCCTACATCGTGGAAAAAGCCGCGCTGTTCGGCAGCGCCAAAGGACCGAAGGGTTGGATGCAGATCGATACGGCGAATGTCTATTTCGATCATCCCTATCACGCACCGCTCGATCATGCCCTGGGCATCGATTTCATCTGCGAGGCGGAAGGTGGACGCGACCGCGTTGCGATTGAGATCAGCGCCGAGTCCGCACGCGAATTGGTGAAGAAGATCCTGGCGGCGCTCGCCAGCGGCGAGGCGGCGCATGCCGCGCCGGCGGTCGCTGCTAAATGAAGCGTGTCCCGGGCGCAGCGCAGCACGGAGTGATGCGCTGCAGACCCGGGACCATCCCAAGCGATGCGTTTGTGGCGGTCCCGGATCAGCGGTGCGTCGCTACGCGCTGCACCGCGTCCGGGACACGAAGCCGTAGTTATCCCGCGAGCGCCATCGGCTCGACCGTGGCGTCGTGCTGGAAAATCCAGTCGCGGCTGAGCGGCGGCGGCGCCGGTTGTTTGCGGTTGTTGTTGAACTGGTCGCGCGCCTGGAGTTGCACGCGGCGTGCCCGGTCGATGCGTTCGGACTCGTACGCTTTGAGCGCCGCCACCGGATCATTCGCAAAGCGCGCGACGTTGCGCGCGAACGTGTAGGCGTCTTCCAGCGTGATCGACGCGCCTTGCGCCAAAGTGGGCATCATCGGATGTGCGGCGTCCCCCAGCAGCGTGACACGCCCGCGCGTCCAGTGCGTGAGCGGATCGCGATCATAAATCCCCCATTTGAACACGTGCTGCACATTGCTGAGCATGCCGAGCAAGGCTTCGTTCCAGCCCGCAAAGGCAGTGAGCATTTCTTCTTTGTTGCTCGGCGCCGTCCACGATTCTTCGGCCCACTCGCTCGAGACCCGTCCGACAAACATGTTGTAGAGGTTGCCGCCGCGGATCGGATAGCAGATCACGTGGCCGACCGGACCGATCCAGCCGACATATTCGGTGCGCTCGATGCGAACGCTCTTGTCCGGCCCGACCCGCGTCGGCACGAGCTCAATCGGCAGAATGGCGCGCCAGCCGATCTGCTCGGTGAAGCGCGCTGGCGCGGCACCGAACAGGCATTCGCGCACGACCGAGCGGATGCCGTCGGCGCCCACGATCAGATCCGCATCAGCGGTGCTACCATCCGCAAAGGTCGCGACCGCGCCGCGGTCCGATGAGGACACGCCGGTGCAACGGGCATTCAGGGTGATCACGCTGTCCGGCACCTTGGCCCGCAAGAGACGGTGCAAGTCCGCGCGATGCGCCGTGAGGTAAGGTGCACCGAACTTCTTGGTTGCAATCGCCTTGAGCGGCTGCCGAAACCGCTGGCTCGCCGTCTGCCAATCGACTGACACGATCTCGGTTGGTTCAAATGCCAAGCCCTCCAGCGTGGGATCGAGCCCCAGTGCGTGCAGGACCTTCACCCCATTGGGTCCGAGTTGGACGCCGGCGCCGACTTCACCCAGGTCAGAGGCCCGCTCGTAGACAGCGACCTCGACGCCCAGCTTGCGAAGGGCTGCGGCCGCGGCAATGCCGCCAATTCCGGCGCCGATGACGATGACACGAGGCTTTCGTTGCATTTTTGGCGTTCCCAGGTGCGATTGTTTGGTTCAAAGGACGCTATCACGCAGGCCCGACCGTTTCCTACTTCCTCACGTGCATGGGAAGGCGGCGCAAATCTTGCCTAACGCATGCACGTAGACGGTGGTGCTTGCCGAATAGGCAATGCTGCAATGCAGCAAGCCTGCTCCCCTTCTCTGTGGAGACACGTATACTTGTCTTGAAGACTCGGCGGAACCACACCTAGTCTTCGTTAGGGGAACCTGACCCAAGGAGTAGATCAACCGAGTTCAATCAGAAGCCCAGGCCGGGGGGCATACACGGAGCTGACCAATGATCGGAATCATTGCTCGGATGCAACTTGCTCTTGTCTTAGTCCTGCTCGCCTGCTCCGAGACGCCCGCCCATGACAGTTGGATCTCGCGCGGCGGCTTGCGCAACGCGGCCGGCGAGTGGTGCTGCGGCGAGGGCGATTGCTTCACCGTCCCCACCGAACAGGTTCACATTACCGCTGGCGGCTATTTGCTCTTCAGCCGGGAAACCGTTCCCTTCGACGAGGCGCAGCCCTCCCCCGATGGCGCTTACTGGCGCTGCAAACGGCCCGACGGCAGCCGGCGCTGCTTCTTTGCTCCGCCATCGAGCTTCTGATCGGGTCCGAGTCTATCGCCGCGCCGTCGCTGATGCGCTCAGTCGCGGCGTTTGACCTGGCGCAATCGCATAGCTTGTACAGCGGGGCGGCTCAACGCCTTGGATCAGCCTGCGCACCTTTGTGCAAATCCATTCAAAATCACCGCTCCTGGGGCAATTGAATTTCGCCAAAGGCCAGAATCGAGAAATCTTCGAATTTTGATCATGCATTTTTCGCATATGTGCATCGCAGCATTTTGCGTTTACCGAACGTTTCCAGATACTTATCTAATGTTCCGACGATGATTTCCTGCTGCTTAGGTGCAGCGCAACCAATCGGAGGGCGAACATGATTATCGCCAACATACTGGAACTTCTCCGCGCCTGGCGGCGCTACAATTCGAGCCTGCGCGAGCTCAATCAGCTCGGTGACCGCGAGCTCTCCGATATCGGGATCTCACGCTCCGATATCCCCCGCGTTGCCTGGGAGAACGCGCATCGCTGAGCTTCCTCCTCCCTGGCTCGCTGCGCTTCTTCTGCGAAAACGCCCGCCCTCCCGGCGGGCGTTTTTGCGTCTGGATCAGTGCCGTTGACTTCGGGCTCATTTTTCGTGACGAGTTCGCGGATGCAGCCCATCCACATCATCGGCGGCGGACTCGCGGGATGCGAAGCCGCCTGGCAGATCGCCCTTCGTGGCATACCCGTGGTGATCCACGAGATGCGTCCGGGCCGCATGAGCGAGGCCCACAAGACGGCACAGCTCGCCGAGCTCGTATGTTCGAATTCGTTTCGCTCAGACGATGCG
>JAFAXD010000170.1 GCA_019241285.1 Xanthobacteraceae bacterium | reverse complement strand
AGGAGCACGGACAAGAGTTGCTTTGCGCGTGGGCGTAGCAGGCTCGAAACGTGACGGTGCGGCATGTGCTTTTCTCGCGTTTGACGGGCAGGTGATGCCGTCCGGATGGCGTCGCCGCCAATCGTCCTTGCAAGGCCCGTGCAAAAGGCGCTCGGACGGGGGCTCAGCTTGGAGGGACGGTATCTCCCACCAGTGATTCAGTCTGCCGCTGAATTTTTGCTAGAGTGCTGCCGAAATCGCATCACTCGGGGGATATTGGCGCAATATGAAGCACTTACGAATTTTCCACTATGTGGACGAGGTCGCGCGCTGCGGCTCGATCCGCAAGGCGGCAGAGCAGCTCAATGTCACCTCCTCGGCGGTGAACCGCCACATCCTAGATCTCGAGGAAGAGCTCGGCGCGCCGCTGTTCGAGCGGCGTCCGCGCGGGGTGCGGCTGACCGCGGCCGGCGAGGTGTTCGTGAATTTCCTGCGTCAGCACAATGGCGACGTCGAGCGCATGAAGTCGCAGATCGAGGATCTGAAAGGGATGCGGCGCGGCACGGTGCGCATCGCCTGCAGCCAGGCACTGGCGCTCGAATTCCTGCCGCGGGAAGTTGCCGCGTTTCGAGACCGCTTCAGCTCAGTGAGCTTCGAGGTGAAGGTGCTGGATCACGAGCAGGCGATGGCGGCGCTTGCCGACTACGACGTCGATTTGTCGTTGGTGTTTCGGCCGGCCTACCTGGCGAACTTTCAACCGTTGATGACTTTGGAGCAGCGTCTCGTTGCGATCATGGACGCGCAGCACCCGCTCGCGGACAAGAAGACACTGCGGCTGCGCGACTGCACGCGCTATCAGGTAGCGCTGGCGACGCGCGGGTTCGGCGGCCGCCAATTGCTGGACGAGTTCTGCGCGCGCTCCGGCTTGCGCTTCCGCATTGCGGTCGAATCCAATTCCTTCGAGTTCCTGCGCAGCCTGGTCGGTTATCGCGAGCTGATCACGTTTCAGATCAAGATTGGGGCGCCGGCGGACAGCAACCGGCTTGGCATGGTGACGCGTGACATTGATGACCGCGACGCGCCGCGCGCCAATCTCGTGCTTGGGCAACTGCGCGGCCGCAACTTGCCGGTCCCGGCGGCGGTGTTTGCGCATCAGTTGACGCGTTCCCTCGAGGCGGCGCGCGAGGCGCCGGCCGACGTGAGGGCTTGATGAAGTTCGACTATTTCGCCGGCGTGTAGAGAATATCGATCAACCCTTTTTGCACCTCAGCGACCGAGAGGGGCGCGCTGATGTATTTGTATTCCAAGGCCTGCTGGAGCGTGAGCTCGAGGCCACGCACCTCGCTCAGCTGCAGCGACTGCTTGGGATAGAACTCGTCGCGCGTGCGCTGGGCGAGTTCGCGCGGGACCTTGGCAAGGGCAGCATAGGCATCGATGGCCGCGTCGCCCGTATAGGCCCAGTCGATGGCGCGACTGAGCGCGCGGATGTAGCGCACGAACGCGTCGCGCTTCTCCTTGAGCGCGTTGGCATTCGCGACGTTGACCCGGATGGTCTGGTCGCGGATCGCGACCACATCGCTGCCCCGAGCGATGATCTGGAGCCGCCCCTCGGCGAGATCTTTGAGCACGAACGGCGGGACCGACCAGCCGACATCGATCTGGCCGGTCATCACTTGCGTCAGCGTACCCGGCATTCCGCCGGTTGGAACAAGCTTAGGCGTCACGCTCTCCTGCTTGATGAGTTGCAGGATGATGAGATTGGTCGACGATCCCGGCGAGGAGAACGCGACGGTCTTGCCATTCGTGTCCTTGATGCTTTTGATGCCGCTCTCGGGCCGCGCGTACCAGAAAGCATCAGGCGCGCCGGTCGCCTCGGCCGAGATGATCTTCACCGGCATGCCTTTGGCGAACGCGGCGATGACGCCGAGCGTGCCGTTGGTCATGGCAATGTCGATCGAGCCCGCGACCAGTGGGGTGAGGGTCGAGGCGCCTCCTTCGGTGTAGAGGATCTCAATATCGAGGCCCTCCTGCTTGAAGAAGCCTTGCTGGAGCGCAAACTCGACGAAGGAACTGTTCCAGAAGCCGCGCTGCGCTACGGCCACCCTGAGAACCTCTGCCGTCGCATTGCTGATCCAGAAGGCGGCGATCGCGGCGGCGATTGTGGTTCGAAAAGCCAGGTTCGAACGCATGGTGCGTATTCCTCTCCGGCGAGACCATTGGATCGCCTCTTTGAAGCCAGCCTAGCATGCTCGAGCGCGAGCATCATGTGTCCGGTTTTGCCGATTTTGCCGGCTTGCCCTGTGCGGCCAACGCGTAGATCAGGATCGCGGCGGTCGCGGCCACATTGAGCGACTGCACCGACCCGGAGCCGGGGATGGTGACCAGCTCGTCGCAAATGCGCTGCGTGTCGCGCGGCAAGCCGTGTTGCTCGTTGCCGAGCACGAGTGCCATCGGCTTGTCGCTTGCGCTGATGGCGGAGATCGACTTGCCGTTCTCGGCGGCCGCGCCGATCACGCGATGGCTCTGCCGCAGGCTGCGCAACGCCTTGGCAAAGTGGTGCGCGCGATAGAGCTCCACATGCTCCATGCCGCCTTCCGCCACGCGGTAGCTCGCGTCCGAGGGACCGGCTTGTTCCGGATGATCCGAGATCACCAAGCGTGGGATGCCGAAGAATGCGGCGGTGCGCACGATCGCGCCCAGATTGTGCGGGTTGCCGATGCCGTCGAGGATGAGCAGCAGTCGTCCTTCCGACGCCCAGGCCGCAGCGCGTGCGAGATCGAACTCTGCGACTGGACGGGGCTTCGCAAGGGCGAGGATTCCACCGTGCAGTACGGAACCGGCGAGCCTCGCGAGGTCTTCCGCCTCTACCTCCCGGTAGGGTTTGCGCCGGCGCGCAAGTTCCGCGCAGAACGAGCCAACCTCCGGCTTGAGCCGCGCATCAAAGAATAGTCGCTCGATCCGTTCGGGCGCAGCGGAAAACAAGGCTGCCACCGCGGGCAATCCGGCAACGCGAAGGAGCTTGCGCGTCCCGTTGCGGGGTGCCGATCGGGAGCCGCGCGCACTCATGCGTTTGCGCCCAGATTGATCCAGGTCAGCTCATGTTTATTGTGGTGCAGATGCACCAATCGCGAACCGGGGATTGCTGCAAATTCGGCCATAACGTCGAGATCGGTCGGCCCCTGAAATTTGATGGTGCAGATAAAGCGCCGCACCGTTCCGGCCGCAAGCCATTTGCGGACGAGCGTAAGCAGGCGCTGCGGATAGCAAGCGATGTCTGCGACCAGCCAGTCGATGCGCCCAAAACTTTGTGGCTCGAGCGCGAAGGCGCTCTCGCGACGGTAGGTCACGCCGGGCAAGCCTGCGATTGCCGGATCGAGCGCTGCCTTATCGGCGCTGATCACGCGGGCGCCGAGTTTCTGCAACACCCAGGTCCATCCGCCGGGGCTCGCGCCGAGGTCGAGGCAACGCTCGCCGGGCTGCGGGTGGGCTCCGATCAGCGTGAGCGCTTCCCAAAGCTTCAAATAGGCGCGGTTCGGCGCGGTTCGGTCTTCCACGAAGTGGACCTCGCCATTGGGAAATTGGCTCGAGCACGCGGGTGAAGCGAGCATCAGGTCCGGCGCGAGCAGTGTCCATGATCCAAGCGGCGCCGCCGGCGCCGGCGTGCCGAAGACAAGCGGCCGGGCAGAGACCTTCGGGAGCTTCTCGACGATCAGCGCGGCGCGACGATGGTGCGCATACGGGTAGAGCGCCCAGTTGCGCTGAATGGCGCGCAATTTCTTTGCGGCATCGCCGATTGACGCGATCGCAATGCGCTCGGGCGCGTGCCAGATATTGGCGACCCACGCGACTGGCCCGGCGGGCTTCGCGGCAAGGATAAGATCGCCGTATACTTCAACAACAGTGCCGCCCAGTTCCCGTTGTAGGTCCGCCAGGAACCCGCTCGGTGCCAGGTATCCGGTCAGTTCGGACACGATGGAGTCCTCAGACCGGAGCTGGCTTTCTGCCCTCGTACCGATTGTTTGGAATTAGTTTGATTCCAATTTGACGTTCCCATGATCGCACTAAGGGTCGCTATGTCCGGATTTTGCTTGATCTTGATCCCGTAAGGCTGGCATCGCTTTTCTGCGGAGCGCGAAATTGCACGATGGAGTTGAGTGAGCATGTACGCAGCGATGAAGAGGTTGGTCGGGAGACGGTCGGCTCAGGTGGCCCTCGCATGCGTTGCGATAGCATGCATGGCCGTTATGACGCACGCACAAGCGCAGCCGGTGCCCAGTGGAGAAGGCCTTCCCGCCGACCTGTTGCCCCGCGATCTCTCGCCCTGGGGCATGTTCATGGCCGCGGACCGGCTGGTGAAGGCCGTCATGATCGGGCTTGCCTTCGCCTCTGTGGTGACCTGGACCATTGCGCTCGCCAAATGGCTCGAGCTCGCCGCCTTCAAGACACGCTTGAGTAAGCTGCACCAGGCGATCGCCGGGGCAAGATCGCTGGCGGAAGCTCAGATCCGGGTCGGCGACGCGAGCAACGCCGCCGCCCTGCTGGTGCGCGCCGCCGCTCTGGAACTGGAGAAATCACCGGATCGCTCCGACCGCGAAGGCATCCGCGAGCGGCTGGCAGCGACGATCGAGCGCATCGAGGCGGCCGTCGGGCGCCAGCTCGGGCGCGGGACCGGCATTCTCGGCACGATCGGCGCAACTGCGCCGTTCGTCGGCCTTTTCGGGACCGTCTGGGGCATCATGAACAGCTTTATCGGGATTTCGAAGGCGCATACCACCAATCTTGCGGTCGTCGCACCTGGCATCGCCGAAGCACTGTTGGCAACCGCGCTGGGCCTTGCGGCCGCCATTCCGGCAGTGGTGATCTACAATTATCTTGCGCGCTCGATTGCCGGCTGCAAGGCGCTGTTTGCCAATACCAGCACCGAGGTGCTCAATCTCACCAGCCGCGAAATCGCGCAGCCAACGGAGCGCCGGCGCGCGCCCGTGATGCCAGCACGCATGCCAGCGGAGTGATCGGCCATGAGCGTGCGCCTCGACCATGGTGACGACGAGCTCACCGACATCCACGAGATCAACGTCACCCCGTTCATCGACGTTATTCTGGTGCTTCTGATCATCTTCATGATCGCCGCCCCGTTGGCGACGGTCGACGTCAACGTCAACCTTCCGGGCCTGACGGCAGACCCGCAAAAGCGACCGGACAAGCCGATATTCCTGACCATCAAGGCGGACCATAGTCTCGCGCTCGGGGACAATCCTGTCTCACGCGAGGAACTCGCGTCCGCGCTTGTCGCCCAGACCAACGGCGACAAAGGCCAACCCATTTTTCTGCGCGCCGACAAATCGCTGCCGTACGGGGATTTCGCTGAGGTGATCAATCTGCTGCGGCGATCCGGGTATCTCAAAGTCGCCCTCGTCGGGCTGGAGGTAAGTGAGAAGCCGTAAGTTGTTTAGAAGCATTCTGATCAAAGATTAGAGTTACTCCAATTCAAAGTTGGAGTCATTCCAATCAAGTTGCACGAGCGTCACGACTTCCAAGAACTCCTCTAAAACGACGCCTGCGCACGCAGTCCGTCATGGACACCCCCACGACACTCATCTATTTGCGAACTCGCGACGCAATCTGTTTGACGCGAATGTCTCCGGCCATGGCATGATCCGTTTCGACAGCCACAACTCGTTGCTTTCGATCGGGCCGGACATCCTGCTGTGGGGAGGAAGCTTTCTCCTTGTCGTCACATTGCACGTTGTGAGCCTCGTCGGCTTCCAGCCTGATCGCTCCGAGGGAGAAGCGGCGGGCGATCCATCAGTCGTCATCGAGCTCGACGCCGTTTCCGCTGCGCCGATCGTCGGTCAATCCGAGGTAGCGCCGGGCCCGGAGCAGATCGAAACCGACCAGGTGTCGCAGGCTTCTGTCGCACAGCAGGAAGTGCCGGAGCAGAGCCAGAAACAGAAGCAAGAGGCGAGCGTGCTCGAGGCCGACACGGCCAAGACGCCCGATCCCGAGATTGCGTTGCCGGATCTTCCCAAGAAGCCGGAGCCCAATCCAGACGAACAGCAGCAGAAACAGACCGAAGCCGAGTCGGCGCCGCAAATGCCGTCCGAGGCCCACCTGGAGTCGGCGCCGACCTCGGCGCCGCGCGCTGAGGCCGCTCTCGCTCCGGAGGTGAGTGCGAAAGCCGGAGCCGTCGTCGAAGACGCGGTCGCCCTGGTCACTTGGCGCGCAACGCTTGCCGCGCATGTGCAGCGGTTCAAAAAATATCCGGCGGAGGCCGTCGGGCGCCACATGCACGGGACCACGATGGTGCGTTTCACAATCGATCGGCAGGGCGCGCTCATCGCAGCGGAGATCGTCGGCCGTTCCGGAGTAGAAGTGCTGGATCGGGAATCCCTGAGCCTGATTGCGCGCGCTGCTCCTTTGCCCGCACCGCCGCATCACATCGCCGGCTCGCATTTCACGTTCACGATTCCGGTTCGCTTCCATCCGCAACATTGATCCATCGCTGCCGGTGCCCGAAGCGAATCCAGCGTAAGCGGACTTCTTCTCCCAACGATCACAACCTACAGATCGTCTTGCTTCGGCGAGTCACAGCGGGCGGGGCAGGATTGTGTGACGAAGTTGCAACGTTCGTTTCGCGTTTTTGGCTGCCGAGAAGCGGGGTCGAAGCCATTCAACGGAGAAACCACAGCCGCTGCAGCAACTTACGTCATATGATTGATTCATAATAATTCTCAAGTGGCTCAACGATCAATCTATTCTAAGCCCGGTGTCAGGACTCAAGTGTTTCTGTTTGTTACTGAATGCGTCGGTGACGCTGTCAAACAATTGTTCTGTTTGAAGCGATCGGTAAGGGGCAAACATGACACGCAAGATTCGAGTTGTGCGGCGTAATGGGGCGATGAGGTCCATGGCGCTGCTCTCCGTGAGCTACCTGGCGCTGGCCGCGGCCAGTCCAAGTACGCTCTACGCGCAGTCGGCACAGCAAGCGCCCGAGGCGGGCAAGACGGAGGCTCCGGCCTCGCCGCCATCCGTTCAACCGGAGGCGTCGCCGCCGCCATCGCCAGAAAGGCAGCAGGCTCCCGATACGAAATCCAACGACGTTCCGCTGCCTCCAGTCACAATCTATCCGCCACGCGAGACGCCGCAGCCTCCCGTCATCCAGTCGCGCGAGGCGGCACCCGCCCGGGTTCCCATCGCCCCAGCGCGAGCAAAGGCAAAGCGGACCACGCATGCCACTGCCGCAGGCACCGTGCGCGCCACGACACCGGGTATCCCGGTGTCAGCCAACACGGTGGCAAACGCGATCGCCGCAGCTTGGCCCGCGAGTCAAAGCCAAGGCGGGAAGACCGGTCAGTCAGGCGTCTACCAAAACAGCACCTCGGCGGCGACCAAGATCAACACGCCGATCGTCAATATTCCGCAGTCGCTCAGCGTCGTGACCAAGGAATTCATTGCCGACAATGCCTTCCAGAACATCACCGACGTAACGCGCTACGTCCCCGGCGTCGATGTTCATCAGGGCGAAGGCAACCGCGACGAACTCATCATCCGCGGCGTCGACTCGAGCGCGAACTTCTTCGTCAACGGCTTTCGCGATGACGTGCAGATCTTCCGAGACTTCTACAATGCGCAGAGCGTCGAAATTCTGAAAGGACCGAGCGCGATCACGTTCGGTCGCAGCTCCGGTGGCGGTCTGCTCAACCGCACTCTGAAGGAAGCGGACGGCCAGCGAATTTACGAGACGACGGTACAGACCGGCTCTTGGGCCGACCAGCGTTATACCCTCGATGCCGGTCAGGCGGTCACTGAGAACTTCGCCGCCCGCCTGAACATGATGTACGAAAAAAGCGATGGGTTCCGGCAGTACTTCTTTCTCGAGCGCTACGGCATCAACCCGACCTTCACGTACAAGCTCGACCCGATGACCACGCTCAAATTCAGCTACGAATATTTCCATGACAACCGGACAGCGGATCGTGGTAACCCGTCGCAGGCGACGCTCCCGACTGGATCGACCAAGCAGAACCCCGGGTTTCCGTTCTCTCCAAATGGCGACCTGCAGGCGTTCTACGGAAGTCCGACCTTAAACCTCGCGCTGGCCAATGTGCACACGTGGCAGGGCTTCATCGACCATGACTTTGGCAACGGCTTGACGATGAAAAACGGCACCTACTATGCCGAGTACGATAAATTCTACCAGAACGTTTACCCCGGCGGCGGGCCTTTGTCCGGGGCGGTGAACCCGACTGATACGTCCTTCAACCGCGCCGCCTATAACCACACCACCAACCGTAACAATTTCTTCAACGACACCGACTTCTTCTACAAGCTCTATACCGGGCCCCTCTATCACTCGATCGCCTTCGGGACCGAGTTCGGCCGGCAGGTCGGCATCGACGTGCGCAATAGCGGAATATTTCCGAACGGGCTGAACACCGAGGCGGATAACCCGTTCAGTCCGGGCTATTTCGGCCCGATCAGTTTCATCCACGAATCCGCCGGCAGCTTCACGCGCGGGGTGACAAGCCCAGACAGCAACAGCCACTACAATCTCAACATTCAGTCGGGATACGCCCGCGATACAATCGACATTACGCCATGGCTGCAAGTCATCGGAGCCGGCCGATACGACCGCTTTGACGAGGGTGCGACAAATCTAAACGACGGCAGTAGCCAATCGCTGGACAACAGCTTCTTATCGCCGCAAGCGGCCGTGATCGTGAAACCGCAGGCAAATATGTCGATCTGGACCGCCTACATGGTCTCCTATCTTCCGGCCTCCGGTGATCAGTTCAGCGCGATAACCCCCGGAACGGCCATCCTGAAGCCCCAAAAATTCGTCAATGAGGAAGTCGGGTTCAAGTGGAACATCGGGCCGAGGCTGCTCTACACAATGTCGGTCTACAATCTTGACCGTTACAATGTACCGCTACCCGATCCGAACAACGCTGGTTTCTTCATCCTGTCGGGCAAGAACCGAATTCAAGGTTTCGAAAGCGAGCTGAAAGGTTACGTCACAGATCAATGGCAGTCCTGGCTCGGCTATGCTTACACCGACGCACGGGTGACGAGCGCAACATCGCCGACCATTCTTCCGGGAAACCGTATTCAGCTTGTGCCGCTCAACCAATTCTCGTGGTGGAACAAGTATCAGTTCAACCCGGTGTGGGCGGCTTCGCTCGGTGTCATCTACTTCTCGGATTCGTATGCCTCCTCGGATGACACTGTCGTCCTGCCCAGCTTCTGGCGCTTCGATGCCGGCCTGTTCGCGACGATTGACGAACATTGGAAGGCACAGATCAACGTCGAGAACCTGTTCAACAAGGGCTATTGGGCGACGGCTGACGGAAACAACAACATTTCGCCGGGCCAGGGCCGAACCATCAGGGGGAAGATCACCGCCAATTTCTGACGCATGCAGCCGGTGATGGCGGGTATCGCGCCCGCCATCGCTTGGCGCGGCGAGGGGAGGGCATCATGAGCTGTTCATGAAGGCGGTTTACGTCTAAACAACTAGACCTCGTAAAACCTCATGGAGGGCGTCATGTATCAGCTCTCGCGTCGCACTGGGCTTCTTGCCGCATGCGCCTGGGGGTTTGCGGGGGTCATCCCGAGATACCTGCATGCGCAAGGGGCTCCACGTCAGTCCCTGCCGATCCCACCCGAGCTGCGAGCTGACGCCGCAGGCACGATCAAACTTGACGCGCGCACAGGCACGATGCGCTTCTTGGGCGATCGTGACACGGCCACCTACGGGATCAACGGCCCCTACCTCGGGCCGGCGCTGCGCTTGCGCCGCGGCGAGACGGTGACGGTGCAAGTCACCAACAACGTGCCCGAAAACATTACCATGCACTGGCACGGGCTGATCATTCCGGGATCAGCCGATGGCGGACCGCATCAAGTCATCAAGCCAGGCAAGTGGTGGGAGACAAAGCTCGAAATCGACCAACCGGCAGCAACGCTCTGGTTTCATCCCCACTACTACCCGTCGACCGCCCAGGAGGTCATCAAAGGCCTCGCCGGTTTGCTGATCGTCGATGATGAGGAAGCGAGCGGTTTGCCCCTGCCGAACCGGTGGGGCGTCGACGATATCCCGCTAATCATACAGGACCGCCGGTTCACCCCTGACGGCCAGTTCTTCGATCGCATGAATATCATCGCTGTGGTCAACGGCTACGTCGGCGATGTCGCGCTCGTCAATGGCGCCCGTTATCCGGAAGCGCATACGGGGCGTGGCTGGATACGGTTCCGCATTCTCAACGGCTCGAATGCGCGCAGCTACAATCTCAGCACTTCGGATAACCGCTCGCTTTACGTCATCGCTTCGGATGGCGGTTTGCTGGCAAGCCCGGTCGAGCTCAAGCAATTGCTGATCAACGTCGGTGAGCGTTTCGAGGTTATGGTCGATACGCGCGATGGCCGCGCCTTTGATATCGTCACCTTGCCGGTCGCGCAGGATATCATGCGGCTGCCGCCGTTTGACGGCCCGCTTGCGCTGGTCACGATCAGGCCGGATGGGTCCGATGGACCCGCGCAACTCCCAGCGTCCCTCGCGAGATTGCCGGCGTTGCCGCAGCAGCTTCCGCCGATTAGTCAGGAACTGGTGATGAACATGTTCCGCGACATGCCGGGCATGATGCCACTTAAGCAGGCGGGCCTGCCGGCCATGATCGAAAGCGGCAAGACCGATCCTGCGGTCGTCGCGCGGGTCGTTGACCTCATCGTCAACGATCCGGCGCTGCCGGAGAAGGAGCAACTCTCCTCGAATGGCGTGAATGGCCAACCGTTCGCGCTCGAAACCATCAACTTCTCCGCTGCCCGCAACGAGGATCTGCGCTGGCGGATCGCGGAAGGAAGTGATGTGATGCTGCACCCCGTGCACATCCACGGCTGCCAGTTCCGCATTGTATCGCATGACGGCAAGCCACCTCCGCCGCAGCTCGCCGGCTGGAAGGACGTTGCTCCGATTTCCAAGGGCGGCGCCAGCGAGATCCTGGTGCGGTTCCCACACGGAGCGACGCGGGACGATCCCTACATGGCGCACTGCCATATCCTGGAGCATGAGGATTCCGGTATGATGGCGCAGTTCACCGTCTGATTCGGAACTGATGCCCAGCATTTTTGGTATTTGGACCGACAGCCTCGACCATCTGGTTCATTTGCTGGTCGCGTATGCCCTCGCCTTGCCGATCGGATGGCACCGCGCGCGCGAGGAACATGGCGCCGGCTTGCGCACCTTTCCCCTGGTCGCCATTGCCAGCTGCGCATTGGTCCAGACGGCGATCTCCGTGTTCGGGCCCGCGGCTGCCGGGAATGCCAACATCATCCAAGGCGTCGTTACCGGTATCGGTTTCATTGGCGCGGGCGCGATCATCAGACAGGGCGATCTCACGACCGGCCATGCAAGCGCAGCCAGCATTTGGGCCGTGGGCATTATGGGAGCTGCGGTGGGCTACGGCTATTACGACATCGGCATTATTCTGGCCGCGGCAAACCTTGCGGTGCTTGCCGTCCGGCGGCGATCCTCGCGAGGCTGAACATTGGCGCGGCCAAGGTGCTCAAGCCACCGCAGGCTGCACCTAAGGGATGCGCGACTTCGATCTGGTCGATTGGGTTCTCAACTCCCACCCGGCTTCCTCTGCCAGCGCGAGCGCTGATGCTTGTCGGCGCGCGGCCGGCCAAATAGCTGCTCGCGCTCGAGGTGGGCGCGCTGCGCGGTGTAGAAATCGCGCAAGAAGATGAAGATATCCGCGTCCGCCACTGTTTCCTTCCAGCTGATCTTGCGGCAAATGCGGTCGCAGACGTCACGGAAGAGCGACGGGTCGCGGTCTGCGTCCGGGCGGCGCAGCAGCTCTTCCAGCACCTGTAGTTCCAGCGCTCCGTAGGCTTGTAGCTGCGGCTCGCTGAATGTGAAGCGCAGTGTGCTCTCGGACAGATCGCCGAGGAGTGGCTGGCGCGGCATGCCGATGACGATCGTGCCGGCAATGAAGTCGCCGGCGCGCATGCGGTCGCGATTGAAGAACACCAACGCAACGAAACAGGCAAGCCACGCCCCCAAGAAGAGATATTCCCACTGCCCCGATGCGCTCGCGGCCGCCGCAGAGATCAAAACGCCGAGGGGGATGAATATCTCGATCTCGCGCGTGAGATTGCGCGCAATCACCGCCGCGGGCAGCAGCGGGCCGCCGCGCCGGTCGACCACGCGAATGCCGACGATGCGCTTGCCTGGTGTCGCCCCATGCCAGGAGAGCTCGAAGTGAATGAAATAGAGATTGCGCACGATGAAGGCCGAGAACAACAGGACTGCGACCAGCACGACGCCGCTCAGTCCTTGCAGCGGGGTCAGCACAAGCAGCACGATGACGGCGATGCTGGCCAGGAGCCAGATCGCGAGGTCGATCACGAAGGCGACCGCGCGCTCGCTATGCGACGCGAGTTCAACGGAGAGCGGCACGCCTTCCGGAGTGACGATCTG
>JAFAXD010000096.1 GCA_019241285.1 Xanthobacteraceae bacterium | reverse complement strand
GTCTCGCGCATGCAGCACCGCGGCACCGCGCGCACCCGCGTCGTACCGGTGCGCTATGACGGATTTGCCCCGGAGGCTGGGCTCCCGGTGACGGCGGGCGAGAAGCCCGTCGGTACATTCGGGTCCGCGGCGGCCGGGCACGGGCTCGCGTTACTACGGCTTGACCGCGCTGATGATGCGCTGGCCGCCGGCGTGCCACTTACCGCCGGGGGCATTGCACTTACGCCGCACAAACCCGTCTGGGCGCGCTTCCATTTTCCCGGTGACGCAAAGGCCGCCGAATGACCGAAGGCAAGTTTGAGAATGATGGGCTCAAGCGCTGCGCATGGCCCGGGCAGGATCCGCTCTACGTCAACTATCACGACACCGAATGGGGTGTGCCGGAATACGACGATCGCGCGCTCTATGAGAAACTCATTCTCGACGGCTTCCAGGCCGGATTGTCGTGGATCACGATCCTGCGCAAGCGCGACAACTTTCGGCGCGCCTTCGACAACTTCGATCCGGCAAAGATCGCGCGCTACAACAAGCGCAAGACCGACGCGTTGATGCAGGACGCCGGTATCGTCCGCAATCAAGCCAAGATCGACGGCGCCGTGTTGTCGGCACGGGCGTGGCTCGACGTGATGGAAAAAGGTCCGGGCTTCTCCAAGCTCCTGTGGGACTTCGTCGACGGCAAGCCGAAGATCAATCATTTCCGGGCGAGGTCGCAGGTGCCGGCGGAGACGCCGATCTCACGCGCGATGTCGAAGGAGTTGCTGGGGCGCGGTTTCAAATTCTGCGGACCGACCATCGTCTATGCCTTCATGCAGGCAGTCGGGATGGTGAACGATCATATGGTCACGTGTCATCGTCACCCCGAGGCCGGCAAGAGAAAGCGCTGATCGTGCTGCGCAAGCTGCCGCCGCGAACACGCACCCGCGCGGCGCCGCGCGCCTGGCAACGCATGCTCTCGGGTCGCCGGCTCGATTTGTTGGATCCCTCCCCGCTCGACGTCGAGATCGAGGACATCGCCCACGGGCTTGCGCGGGTCGCGCGCTGGAACGGCCAGACGCAAGGGCCGCATATATTCTCAGTCGCGCAGCACACGTTGCTGGTGGAGCAGATCGCGAAGCGGCAGGTTGGTCATCTCGACCAGCGCCTCGCGCTCGCTTTGCTGCTGCACGATGCGCCCGAATACGTGATCGGCGACATGATCACGCCATTCAAGGCGGTCATCGGCGATACCTACAAGGCGGTGGAGAAGCGGCTCTTGACCGCCATTCATCTGCGCTTCGGCTTGCCACCCGAGCTGCCGGCCGAACTCCGCCGCGTCATCAAGGCCGCAGATGCCGGCGCGGCGTTTCTCGAGGCAACGCAGCTCGCCGGCTTCTCCATCGAGGAAGCGCTGCATTTCTTCGGAGCGCGTCCGGCGCTTCCCGCCGCGGTGGAGCGCGAGCACCTCACGCCCTGGCCAGCCGACACGGCGGAGGAGCGCTACCTCGCGCAGGTCCGCCGCGCTTTGTAGTTGTTTGAATTCTTGTGTCCCGGACGCAGCGCAACACGCAGTGTTGCGCTGCAGATCCGGGACCGTTGAAAGGCAAATCGTTGTGGCGGTCCCGGATCTGCGGTGCACCGCTACGCGCTGCACCGCGTCCGGGACACCCACTCTGTAGCCCTACTGGGTCGCCTCGAGGCCGAGCGCCTTGACGAGCGCGCCCCATTTCTTGGTCTCCGACGCGATATAGGCCTGGGTGTCGGCAATCGACGGCGGATTGAGCGGGATCAAGCCAAGCGTTGTGATCTTCTCCTGGATCTCCGGCTCGCTCATGATGTGGGCCATCTCGTCGTGCAGCTTGGTCACGATCGGCTCGGGCGTGCCGGCGCGCGCAAACAAAGCATGCCAGGAGACCGCTTCGAATTCTGGATCATCGGAGACTTCGCGGAACGGGGGCACGTCGGGAATGGTGGGCAGTGGCACCGCCGAGGAGACGGCGAGCGCGCGCAGCTTGCCGTCCTTGATCAGCGGAACCGAAGCCCCCGCTTCCGCAAACGCCATGTTGACGTGGCCGGCGGCGATGTCCGAGATCGATTGCGGACTGTTCTTGTAGGGCACATGCGTGATGTCGAGCCCGAAGCGTTGCTTGAGCATCTCGAATACGAGATGCGGCACGCCGCCGGTGCCGGACGAGCTGTAGGACAGCTGCCCCGGATGCTCCTTGGCGTATTTGACAAGCTCGCGCACGGAATGAATCGGCAGCGCCGGATCAACAACAAGAATGAACGGTGATTTGACGTAGAGCGACAGCGGAACGAAATCGCGGTTCGTATCGTAGGTCAAATTCTTCATCATGCTGGCGTTGATCGACGCACCGGCACTGGTCATCGCCACCAACGAGTAGCCGTCGGCTGGTGCCGGCAAGACCGCGTTCACCGCGAGCATCTGAAACGCGCCCGGTCGATTTTCGATGACGAAGGGCTTACCCAGGGATTTCGACAAGCCATCGGCATAAAGCCGGACGATCACGTCCATCCCGGTTCCGGCCGCGAGGGGAACGAACACGGTAACCGGGCGCGTCGGATAATCGTCAGCCCTTGCGGATCCAGCGAGCACGCTCGCCACAAGTCCTAACAGTAACAATTGCCCCGCACGCAACCGACCTTGCAACATCAGGTCCTCCCA
>JAFAXD010000505.1 GCA_019241285.1 Xanthobacteraceae bacterium | reverse complement strand
CGCCAAGCTCGCCAGCAACGCTTTCTTGCGGCCGATCTTGTCGCCGAGCCAACCGATCGCAACGCCGCCAACGACCGATGCGGTGAGCGTCATCGCGACGATCAGGCCGGTCTGCGGCAACGTCATGTTGAGCGAGTGCTGAATCTGCGTCAGCAGAAACGCCATGATGATCAAGTCGTAGAAATCGAACACATAGCCGAGCAGCGCCGAGCCGATGACGAGGCGGCGCTCGCGCGGCGAATAGCTGTCTTCTGCAATCGGCTGGGCGATTGTCATTGTTCGCGCTCTTGGGCTGGACGCGTGGCTCCCCGCACGCAGGCTAGCACGAGGTTCATTGAATGTTGAAACCAACCTCCGCCGCCAAGCGGTCATACCATGCGGTCTGCAACGCCGGCGTCGCGTGGGCATTGGCGGGACTTGGATTGGGAATGACGAAGAGCCGGCTTGGCCCCAGCCGCCACGGCTGCTCGCCCAGCTGCGGCGTGGGCGCCGCGGCAGCAAGCACCCGATGGACGTAACGAAATCCCGTGATGCCGTGGAAACAGGCGATGAGCGGCTTGTCGCGCGCGAGCTTGGCCGCGAGCGCGCCCACGCCAGCGGCGAGTTCCGCCGGGTCGAGTTGGTCCGCGCGCGCTGTCGGCCGCTTGACCAGATCCGTAAAACCAAAGCCGTAATCCGGCAGCACGCGGTCATGCTCCGGTTTCAGCACCTCGACCCCGAGCGCCTGCCTCGCCGCGAGACTCAAAACTGAGCGCGAGAAGCATGGCCAGAACCGGTTTGTTGTCCTGGCAAAATAATGCCCGCGCTGGGCAGAAAAGAGCGACGGATTGATTCCAACAAATACAATTTTCAGTCCCGGACGGAGCAAATCCGGAAGCGTGACCTCGGACACATCGGTCACGCGCGCCCCCCTGATGTCTCCAGCGGAGTCTCACCCCAGTCCGAGCCGCATCAGCGCCAGCGCGGCGCGGCCGTTCGGGCCGTAGGGGTTGCCGAGCGACTCGGCCATTTCCAGGTGCGCGTAGTTCGGCGCTTCGACCAGTTCCACCGGCTTGCCGGCCGCCTTCACGGCGGCGGCGAAGTCGCGGCTCTGGCGCTGGAAGTCCGGCGTCTCGAAGGTGCCGTAGGTCACGGTGATCGGCGCGCGCAGCTTATCGATATGTCGCTGTGCGCTCATGGCATCGGCCATCTGGTCGGTGAAGTGCACGTACTCGCGGCGCCAGGAGAGCCGCACCGGCTCCATCTCGTACATGCCGCTCATGCACAACCCGCCCTTTACGGCCGTCTCCGGCAGGCCGTAGTCCGGCCAGTCAGTGATGAGCGCGACGCCACAGAGATGGCCGCCGGAGGAATGGCCGCCAATGTAGATGCGTCCGGGGTCGCCCCCAAAGCTAGCCGCGTTCTTGCACACCCAGGCAATGGCGCGGCGCACTTGGTCCGCCATCACGCCGAGGTCGCCGACCGCCGTTTTGATGTCGATGAAATCGAGCGCGACGAAATGGGCGCCGGCATTGACGAACAGCTCGGCCGGAAAGCCGTAATCCTTGGCAGCGCCGGTCTGCCAGCTGCCGCCATGGATCATGACAAATACCGGGGCGCTGGTCGCCTTGGTGCGATAGATATCGAGCTTCTCGATCTCGGTCCGCCCATAGGCCATGCGCTGCGGGGGGCCAAGGCGCGCGCGCGCCGCCTCGCTGTTGCTCGCCAGCCGCTTCGATACCTGCCCGATCAGCGGCTCGTAATAGGCCTGGTCGTAGGACGCATCGAGCTCGAGCTGGTCATAGTTGAGGAATACCGGCTGCCCTCGATGATGCGGCGGCGAGCCAAGCCGACACTCCTGCGCGGCGGCTGGCGTGGCCGCAACGGCCGCCGCGGTGGCGAGCATGCTGCGTCGGCTGATCCGACGAGAGGCAATGGGTTTCTCGAACATCGACGCCCTCCGGGTCGGACAATCATCCGACTACCGAGGAAGAAGCGTCAAGTATGGTGGAGCGTCGTGGAAACGCTAACTCCGCACGCGTCAGTTGAAGTTCTCGACCGGCGTCGGTTCAAGCTTCGAATGATCCAGCTTATGATGCATGTCGGCCGGGGAGATCGTTGACGGCGTGGCGACTGGCGCCGGGATCGCGATGCTGGCTTTGGTCCAGAAGCCAGCTGCGAAAGAGACCAGCGCAACAGCAACAACAATGCCGATTGTCTTGATCATGGCAGCGTCCCCGCTCCAGATGTGATCGCTCGTGCAGGTGTTTACGCAAACCCTCACGTGGCGTCGGTGACCCAGGTCACAGCCCGAGCATAAATTTCCTGTGCCGCCACAAATGCAGGCTATTTAAGTACCGTCCCGCGCGCGTTCTTGCGTGCCCCACCTTATTGCAACGGGCTATGAACCGCCTTGCGATACCGGCACGAGCGCGCGAATATCCCTTTCGGGCCCAACTGCCAGGAACGGCAGCTGTGGGCGCCGGCGGGATCAGCTCATGCGAGCAACACTTCGGGCGCGTATGCGATGGTGCCTCCCGCTCGCATTCCTGGCGACGCTTCCGGCACACGCCGAAGATCAACTCAAGAAAGTGAGGATCGCCTTCGCCGGCCCGGCGCTGAGCATCGCCCAGCCATGGCTGCAGATGCCCGGTCCGTTGGGCTACTGGCGCCAGGAAGGGCTCGACGTCAACGTCTTTGTGGCACGCGGCTCGCTGCAGGCGATCCAGCTGCTCATCTCCGGACAAGCCGACGTCGTGCAGATCAACTCGTGGCCGCTGGTACAGGCTGCGACCAATAACGGCATCCTGATCCGCGACCTGATGCTCAACACCGTCATCGACTGGCAGCTGGTGGTGCCGCAGGACAGCGCGATCAAGACGGTGCGCGACTTCAAGGGCAAGACCATCGGCACCGCCGGGCTCCCCGGCATGGCGTTCCTGAAATCCTACCTGAAGGCCAACGGCCTCGATCCGGACCACGACGTGCAGATCGTTCCGACGGGCGCTGGCGCGCTCGCCGGCCAGGCGCTCACCAACAAGAAGGTGCAGGGCCTGTTCTATCGTGGATCCGTCATCGCCGGCCTTGAAAACAGCGGTTCCGTGTTCCGCAGCTTTTCCGATCCCGAGTGGCACCGCCTGCCCGGCTATTCGATGGCCACGCTGCAGAGCACGATTGCACGTGACCCGCAGATGCTTGAGGGCCTTGTACGCGGCGCCGCCAAGGCATCGCTGTTCGCAACAACCAATCCGGATTGCGTGGTTCAACTGCAATGGGCCAACTATCCCGCGACCAAGCCGGCGGGTATCGATGACGAGACCGCCGCCAAGTGGGACCGGCGCACGCTCGACCTCACTCTCGCAACCATGAAGATGGCCTTCGAGCTGAGCGGCGGCGCCGAGTGGGGCAAGAGCACGCGCGAGCAATTCGCGCGCCTGCAGGACATCTTTCTGCGCGGCCGGCTGATCGCCAAGAAGCTGGTCAATCCGGCCGACTACACCATCGGCGTGCCGGACTTTTTTCAGAAGGCCAATCGTTTCGATCACGACGCAATTGTCGCGCAAGCCAAGACTTGTGACGGGAAGTCCCAACAGGCAAACACCCATTCAACAAATTAGCTAGTTCTGCTTGTCGAACACCATCACCTTAGAGACGAACGCCGTCACGTTGCGCCGGTGCAGGAGCCCGCAACCCGCCGCGAGCGACGAGAAATCCTCCCCCACGTAGCTCTTGTAGTAGGGCTCGTGATAGTTCTGCGGAAAGCGTTCCAGCAATCCGTCATAATCGGGCACATCGCCACGCTGCAGCGAGTCGAGCAGCACCAGCCGCCCGCCCGGCTTGAGCACGCGTGCAGCCTCGCCGATCACGGTGCGCCGCACGGCAGGCGGTAGCTCGTGCATCATGAAAATGCTGGTGACCGCATCCATGCTGGCAGCATGCAGCGGAATTGCTTCCGCATTGGCAACGATCAGGTTGAGGCGCATGCGGCGGCGCAGGTGGCGCCGTGCGTGACGGATATACGCGTCGGACAGATCAAGCCCGAGCGCCGGCAGCCGCGGCCAAGCCTGCTTGACGAGATCGAGGAAGCGGCCGGTGCCGCAGCCGAGATCGAGAAGCCGCAGCGTGCGCT
>JAFAXD010000378.1 GCA_019241285.1 Xanthobacteraceae bacterium | reverse complement strand
CGCTGATGGGCGGTGACGGCATTGCCGATGATGAGTTCGCGGCGATCGCCGGCCCGGGCGCCGAAGGCACGCTGATGACCTATGGCCCCGATCCGCGCCGGCGGCCGGAAGCGAAGGACATCGTCGCGAAGTTCCGCACCAAGAATTTCGAGCCGCAGGCCTACACGCTCTACAGCTACGCCGCCGTGCAGGTGATCAAGCAGGCGGCGGAAGCGGCGAACTCTCTCGACCCCAAGAAGGTCGCTGACAAGATGCACTCCGGCATGAAGTTCTCGACGGTGATCGGCGACATCTCCTTCGACAAAAAGGGCGACGTGACCCGGCTCGATTACGTGGTCTATGTCTGGAAGAAGAATCCCGAGGGCAAGATCACCTACGTGGAGATTGAGTAGAGCGAACCTCGTGTCCCGGGCGCAGCGCAGCGCGCAGCGGTGCGCTGCTGACCCGGGACCGTCACACCGTCCGGCGCTTTTGGCGATCCCGGATCTGCGATGCAGCGTTTCACGCTGCATCGCGTCCGGGATACGGCCCGTCTCTCACCCAATCTTCCCCAGTGCCGGAAACCATTCCAGCAGCCAGAAGCCCACGTCGCTGACCCAGCCGGCCAGGAAGGCGACGCCGGTGAGCACCAGCAGGCCGCCCATCACCTTTTCCACCACCATGAGGTGGCGGCGAAAGCGCGCCATTGCCGCCATGGCCGGCTCGACCGCAGTCGCGGCGATCAGGAACGGCAGCCCGAGGCCGGCCGAGTAGACCGCGAGCAGGCTCGCGCCCTTGGCGACCGTTTCCTTGGAGGCCGCGACGGCCAGGATCGCGGCCAGCACCGGGCCGATGCACGGCGTCCAGCCGAACGCGAAGGCAAGCCCCATCACGTAGGCGCCCCAGAGACCGGCCGGTTTTGGGATTGCGGCGCGCTTTTCCTGCATCAGCACGGCGATGCGCGTGGCGCCAAGAAAATGCAGGCCCATGATGATGATGGCGATACCGGCGAGGATCGCGAGCTGCGGCGAAAAGCGCAGCACCAACGCGCCGATGGCGCTGGCGCTGGCCCCGAAGGCAACGAACACGGTGGAGAAGCCGGCGACGAACAGGAGCGAGGCGAGCAGCGTGTCGCGCCACACCAGAGGCTGCGGCTCAGCATCGGCCAATCGCTCGAGCGACGTGCCGGCGAGATACACGAGATACGGCGGGACCAGCGGCAGCACGCACGGCGACAGAAAACTTAAGATCCCCGCGACGAATGCGGCCAGGAAGGAGACATCAGCGGCCATGTGGCCTTCATGCGCGAGAGCAACCGGGCGCGCAAGGTCAGCGGCGGCCTTGCTTCAAGTTGTGAATGAAGTTGAGCACTGCGCGTAACGGCGTTGACCACATTGGTGAAATAAGCTCGGGTTCCGACTGCAGCGGAGACGCTTAGTGGCGCGTAATCTGATCAGCGATGTGCCCGGTGTCCGGGTCGGCCACGCGCAGGATGCGCGGCTTGCCACCGGGGTTACGATCATTCTGTTCGACGAACCGGCTGTCGGCTCGATCGACGTGCGCGGCGGCGGGCCGGGCACGCGCGAGACCGACCTGCTCGACCCGCAAATGTCGGTGCAGCGCATCGACGCAATCACGCTGTCAGGCGGCTCGGCCTTTGGCCTCGACGCACCGAGCGGCGTGCAGGCGTTCCTGCGCGAGCAGGGCCGCGGGTATCAGGTCGGCACCGCGCGCGTGCCGATCGTGCCGGGCGCCATCCTGTTCGACCTGCTCAACGGCGCGGATAAGGATTGGGGCCGCTATCCGCCCTATCGCGAGCTCGCCTATACGGCGGCGGCCAACGCGGGCGAGGCGTTCGCGCTCGGCAGCGTCGGCGCCGGCACTGGCGCCACCACGGTCAATCTCAAGGGCGGCATTGGATCAGCCTCGGCGGTGACCGCTGATGGGTTCACGGTCGGGGCGGTGGCGGCGACCAATGCCGCAGGGAGCGTTGTGGTCGGTGACGGCCCGTGGTTCTGGGCGGCGCCCTATGAACAGGATGGCGAGTTCGGAGGATTGGGTTTCCCCTCGCCCATCCCGCCCGACGCGCTGCACCCTCGCACCAAAGGCGCCTTCCGGGTGAGTACGGCGCTGATTGCGGTCGCAACCGATGCGCAGCTGACCAAGTCGCAAGTCAAACGGCTCGCCGTGATGGCGCAAGACGGGCTATCCCGCGCGGGTTATCCGGTCCACACGCCGCTCGACGGCGACGTCGTGTTTGCGGCAGCAACCGGCGCTAAGCCGTTGGAAGAACCGACGTTTGCGTTCATGCGGCTCGGCGCCGTCGCGGCCAATGTGGTGGCGCGCGCCGTGGCCCGCGGCGTCTACGAGGCGACCGCGCTCCCCTTCCCCGGCGCGTTGCCGAGCTGGCGCGATAAATTCCGTTAGTGACTGTTGAATCTTTCGGCCCGAAACGGTGTCGGATCGCAGAACGGGTCAGCGCCGGTGATCAGCTCGGCCACCAGCCGTCCCGTTGCGGGCCCGAGCGTCAGCCCCCAGTGGCCGTGGCCATACGCGAGCCACAGGCCGGACTGACCAGGAGCGCGACCTATCACGGGGCGGGAGTCGGCAAAGCACGGCCGCGCGCCCATCCAGGGCGTTGGCTCGACCGGATCGCCCAACGGAAAAAGCTCGCGCGCGGCCGGCATCAACCGGTCAAGCTGCACCGGTGTCGGCGCCGCATCACGCGCGGCGAACTCCGCCCCGGTGGTGAGGCGGATCCCCTGCTGCATCGGCGTGATGCAGTAGCCGTTGTCGGCATCGAGCACCGGCCGCGCCAAGCCCGCATTGCCGCGCGCCTGGAAATGCCTGTGATAGCCGCGCTTGATCCCAAGCGGCAGGCGGATGCCGAGCGGCTCCAGGAGATCGGGCGACCACGGGCCGAGCGCGACAACGGCCTGCGGCGCCTCCACGGTTCCTTCCGCGGTCGCGATCTGCCAGCGATCGCCATCGCGGCGCAACCTGCCCGCATCACCGGTCAGTGGGACACCCCCGAGCGTTTCGAAACGCCGCGCATACGCGCGCGTCAGTGCCAGCGGATTGGAAACCGACATCACGTCGGGCAGGAAGATCGCACGCCGGAACACCGGCTCGAGCGACGGCTCGAGTGCGCGCGCTTCGCCCATGTCGAGCACGCGGGTCGGAATCCCGAACGTTGCCGCGAGATCGCGCTCACGCGCGGTTGCCGCAAACGAGCGGTCCTGGCGGAACAACTTGAGCCAGCCGGTTTTGCGAACCACCGCGCCGGCACCGGATTCCGCGACCAATGCCTCGTGCTCGGCGACGGCGCGGGCGAAGAATGGCCGCATCACATGCGCGGTCTCGACCAGCCGCTGCGGCCGCGACCAGGCATGGAACGACGCCAGCCAGGGTGCGACTTGCGGCAGAAAGCCGAGATGGTAGTTGGCTTCCGGCGCTTGCTTGAGCGCGATGCGGAGCAGCGCATCGAGACGGCTCGGAAAAGCCTGGGGAAAAATCGTGTTGCCTTCGATAATCCCGGCATTGCCGAACGACGTGCCCTCGCCGGCTCCGGCGCGATCGACGAGCACCACGGAGAGCCCGCGTTTGACGAGATGCAGCGCAATCGAGGTGCCGACAATGCCGGCACCCAGCACCAGCGCATCCGTGCGAGCCATAGGCCTTTTCCCTCGTGTCCCGGACGCACTGCGGCATGCAATGACGCAGTGCAGATCCGGGACCGTCAAAACGTTCTCGCTTGTAACGATCCCGGGTCTGCAGCGCATCACTTCGTGCTGCGCTGCGCCCGGGATACGACCATGCATAAATCGTGACGGTGCGTTGCCCCATACGGGGACGCGTGATAGGCGAGCCGTTCACCAGAGGAATCGATGATCCGGCCGCTCCTTATTGCCCCTTCCATCCTGTCTGCGGATTTCGCGCAGCTCGGCGCGGAGGTGCACGCGGTCGATCAGGCCGGCGCCGACTGGATTCATGTGGACGTGATGGACGGCCATTTCGTGCCCAACATCACCATCGGCCCGGATGTGGTGAAGGCGCTCCGCCCGCACACCCGCAAGCCTCTCGATGTGCACCTGATGATCGCGCCGTGCGACCCCTACCTCGAAGCATTTGCCAAGGCGGGCGCCGACCATATCACGGTGCATGTGGAGGCGGGTCCACACATCCATCGCTCGCTGCAGGCAATCCGCGCGCTGGGCAAGACGGCGGGCGTCAGTCTCAACCCCGGCACGCCCGTCGAGCATCTCGCCAACGTCATCGATATGGTCGATCTCATCCTGGTGATGTCGGTCAATCCAGGTTTTGGCGGACAGTCCTTCATCACGGCCGCGGTCGAAAAGGTCGCGCGGCTGCGCGCCATGGCGGGCGGGCGCGAGATCGATATCGAGGTCGATGGCGGGATCACGCCGGAGACTGCGCCGGCGATAGTGCGCGCCGGCGCCAATGTGCTGGTCGCCGGCTCGGCCGTATTCCGCGGCCATAACCCCGATGCTTATCGGGCCAATATCGCAGCAATCCGTGGCGCGGCCGCGATGGCCCGCGGAGAGGCAGCCTGAATGATCCCGCGCTACAGCCGGCCGCAGATGGTGGCGATCTGGGATCCCCAAACCCGCTACCGCATCTGGTTCGAGATCGAAGCGCATGCCGCCGATGCGATGGCCGAGGTCGGAATGATCCCTAAGGATGCGGCCGAGACGATCTGGGCCAAGGGCAACGCGGCCACGTTCGACATCGCCCGCATCGACGCGATCGAACGCGAGGTCAAGCACGACGTCGTTGCGTTTCTCACCCACCTCGCCGAGTTGATCGGACCGCAGGCGCGCTTCGTGCATCAGGGCATGACGTCGTCCGACGTGCTCGACACCTGCTTCAATGTACAGCTGGTGCGCGCGTCCGATTTGTTGATCCGCGACATCGACGACGTGCTCGCGGCGCTCAAGCGCCGCGCCCAGGAGCACAAGCTCACGCCGACGATCGGCCGCTCGCACGGCATCCACGCCGAGCCGACCACGTTCGGCGTCAAGCTCGCCGTCGCCTATGCGGAATTTTCCCGCGCACGTGAGCGTATGGAGCGCGCACGGGCGGAGGTGGCGACCTGCGCGATCTCCGGCGCGGTCGGCACGTTTGCGCAGATCGATCCGCGCATCGAGGCGCATGTAGCGCAGGCCATGGGCCTCACGGTCGAGCCGGTGTCGACGCAGATCATCCCGCGCGATCGCCACGCCATGTATTTCGCAACGCTCGCCGTGGTCGCCTCGTCGATCGAGCGGCTGGCGACCGAGATCCGCCACCTGCAGCGCACCGAGGTGCTGGAAGCCGAGGAGTTCTTCTCCGAGGGCCAGAAAGGCTCATCGGCGATGCCGCACAAGCGCAACCCAGTGCTGAGCGAGAACCTCACCGGCCTCGCCCGCCTGGTGCGCGGCTACGCGCTGCCGGCGCTGGAGGACGTGGCGCTCTGGCATGAGCGCGACATCTCCCACTCCTCGGTGGAGCGGGTGATCGGCCCGGATGCGACGATCGCGCTCGATTTCGCACTGGCGCGACTTGCCGGCGTGATCGACAAGCTCGTGATCTATCCGCAGAACATGCACCGCAATCTCGATCGCCTGGGCGGGCTCGTGCATTCCCAGCGCGTGCTGCTGGCGCTGACGCAAAAAGGCGTCTCGCGCGAGGACGCTTATCGCAGCGTGCAAACGGCGGCCATGAAGGCGTGGCGCGGTGAAGGCGATTTCCTCACGTTGCTCAAGGGCGATCCAAAGGTGGCGAAAGCGCTTGAGCCGAAGGAACTCGAAGACTTGTTTGATGTGGGCTATCACCTCAAGCACGTCGACACGATCTACGACCGGGTTTTTGGCGTGGACTGATGGACGCGCCTCAGCCCTCAGCGCCCCCCCGTCTCCTGGTGTTCGATTCCGGGCTTGGCGGACTCACGGTGCTGCGGGA
Source organism: Xanthobacteraceae bacterium (assembly GCA_019241285.1). GTDB lineage: Bacteria > Pseudomonadota > Alphaproteobacteria > Rhizobiales > Xanthobacteraceae > JAFAXD01. The sequence continues at coordinate 365 of JAFAXD010000378.1, read as the reverse complement.
GATCGAGCGCGCACGGCCCGATGCGGCTGTCACCTTCGTGGCCGATGACGCCTTCTTCCCCTACGGCGCGCATGAAGAACCAAAGCTGATCGGCCGCGTCGTCCCGCTGATCGGAACGCTGATCGACGCGCACGCGCCGGACCTCGTGGTCATTGCCTGCAACACGGCGTCGACGATCGTGCTGCCGCACCTGCGCGACCGCTACCGCGTGCCGTTCATCGGCACCGTACCGGCGATCAAGCCGGCCTGCGCGGGCTCGAAGAGCAAGCGCGTCTCGGTGCTCGGCACATTGGCGACGGTGAAGCGCGAATACACGAAGGCGCTGATCCGCGATTTCGGCCAGGGCTGCGACGTGACATTAGTCG
>JAFAXD010000331.1 GCA_019241285.1 Xanthobacteraceae bacterium | reverse complement strand
CGCCTGCTGGCGTTCGAATTGCGCCTGGCGCTGTTTCTCGCTGAGCGCGCGCTGCTGCTCATAGAAATCGTAGTTGCCCGAATAGGTCGTGAGCTGGCCGCCGTCGATCTCGACGATCTTGTTGACGATCCGGTTCATGAACTCGCGATCATGCGAGGTCATCAACAACGCGCCGTCATAGCGCTTGAGGAAATCTTCCAGCCAGATCAGACTTTCCAGATCGAGGTGGTTGCTCGGCTCGTCGAGCAGCATGCCGTCCGGGTTCATCAGCAGAATGCGGGCGAGCGCCACCCGCATTTTCCAGCCGCCGGAGAGCAGGCCGACATCGGTATCCATCCGTTCCTGGCTAAAACTCAGACCGGCCAACACCTCGCGCGCGCGGTCCTCCAGGGCATACCCGTCCAAATGCTGGAAGCGTTCCTGAACCTCGCCATAGCGCGTGATCAGGGCGTCCATGTCATCGGTCTGGTCCGGGTCAACCATCGCCGCCTCGAGCGCGGCCATTTCCGCCGCCAGCGCGCTCACCGGTCCCGCCCCGTCCATCACCGCGGCCACGGCCGTGCGGCCCGACATCTCGCCGACGTCCTGGCTGAAATAGCCAATGGTCATGCCGCCCTCGACCACCACCGCGCCGTCGTCGGGCTGCTCCTGCCCGGAGATCATCCGGAAAATCGTCGTCTTGCCGGCGCCGTTCGGGCCGACCAGCCCCACCTTCTCCCCCTTCTGCACCGCCATCGAGGCGTCGATGAACAGGAGCTGGTGGCCGTTCTGCTTGCTGATGGCGTCAAGACGGATCATGCTGGAGCGCTGGTAACGTTTGGTGTCTGGAAGAAGCGGATTCCACTTGCGTTGATCCGTAGGGTGGGCATCGCGCTTGCTCGGCGCTCGATATCTTTCGAGAACCTAACCGCGCGATGCCCACGCTGTCCGGACGTGCGACAGCGTGGGCACGGCGCTGGTGAAGTTTGTGCAATTGGACAATCGGTCGAGTTGCGCCGTGCCCACCCTACTCTCACTCAATCGGGCCCGGCGATTTGCCAGCCACCTCGTACACAACGCACGCGAAGAAATCCACACGGCGCGGCCTAAAAGCGCATGCTCGTTCAATTGGACACCTGTCCGTTTCCTACGATCGGAATGGACAAACCGGCCGTCAGAAGTCACGACTTCAGCGGCAGAAACAGGTCCGCAACCGTCTCATGCTCGGGCACCTCCGGGAACATGCTCAGCCGCTGGCAATAGATCGGGAAGTCGCGCGCTTCCTCGCCGCTCTCCGGAAGCCAGTCGCGATAAAGAAAGAGCGCGGCCGGCTCCAGATTGTCGGTGTAGCCGACGACGCGCAGCACAGCGCAGCGTCCACCCGGGATCTCGCCGGCTTTGATCCCGTCGTCGTTGGGCCCGATTTGTTGGTCGGTCCCGACACAAAGGTCGACGCTGTAGGCGGCCGGCGACGCGGGACGTCGCTCGGACCGCCAGACCGTGAAGGTCGGATTTGTCTTGGGATGCAGGCCGGCGGCTTTGCGCCACGCGATGAAGCGCTGGATGGTGGCGCCGAGCGTCGCCGGGTCGCCCCGATGCTCCATGATCGCCACCCGCGTCGCGGGCACATCGCGGATCGTCACGTCGTCAGCCGTAAATGTCTTCTGCATGAGCTTGCTCCTCGCATTGTCGAGAGGCCCGAAGGCCGCAAGCCACGGCTCCCACTCGGGAGACTTCCGGAACGATGATGGCGATTGCCCGAACCGTTGCCGAAAGGCGCGGGCGAAGGCGTCCGGTGCATCGTAGCCGGCATCCATCGCGATGTCCGTGACGCTATCGGCGTCGACGTAGGCCAGCCGGTACGAAGCGCGCTTCAGACGGGCCAGTTGGACATAGCGATGCACGGACAACCCGAAGGTCGCCGTGAACTGCCGGTGGAAATGAAATTTGGAGAACGCCGCAACACCGCTCACTGCGTCCAGGTCCAGATCACTGTCGAGATGCCGGTCGATATAGTCCAGCACCCGCCGCATCCGGGCCTGATAGTTTTGCAGCGCCGCCTTCATCATTCCTGCTCCGTGGCGGCTTCAGCTAGTCACGCACGAGGATGACGTGCTCGACCGATCTTGCGGTTTGGCCCGAGCCGACGCGAAATTCTCGGCGGGATTACACGCGCCCATATTTTCACGGCTTGCCAGGATAAATCCAAAACATAATGTCGGCTCGTTGCAATCACCAAACTCGATCAACCTCTGCTGGTCGCGTGACACACACGACGCGGTTTCATGGTGAAAACATCTTAGTAATCCGCAGCAAAACGCACTCGGGAAAAACCTCTCCGGCCGATCAACTGCATTCAGCGCTCACGCGAACAATGATACCGTCGGCCGCCATGGGAGTACCGCTATGCTAAGCGGGTCACTGACTGCACGGAAGACTATCCATGCCCAAGATCGACCTCGCCGCGGTGCCGGAACGCAAAGGCACGGGCTATCCGCCGCAATTCAACGCGCCCTGCGCCGAACGTGTCCGTCAGCGCGTGGGCAACGCCGGCGGGCTCACTGACTTCGGCGTTAATCTCATGCGCCTGGCACCAGGCTATTGGTCGAGCCAGCGCCACTGGCATTCGCACGAAGACGAATTCGTCTTCGTGCTCGAAGGCGAATTGACGCTCGTCGAGGATGGCGGCGAAACGGTTCTGCGAGCCGGAGATTGCGCGGCCTTTCCAAAAGGTTCTGGCAACGGCCACCACCTGATCAACAGATCAGACACGACTGCTGTTTATCTTGAAGTCGGCTCGCGCCACCCCGCCGACCTCACCACCTGCTCCGACATCGACATGATGAGCTCCAACTCCGACGGCCGGTTCGTACACAAGGATGGCACGCCCTATCCCGAACCATAGCGCGGCACGCAGAGAAGATTCAGGCGACCGCAAGATACCTTTCGAAGTGCGGACGAAAGCCTCGGCCGTTCAATCAAGAGCTGCTGAAAATTCCAGAGAGGTTCCGGGCACCATGCAGCACGCGTAGAATGAGTGCACCATCATGGTAGGGCTCAAACACGATCAGGTAGTTCCCGTATGCGCAGGTGCGTATCGCATCGCCTAAATCAGGTCGGGCCGCGTACCCCAAGGGGCTTTCGGCGATCCGTTTGCAATGCTGCCGCATCTCTTGAATGAATGTCACCGCGCGTTTGGGGTTCTCGAGCGCAATGTAGTCGCCAATTTCCTCAACGTCGATCTCAGCCTGCGGCGTGAAGTAGGCGGGCATTCACTTGCCGGACCCCTTGGCCATCCCGGCGTACTTACGCTCAAGACGGTCCAAGACCTTCGCCGCTGACCTTGGTTTGCCGCTCCGGCGGCCTTTTTCGATTTCACCCCGCAGGCCATCGAGGACCGCCTGACGGCGTTGCTGTTCCTCCTCCAGGAGTCTCAACCCGTCACGAATAACCTCGCTCGCCGACGCGTACCGCCCCCCGTCAACCTGTTCTTTGACGAAGGCCTCGAAGTGTTCACCCAATGTGTAGCTGGAAGGCATCTGAGATGCTCGCCCGGTTGGAGCTGGTACTATCGTTTTTTAGCATAAACTGATATAATTGCCAACTGAGCATCCTTTCGGATCAACCATCGCCGCCTCTAGCGCGGCGGCGCCTGCCGCGCATCAGTCGCGCGATATGGACAGCCCCGCGAGAAGCGGCGCGGACGCGGCGAGCCTGCCGGATACGAACTCAGTGAAGAGCCGCACGCGTTTCGTCTTGCGTGTCTCCCCCTGGGTGAGAAGCCAGAGCGTTCCGTACATGTGCAGGTCGGCGCCCGGCACCCTCACCAGTAGAGGGTCGGCATCGCCGACGAAGCACGGCAGTGTCGTGATCCCGAGCCCCTGCCGTACCGCAGCGAGCTGCGCCTCGGCGTCCGTGATCCTGAATGGAACCTCGGTGGTGCGAACTTCACCCGCGCTTGCCCAATCCGGAATTCCATGCATGCTGATGACGATCCATCGGATGGGTTCAGGCGCGCCCGCACGCCACGCGGCTAGTCGATCGCGGGACATGTAGACGCCGCCGAAAACCTCCGGTCCCTTCAGGCCGTGAAGATTGAGCGGCAGGGTTTTGCGGTCGTAGACAACGCGGATCGCGACGTCGGCCTCTCGATTGGTCAGGTTTGCCAGCTCGCCGGACGAGAGGATTTCCATCTCGATGTCCGGATGCAGACGCGCGAACTCGGCGAAGTCCGGCATGAGCAGGCGTGTCGCAAGCGGCGGCGCCACCGTCACCCGCAGAAGCCCGCGCAC
>JAFAXD010000327.1 GCA_019241285.1 Xanthobacteraceae bacterium | reverse complement strand
AAGGGGCAGGGCACCAGCGTCTATTTCCGTGACCCCGATGGTTCGCTGCTCGAGTTCATCTCGTATCGGGGAAGCTAAGCGATGACGGCCCTCAAGGATTGGAATGTGCTGCCCGCCAATCTTCCGGTGCCGCAGGATGATGGCGCTGCCCGCCATCTCCAGGGCTACAGGCTTCCCTCTGTGCCGCTTGCCGCTACGGACGGTTCGCGGATCGATCTGTCGAAGCTCAAGGGCCGTGTCGTCGTCTATGTGTATCCACGCACCGGCCGGCCGGGCGAGCCCAACCTGGAGGGATGGGATGCCATCCCTGGCGCTCGCGGCTGCACGCCCCAGAGCTGCGGCTTTCGCGACCATTTTGCCGAGCTGAAAGCGTTGGGTGTGGCCCACCTGTTTGGGCTTTCCACCCAGGACACGGATTATCAGCGCGAGGCCGCGGAACGGCTGCACCTGCCGTTCTCGATTCTGTCCGACCACGACCTTGCGCTCACCCGCGCCATCAACCTGCCCACCTTCGAAGCTGGTGGCATGACGCTGCTCAAGCGCATGGCGCTGGTCATCGACGATGATGTCGTCACGAAGGTATTCTATCCGGTGTTCCCGCCCGACCAGAACGCTGCCGAGGTGATTGACTGGTTGCGCGGTGGATCGGCCTAAGCCGGCGCAGTCTCCTCGGGTTGGTCCAGAAACCCACGTGCCGTTCGGAAAACAGCGCGAAACATCTCTTCCGTCAGCACGCCGGTGTTCGTGTTGTAGCGCGAGCAGTGGTAGCTATCGAGCAATCGCAACTTGCCGATCTGATGCGATGCCGCGTGCCCAAATGGAACGGTGGCGAGCCGTGCACCGAGCGCCCGCACCGCACTGTCGTGCGCGATGCGGCCGAGCGCGATGATGATCTTGAGCCGCGGCATCTCCGCGATCGTCTCGATCAGGAAATCCCGACAGGTCGTGATCTCCTGCGGGGTCGGCTTATTCTCAGGCGGCACGCAGCGCACTGCGTTGCTGATGCGCGCGTCGGTCAGCATCAGGCCATCGTCAGGACGTTCCTGATACTCGCCTTGCGCAAAGCCGAACTCGGTGAGCGTCTTATAAAGCAGCACGCCGGCGTAATCGCCGGTGAACGGGCGTCCGGTCCGGTTCGCCCCTTGCAGTCCGGGGGCAAGTCCAACGATCAGCAGCCGTGCGTCCGCCGGCCCGAATGAGGCGACCGGCGCGTTGAACCAGCTCGGCTGCTTGGCGCGCCAAGCCTCGCGGAAGGCAACAAGCCGCGGACAGCGCGGACAATCGCGCGAGGGCTCGACGGCGCGAGGCATGTGACGAGGATTAGTCCTCGTCGAACTCGTCGTCGGCCGTCCCTACCGGGGCACGGCTCGGCGCCGGTCCGCGCTGTAGGAACTGCGGCGTGTGCTGCTGCGGCGCGTGGCGCTCGCGCGGCTCCCGGGGTTCGCGTGGCGGACGTTCGGTGCGTTCGCCGGGGTCGCGCCCGATCTTGCCCTGCAGCTCGACAATGTCGAGGAATACATCGGCTTGCCGACGCAATTCATCCGCGACCATCGGCGGCTGGGTCGAGACGGTGGACACGACGGTCACGCGCACGCCCTTACGCTGCATGGCCTCCACGAGCGAGCGGAAGTCGCCGTCGCCGGAAAACAGCACCATGTGATCGATCGTGCCGGCGAGTTCCATGGCATCGACGGCAAGCTCGATATCCATGTTGCCTTTGACCTTGCGCCGGCCGGTTTGATCAACAAACTCCTTGGTCGCCTTGGTGACGACCGTGTAGCCGTTGTAATCAAGCCAATCGATAAGCGGGCGGATCGATGAGTATTCCTGATCCTCGATCACGGCCGTGTAGTAGAAGGCGCGTAACAGATATCCACGCGACTGGAACTCGCGCAACAACCGCTTGTAATCAATGTCGAAGCCAAGTGATTTGGCGGTTGCATAGAGGTTGGCGCCGTCAATGAATAGAGCGATTTTTTCCCCTGGTACGGTCATGGGTCTCCTTTTTTGTTCTCATTCGTATTGGCCAGATCGGTGTTGGCCCACCAATCCAGCCTTCCAAGCCTACTGGCAAACGAAGCGGGGACGGCCGAGAAGTTAGCAGCGCGGCTCAAATTGCTGCGACCGGCCGCCGCAGTGTCTACAAATCGGCACTACGGCCCGCCGGCCTCCGTATCAAAGCTTTGCAGCTACGCCAAGTTAATAATGTGCCATGGGAATTCGGCGCTTGCGTTTTTACAACCCAGGGCGTAGCTAGGGCTTCAATCACAACATTATTCCCCTATGGAGTGACGAGCCGATGGCCCGTGTCACCGTTGAAGATTGCATCGATAAGGTCGAGAACCGGTTCGACCTGGTTCTGCTCGCGGCCCACCGGGCGCGGATGGTCTCGTCCGGCGCGCCGATCACGATTGATCGCGACAACGACAAGAACCCCGTCGTGGCATTGCGTGAAATCGCCGATGAGACGATCTCGCCAGACGACCTGCGCGAAGAGCTGCTGCACTCGCTGCAGAAGTACGTCGAGGTCGACGAGCCCGAGCCCGAGGTGCCGCTGATCGGTGGTACTGGCGAGCGCGCCGATGCGGACGACACCGAGATCGTCACCGACCGCATGACCGAAGAGGAACTGCTCAAGGGCCTCGAGGGTCTGGCTCCGCCGGAGGAACGGCCGGAGCCGGTCGAGCCCGACGACGACGAGGAATAAGCCTCACGGTCAGGTATCCGACGCCCCGCCCGCCCGGGCGGGGTGACTCGCTTGTTTACAAGCGTTGAGTTGGCGCAGCTTTTTCCCGCGCGCTGCGGTATCTTGCCGGCATGGCTCCCGCACAGGCGCTCCCGCTGTTTCATCTCTACGGCGATCCGCCGGACACGGACGCCTTTGACTTCATCCACATCGAGACGATCTCATCGCGCTCGTCCATCCATGATTGGACGATCCGCGCCCACCGCCACGGCAATCTGTTCCAGATCCTGGTGATCGCCCGCGGCGGCGGCGAGATGAC
>JAFAXD010000141.1 GCA_019241285.1 Xanthobacteraceae bacterium | reverse complement strand
GCTTCGTGATCGAGCAGGCGATGCAGCTACCACAGTTCGTCGCGCCCAATATCCTGATCTACAATCCGCGGGTCCAGAACCTGAGCGACAATCTGCCCGGCACCCCGAAGTTCACCGAGGTGTGGCTGCAGGGCTCGGCTTGAGGTGGTGGACTGCGCGAACTCGGGATTTGAAGTAGGATTATCTGACTTGGACCGTGGAATGCCACAAACATCAAACTCCGACTGTCATCATGACGCGAGCCTCATCCGCTGACCTCATCCTAAGGAGCACACGAGCGCTAGCTCGTGTGCGTCTCGAAGGATGGCCAGAGACGAGGACATCGCCCGTGGCCGTCCTTCGAGACGCCTTGGCCTTGCAGGCCAAGGCTCCTCAGGACGAGGGCTGTAGTTAGGAATCGTAGTGCCTTCACAGGAACATCCTCGCGACCGGGCGCAGCGTTATCTGGCGATGGCGGAGACCACGCCAGACCCGCACATCGCCAACGGCCTGCGCTTGCTCGCTGCGGCCTATCTGGAAAAGGCGGCGAAGGAGGGGGAGCAACAACCGCAACTCACAGGGTCCGAACGGCCTGAAGACCCGGCCATCTGATTGGAGACTGCAACGCAGTTCCGATATCGGACTTCCTGGGTTTGTTATAGGCTATGCCCTCCAATCCAAGTCGGACCCCTTCGAGAGTTTTTCTGATGGAGGCAAATATGATTGATCTGCAAAGGCGCGGTGTCATTTTCGGTCTTGCCGGGTTAGCCGCAGGTCAAGCCCTGTTCGCACCGGCGCGCTTGTTCGCGGCTGACAAGATCAAGCCCAGCGCATCGAGCGCGCTGATCGTCGTCGATGTGCAGAACTGCTTCCTTCCCGGTGGCAGCCTGGCCGTCAAAGAGGGGGATCAGGTCATCCCGGTGATCAACCGCATCGCCAAGGGCTTCGACAACGTGGTGATGACGCAAGACTGGCATACGCCGAACCACATGTCGTTTGCGTCCAGCCATGCAAATCAGAAGCCGTTCGACGTGATTAAGGTTGCTTACGGTGATCAGGTGCTGTGGCCTGATCACTGCGTGCAGGACACGGAGGGTGCGCAAATCGCCAAAGACATCAAGATACCGCAAGCCAACCTGATCATCCGCAAAGGCTTTCGCAAAGACGTCGATAGCTACTCGGCCTTCATGGAGGCGGACCGGAAAACCAATTCGGGACTGGCGAGCTACTTCAAGGAACGTGGCATCGATACGGTCTTCCTCACCGGGCTGGCCACCGACTTCTGCGTTGCCTGGACCGCGGTCGATGCGCGGCACGCCGGTCTCACGACCTATGTGGTCGAGGACGCCTGCCGGGGTATCGACGTGAACGGTTCGCTGGCCAAAGCCTGGGCGGACATGACCGCGGCTGGTGTTCAGAAGATCCAGTCAACCGACCTCGTGGTCTGAAAGCGCTCCGGCCGGCGTCGGTCAGTCCTGTGAGGTACTGATCACCGCCACAATTGCTTCGTCGCCAACTTTGCTCCTTCGGCAAGTGCGCGCAGCTTGGCCCAGGCGATCTCCGGATGAACGCGGCCGCCGAGGCCGCAATCGGTTCCGGCGACGACGTTCTCACGGCCGACCGCCTTGGCGTAGGCGAGAATGCGGTCGGCAACAACCTCGGAGTGCTCGACCACATTGGTGGCGTGGCTGACCACGCCCGGGATGAGGATCTTGCCGTCGGGTAATTTCACGTCGCGCCACACCTTATGTTCGTGCTCGTGGCGCACATTGCCGGCTTCGACCGAATAGGCCTGCGCCTTCACCCGCAGCATGACCTCGGCGATGTCGCGCAACGGAAGATCGGTGACGTGCGGGCCGTGCCAGCTGCCCCAGCAGATATGAAAGCGCACGCGGTCCTCGGGAATTCCGCGCAACGCCTGGTTCAGCGCCTCGACGCGCAGCATGGCGTAGCGCCGGTATTCCTCGAGTGAGGGATGCGGATCAAGCATGTCCCAGGTGTCGGGCAGGCCCGGATCATCAAGTTGGAGCACAAACCCGGCCTCGACGATCGCCCGATATTCGACCGCCAGTGCTTGTGCGATCGCTTCGAGAAAAGCCTCGGCATTTGGATAGTGAAGGTTCTGGCCGCGGCAGAACATCTCCAGGCTACCGACCGCGATTGAGGTCACGAAGGCCTCGGACACACCGGCGGCAGTTGTCGCGGCTTTGAGATTGGCGAGGTCGCGATGCAGAGCGTCTTGCCCAGTATATGTGATGGGTCCGATACAGGACGGGCGCGAGGCCGTGGTCGGAACGAACGCCGCTTCGTTGTAGAACTGTGGAAACTGCCGCTGCTCCCAGCGCTCGCCGACGATGCGCATGGGCTGGCCGGCAACCGCGCGATTCGGCGCCGCCGATCCTGATGGTGTTGGACCAAAGCCGCCGAGGCGACCGAAGATGTAAGTACCCCAGGCGGCTAAATCGGATTTCGAGCGCATCGGCTTGCCGAGCTCGCCGTCGTTCACGACATCAACACCGACCTTCGCCTGCGCGTTGACGATATCGGTCACCGATGCGGCCAGCACGGGATCGATATCGGAGTCCGCCGCAGACCATGCCGCGATCAACGTGTCGGGGCGCGGCAAGCTGCCGGCATGGGTGACGAGGATTCGATCGGTGCTGTGTTTCATTGACGCCTCCCTCGTTGCATCGCGGCCAATCGGGCACTGTGATCGTCACAACCCGCGCGCGGTGTCAAATAGTCGGAGCCGTGCTTTCCATAGCATCTGCTTATAGATGCCTGCTGCCGTTGGCGCGTGCACGGACCGAATATTTGGTTCGCATGTGAGAGTTCCCGAGCTCCCGTCCTTTCGCCGGCGGGCGTGACCGCGCCCGTTCCTCCGATGCGCATGTGCGAATGATCTCCGCAAAACGTTGTGCCAGCGGCGACAGTTTGCGGTCGCGTGCCCGGCTCAATCCAAGCGCGCGTGCGGCTCCGGCCTCGACAAGATCGATGCAATGCAACAGACCCGCCTCGCGCTCCAGCGCCACCAGTTGCCGCGGGATGATGGTGATGCCATCGCCATGCACCACCATCGATTTCAGCGCCACCATGGAGTTGGTCACGATCGCATTGGTCGGCCACGGCACGCCGGCGACGATGAATAGAGCCTCGAGCTGGTGGTGAAACGCGCTCTGATCGTTCGGCAACACCCACGCAGCGTCAGCAAGTTCACGCAGCGAGATCGACCGCCGCCGCTGCAACGGGTGTCCGGAGCGCACAATTATTGTGAACGGATCGGTGGTGAGCCGTTCTTCTTCGACACCGTCGACCTTGGCATAGACCCCGACTGGCCCCACCATGAGATCAATCTGACCTTTGAGCAGCGCGGGCATCGCATCCGCAAATGCCATTTCCAGCACCGAAGCGGACAGGTTGGGAACTTCCTGCCGCAACAGCCGCAAGGCGCGCGGCACCAGCTGTGCCGCTGCAATCGGCGTGACGCCGATCAGCAGCGGGCCAACAGCGGCGCGCTCATGGGTGCGGATTTCCTCGGCGGCGCGCTCAAGGCCGACCTCCATCAACTCGGCATGGCGCACCAACAACTGCCCGAGCTGGGTCAACTGCGCGCCGTGACGCCCACGCTCGAGTACGCGAGCGTGCAGCCGGCGCTCCAGCTGCACGATGCTGTTCGACAGCGCCGGTTGCGACATCTTCAGCGCAGCCGCGGCACGGCTGAACGAGCCATGTCTGGCGATGGCCAGAAGATTGCGCAATTGCTTGAGATCGAATTCCATTCACATGGCCTATGGAAACCTTCGGCTATTGTATTTGACATGAATAGATGACTGGAGGTCAATGTCCTTAGCGGACGCGGTAAACGCGCCACAGGTAAGTCGGGGAGGAATTCGTGGAGGCCAACCTGTTCGCAACGGGTGCACCTGGTCGGCAGCATCCGGGCTCCCGCGCCCGAACGCCCGATCTGGTTGGTTCGTTTACTCGACATACATGCCGAGGTAGCGCGCGACCGATATAACTGAGAGGGAGGGAGCGATGCGCAGGCTCACATATTGTTTGCTTGTCGCGCTGGCGATCGGTGCGAGTCATGCGGCGGTCGCCGATCCCGTGAAGATCCGGGCGTCGTGGACCGTGCCGGTGTCCAACTGGATGTCGATCCTTCTGGAGAAGAAGGATCTGATGACGCATCTCGGCAAATCCTACCTGTTGGAGCCAACGCGCTACACCGGTACGCCGCTGATGGTCACGGCGCTGGCAAACGGCGAGCTCGACGTCGCCAATCTCACCTTCTCGGCCATCGGCCTCGCGGTGCAGAACGCCGGCCTCGATGACCTGCGCATCATTGCCGACGAGTTCCAGGATGGTGTCGGCGACTACTACTCGCAGGAGTTTTTTGTCCTCAAGGACTCGCCGGTGCAGAAGGTGCCGGATCTCAAGGGCAAGATCCTCGCCACCAACGCCCTAGGCAGCGCGGTCGATATCGCCATGAAGGCCATGCTGCGTAAGAACGGCATGGAAGACCGGCGCGACTACACCGTCGTCGAAGCGCAGTTTCCGGCCATGCGCGCCCTGCTGGCGGAGAAGAAGGCCGAACTGGTGCCCGGCGTCCTGCCATTTTCGCTCGATCCCGAGCTGCGCAAGATCGCGCGCACGCTCTTCGTGCAGAAGGAAGCGGTCGGCACAACACAGATGGCGATCTATGCGGCCCGCAAAGGCTTCATCGAGAAGAATCGCCCCGCGCTGGTCGATTTCATGGAGGATACGCTGCGCGTGGTGCGCTGGTATCTCGACCCCGCAAATCACAATGAGGCTGTTGCTATCGCGGTGAGGGTGACCAAGCAGCCGGCGGCGATCTTCGAGTCCTGGCTGTTCACCAACAAGGACTATTACCGCGACCCCAACATGCAACCGAACCTGGCTGCGCTGCAATCCAACGTGGACGAACAGAAGGCGCTTGGCTTCCTCAAGGGCGACATCGATATCAAAGGCCACTCCGATCTCAGCGTGATTTCGGAAGCCGCACAGCGACTGAAATGAGACTCTCATGAGCCGTGACATCTATCTGGTCGGCAGCGTGCCGCTCAAAAGCGCCGAGGACGTATTCAAGACAGTGGGGCCGCTGTTCGGCAATCGGCTCAAGCACATTCCCGATGGCGAGACGGGCAAGCGCTTGGATTGGATCACCTGGCTGGAGCCGGTGTTCTCACAAAATCCGGCACTCCAACTGTCCGACGACGTCTTTCGCCTGCATGAAACCGCAAAGCCGATCCGCCGTTACGGCTTGCGTCCCGGCTACACCGCGTCCGACATCAAGATCGACAACTTGTTTTATGCCGACATCGCGAAGGAGTCGTATGGCGTCTTCAAACGGCTCAAGGACGCGGGCACGATCCCGGCGGGCACGCGCTTTCAAGTCGACCTGGTGCCGGCGCATTCGGTGATCTGGCTGTTCCTGACCGACGCGCTGCATGTCGCGATCGACCCGATCTATAACGCGGCGGTCAAGCGCGAGATCGAGAAGATTGCCGCCACGATCCCGCATGAAGAGCTCGCAATCCAGTTCGACGTGGCATCCGCGGTGTTTGCCCGCCTGCAGCGCGAGCAGGTCGGTAGCTACGGCCGCAGCAAAGCCGAAATGCAGGAGACCTTCAGCAATATCCTGATCGATCTCGGCAACCACGTGCCGGGCGATATCGAGCTGCTCTATCACCTGTGCTACGGCGACTCCAATCACCGCCATGTGGTCGAGCCGACCGACATGGGCGACATGGTCGAGTTCACCAACCGGGTGATGCAGCGGATCAGCCGGCCGGTCCAACTGGTGCATATGCCGGTGCCGCGCGATCGTGCCGACGAGGCTTACTTCGCGCCATTGAAGAACCTGCGGCTGCGGCCCGAAACCGAACTATGTCTCGGCCTCGTGCACCATACGGACGGGCTGGACGGCGCGCGTCAGCGCCTGGCCACCGCCCGTAAGTTCGTTGAGAGATTCGCCGTTGGCACGGAGTGCGGCTTCGGCCGACGCAAGCCGGAGACCATTGCGGAGCTTCTACGCCTGCACCTTGCGGTGGCGGAGCTCCCCTGACCAACGGTCGCACCCGGCGCGCCATTCGATCTGCCCATACCTATCCCCAGCGGTCGGTCGAAACCTCGACCGGGTTGCGCTGAGCCCGTTATGATGCCCGTCCTTTGATTTTGGACGGCGAGGGTAGGACGTCAGATATGGGAAAAGGCCACTTGGATAAGATCGCAGTTGTCACGGGGGCGGCCGGCGGCATCGGCCAGGCATTTGCGAAACGACTGGCGCAGGACGGCGCTCACGTCGTCATTGCCGACCTCAATCCGGCCACCGAGACCGTGAAGCTCGTCGAAGCAGCCGGGCGGCGCGCCATCGCCTGCAAATGCGACGTGGCATCGCCGGATTCAGTCGCCGCCCTCGCCAAGGATGTCGAGCTCACGTTCGGCCGCTGCGATATTCTCATCAACAACGCCGGCATCTACCCGCTCAAGCCGTTCGACGAGATGACCTTCGCCGATTGGCGGCACGTCATGTCGATCAATCTCGACGCCGCGTTCCTCACCGTATCGGCCTTCATTCCCGGCATGAAGCAGCGTGGCTGGGGTCGCATCGTCAACATGTCGTCGAGCACGGTCAGCACGGTCGTGACGCACTACGCGCATTACATCGCCAGCAAAGGCGGCGTGGTCGGCTTCACCCGCGCGCTGGCATCCGAGTTCGGCGCTTACGGCATCACGGTGAACGCGATCTCGCCCAGCTTGACACGCTCGCCCGGCACGCTGTCGCGCGCCCCGCGCTTCGGCCGCAACAGCATGGACGAGGAATTCGCAGCGCTCGCCGCCCGCCAGGCGATCCCGCGCCCCGAGATTCCCGAGGATCTCGTCGGCGCGATGTCGTTCCTGACCAGCGATGATGCAGCGTTCATGACCGGGCAGACGCTCTACGTCGATGGCGGAATGGTCCGTGTCTGACGTTGCCGCCGTTGCACCAGGAGCCACAGATGTTTGATTTCGATCGCGTCATCGACCGGCGCGGTACCCATGCATCCAAATGGGATGTGGCGCCGCGGGTATCGGGAATCGACACGCCGGACATGATTCCGATGTGGGTCGCGGACATGGACTTCGCCGCCCCGCCCGGCGTGACGCAGGCGCTGCAGGCGGAGGTGAGCCTTGCGACGCACGGCTATTACGCCGACACCGGCAGCTGGGCCGCCGCCCTTTCGGACTGGGTCGCCCGCCGGCATGGCTGGCGGGTGGACCCGGCCTGGGCCAGCCCGACGCCCGGCGTAGTATCCGGGTTGGGACTGGTCCTGCAGGCGGTGAGCGCTCCCGGCGATGAGGTCGTCGTGTTCCCACCGGCGTATCATGCATTCCGCCGGATCATTGTCGCAAACGAGAGACACATCCTCGACGCGCAGCTGGTCGAAACGGACGGCCGCTACCGCATGGATCTCGACGCGCTGCGCGAAAAGCTGACGCCGCGAACCAAGGTCGTGTTCTTCTGCAGCCCGCACAATCCCGGTGGAACGGTCTGGTCGGTCGATGAGATCCGCGCGCTCGCCAAATTCTGCGAGGAGCACAACCTCATTCTCGTCTCCGATGAGATTCATTGCGACCTGCTACTCGGCGACGCCAAGCACACGCCGACAATCGCGGCCGCGCCGGAAATCGCGGATCGCCTGATCACATGCATCGCGGCGACGAAGACGTTCAATCTCGCCGGCGCCCATGTAGGCGCGTGCGTCACCTCGAACGCCGAGCTCAAGCGCCGCATCGACGCGCGGATCGCGGCCAGTGGACTGAGCTCCTACAACCGGTTCGGCATGATCGCGACCGAGGCTGCGTGGCGGACCGGGGAGGCCTGGCTCGAGGCGCTGCTGCGCTACCTCACCGCCGCTCGGGACTTTTTCGACGCGCGCATAGAGGCTGCCGCGCCAGGCGCCCGTTCTATGCGGCTTGATGCGACCTATCTGGGCTGGGTCGATTTTTCCGGCACCGGCCTGCCGCCCGAGGAGGTCGCCGCTCGGATCAAAACCCGCGCACGCATCTTCGTGAGCCCTGGGACGCAATTCGGGCCGGGCGGGGAAACCTGGCAGCGGTTCAATTTTGCGACGCCGCGGCCGATTCTTGTCGAGGCGCTCGACCGATTGGATGACGCCTTTGCGGATTTGCGGGCGTAAAGTCCGCTCTAATTTAGTAGACACGTGCTGTGCGATTGGGACAATTTAGCAGAAATACGCTGCGCGCCGGGAAAATAGGGACTTCGTGATGGCCCGACCTGTGGTCGGCGTGATCGCCAATGCACACCTCGTCGAAAAGCGCTTCAGCATGCAGGCGGTCGGCGAAAAGTCGTTGCGGGCGATTGCCGATGTCGCCGGCGCGCTGCCGCTGATGTTTGCCGGCGCGCCGGACATCACGGATGTGGGTGCGCTGCTGGACGCAGTCGATGGTGTGATGCTCACCGGAGCGCGCGCCAACGTGCATCCAACGCGTTTCCGAGCCGAGCCGCATCCCCGGCACGAGCCGTATGATGAGGCACGCGATGCGGTGTCGCTGGGGCTCATCGAAGCCTGCGTCGCCCGCGCCATCCCGATCTTCGGCATCTGCCGCGGGTTTCAGGAGATGAACGTCGCTTTCGGCGGCTCGCTGCATCATGAGATCCGCGAATTGCCCGGGCGCCTGAACCACCGCGCCCCGCGGTTGGAGAACGGCGAGCTTCATCCGGACCCGGAAGTCATCTTCGCCGATCGCCACGACGTGAAGCTCGTGGCCGGCGGCCTTTTCGCAAAGATCCTGGGCCAGGACACCATCCGGGTGAACTCGCTGCACGGCCAGGGCATTCTCGACCCCGGCGAACGCGTCGTGATCGAAGGCGTGGCGGAGGACGGCACAATCGAGGCGATCCGCATCGCCGATGCGCCGGGCTTTGCGCTTGGCGTGCAATGGCACGCCGAGTACGACCCGCAACGAAACCCGATAAACGCGGCGCTGTTTCGCGCCTTCGGCGAGGCCCTGGCGGCACATAAGCGCGCGGCGTGACTGGACTGGGAGGAAGTGATGATGCGACGGGCCGTAACCGCGGTCACGCGTCTATATGCGTTCGCCGCCGGCGTGGCGATCCTCTTGCTGCTGACCGGGCTCCTGTCGCCTCCGGCCTCGGCGCAGTTGAGTTCCGGCAAACCAATCCGGATTATCATTCCGTTCGGCCCGGCTGGCTCCGCCGACGTGATCGCCCGCGTCCTGCAGCAGCCGCTCGGGCAGGCGCTCCAGCAGAACATCATCATCGAGAACCGGCCCGGGGCCGGAAGCAATCTCGGGACCGCCGCGGTCGCGCATGCCGAGCCGGACGGATCGACGCTCCTCATTACGACCAGCGCTTTCGTCGCCAACCCGGCGCTCTACAGGAATTTGCCTTACGACCCGGTGAAGGACTTTGCCCCAATTGCTGATCTGGCGGTGGCGCCGAACATCATTGCGGCGCTGCCGAATTCCGAGCTCAAATCGCTGCGCGACGTGATTGCGCGCGCAAAAGCCGATCCGCAAAAGCTGAACTATGCGAGCCCCGGCAACGGCACGACACCGCAGCTGACGATGGAGTTGTTCAAGCTGCGCGCCGGAATCAACATCACCAATATCGCCTATGGGGGCGGCGGACCGGCGACACAAGCCTTGCTGAGCGGGACGGTGGATCTGCTCAGCGCCTCATTGCCGAACGTGCAGGAACAGGTGCTAGGCGGCACCATGAAGGGGCTCGCCATGACCAGCCGCGAGCGCTGGCCGGAGCTTCCCGATGTGCCGACATTCGTCGAGCTTGGATTTCCGGACATCGTGCTCGACACGGGCCATTTTCTGCTCGCGCCAGCGGGCACGCCGGCTGAGGTTATCGAACGATTGGCCAAGGCCACCAAAGACGTGCTCGCACAGGACGCGGTGAAGGCACGCTTGCGTCAAGTCGGATATGCGCCCATTGCTGGCGGGCCCGACGTGCTGCGAGAGCGGATCGCCAAGGAGGTCGCGTTCTTCAAGGAGCTTGTCGCGAGCGCCAAGATTCCGCAGATCGAGTAGGAGCTTTCACCAACCGGACACGTCAAGCACCGCTTGTGCGAACGCAGTGGGTGCCTCGCGCGGCACATCGTGACCGACATTGTCGAGAACGCGCCGCTCATAGCGCCCGGTGAAATGGGTGCCGTGATGTTCGGAGGTCGCGGTCGGGGTCACGCCATCGACGGCCCCGTGCAGCGCGATGGCGGGCACGCTAATCTTCGGCAGCGCTGCAAGGCGCGCTTCCGTTTCCTCGTAGCGCGAATCTCCGGCGACCACGCCATAGCGATGGCGGTAGGAATGGACGGCGACGTCGACGAAATCCGGATTGTCGAGTGAGCGCGCGGTGCGCGCATAGGCTCCTTCGTCAAACGGCCAAGTCGGCGACCACAAGGTCCATAACAATCGGCAGAGCGGCACGCGGTTGGCGGCGAGCCCCGCCCGCCCCCGCTCCGTGTTGAAATAATACGTGTACCAGAGCCGGCGCTCCTGCTCGGGGTCAACCGGGTTTCCGGCGCGCGCAATGTCCTGGATGATATAGCCGCAACAAGTCACCAGGCCGCGTACGCGCGCCGGCCATAGCGCTCCCAGGATGCAAGCCGACCGCGCGCCCCAATCGAACCCGGCCACGATCGCCTGCTCCATACCCAGTGCGTCAAGCAGATCGAGCACGTCATGCGCAAGGCCGGCCTGCTGACCGGAACGCATGGTTTCCGCCGACAAGAACCGTGTGGGGCCATAGCCCCGCAGGTACGGCACGATGGTGCGCAAGCCGGCGCCATTGAGGATCGGCACGACTTGATCGAAGCTACGTGGGTCGTAGGGAAAGCCGTGCAGCAGAATGACCGGCGTGCCATGCTCAGGTCCGCTCGCCTCGTAGGCGACGTCGAGCACGGCAGTTCGGATGCGCGCCAGTTCCGCCACGGTTGCTCTCCATTATGCCGGGGGGCCATGCGGGAGGAATACCATGACCAGGATCGCTGCGACCGTTATGATTGTGCTCGCAGCCGCGCTTAGCGCAGCCTCCGCACAGACCACGAGTTCCTCCTCGCAACAAGGCAGTCCGATGACCCCCGTCTCGCCCGATGTTTTGCAAGACCTCGCTCCAACCGGCAAGCTGCGCGCCGCCATCAATCTCGGCAACATGGTCTTGGCGCAGAAGGATCCGGCAACCGGGCGGCCCAAGGGCGTTACCGCAGATCTTGCCCAGGAACTCGGGCGCCGGCTGCATGTTCCGGTCGAGCTCGTGCCGTTCGATGCGGCCGGCAAGGTGTTCGAGGCAGTGAAAACCAGCAACCTCGATGTCATGTTCCTCGCCATCGAGCCGGTGCGGGCGAACGAGATCGCGTTCACGGCACCCTACGTCATCATCGAGGGCGTCTACATGGTGCCGCAGGATTCCAAGATCACGCGCGTCGAGGAGGTCGATCGCGATGGTGTACGCATCGGCGTGAGCAAGAACTCGGCCTATGACCTCTATCTCACGCGCACCCTCAAGCACGCCACCCTGATGCGCAGCGACGACGGCATCGCGCAGTTTGTGAAAGACAAGCTCGAGGCCGCCGCCGGTGTGAAGCAGCCGCTAGTCGCCTTCGCCAGCAAGAATCCAGGCGTGCGTGTGCTCGATGGCCGCTTCATGGAGATCCGCCAGGCCATGGGCACGCCGAAGGGCCGCGGCGAGGCCGGGAGCCGCTACCTTGCGGCGTTCGTCGAGGAGATGAAGGCGAGTGGTTTCGTCGCCGACGCGCTCAAGCGCAGCAACCAACCCGACGCCGCGGTGGCCCCGCCGGCGAATTGATGGAGGACACGATGGCAACAACAACACTCGAGCGCGGCACGGCATCGACAACGGCCGACACGCACTCGCATGTCGTGCGCCCAGCCGAGATGGAATGGCAGAAGACGCGCTTTCCCGGATGCGAGGCGAAGACGCTGCTGCTCGATCGCAAGACCGGGCTCGTCACCGCGCTGATGCGCTTTGCTCCCGGGGCCGTGCTGCCAGACCATGAGCACGTGCAGATCGAGCAGACCTGGGTGATCGAGGGCAAGCTCGTTGACAAGGAAGGTCCGGCCGCGGGCCTCGAGGTCGGGCCGGGTGAGTTCGTGTGGCGCGAGGTCGGCAGCCGTCACGTGGCATGGTGCCCGGAGGGCGGACTGATGCTTGCGATCTTCCAGGTGCCAAACAAGTTCTTCGACCAGGAGGGGCGCGTCACCGACATGGGCGGCAATGACTGGGACGCCCTGTGGGGTCACACCAGCAAGAGCTCTGCATGAGGGCACTGATCGCAGCTCTTGCTATCACGCTGGTCGCTGCACCTGCGTTAGCTCAAGGTCACCAGCGCGGAGGTGGCAAGCCGGAGCAGCGCGAGCAGGCGGCTGCGCAAAAACGTAAAGCCGAGGAGGCCGACAAGGCTTACCGGGCCGGGCTCGACAAGATTCCCGACGCCAACGTGACTCAGGATCCCTGGGCTGGGGTGCGCGGCGCTGACGGCAAGGCAACAAGCAAGTCGAAATAGATCCGTGAAAGTTCAGCGCCGTCAATTTCTACGCCTGGCCGCGGGCGCCACGGCAATCCCGACGCTCGGGCGCACAGCACGGGCGCAAGTCTATCCGGCGCGGCCCATCACCATGATCGTGCCGTACGGCGCGGGCGGGCCGACCGACACGGTCGCACGCATCATCGCTGAAGGCATGCGCAAACCGCTTGGCCAACCCATCATCATTGAGAATGTCGCTGGGGGATCAGCCACCATCGGTGTCGGCCGGCTCGCGCGCGCTTCAGGCGACGGCTACACGGTGGGCGTCGGCAATTGGGCCTCACACGTTCTGAATGGCGCCGTGTTCGCGCTGTCATACGATTTGCTGCAGGACTTCGCGCCTGTTGCGCAAATCGCCAGCGATCCTCAGGTCATCATTGCACGACCAGATATGCCGGCGAACAGCTTGAGTGAGTTGATCGCGTGGCTCCGGGCCAATCCAGACAAGGGTACTCAGGGAACCGGCGGCGCCGGCAGCACGTCGCACGTGGTCGGCACGTTGTTTCAGCGGGAAACGAGCACGCGCTTCCAGTTTGTGCCCTATCGGCTCGGCGTCGGCGCAGCGATGACGGACCTGATGGCGGGACAAATCGACATGATGTTCAGCGTAGCGGCGAATTGCGTGCCGCAGCTGCGCGCCGGCACGATCAAAGGCTATGCGGTTACGGCGAACAACCGTCTCCCCGTCGCGCCCGAGGTTCCCACGGTGGATGAAGCCGGATTGCCAGGCTTCTATGTCTCCAATTGGCACGGCGTCTGGGTGCCAAAAGGCACGCCAGCGAATGTAGTTGCCAGCCTCGATGCGGCGATTGTCGAGGCCCTGGCGGACGCGACCGTGCAGAGACGCCTCGCCGATCTCGCCCAGGAACTTCCGCCGCGCGCAGCGCAGACGCCGGAAGGGCTCGGCGCGTTGCAGCGTGCCGAGATCGAGAAATGGTGGCCGATTGTCAAATCGGCAAACATCAAGGCAGACTGAACCCACGGAGTACTCCGGATGTATCGGCTGATGGTTGCCGACGTCGATTCGCCTTCCTATTTCGTTGCAACGGCCGCGGCCAAACTCGGATTCTTCGCGCAGGAAGGAATCGACGTCGAGTTTGAGGCGGTTTATGGCGCCAAATACGGACCGGAACGCCTGCGCGATGGGACCTTGCATTTTCTCGGCGGCCCCGCCTACGTGGCAACGCGTGCTTTCCCAGCCTGGAAGGGAGCAAAACTGCTCTGCGCGTTGTCCCAGTATTCGTATTGGTTCATGGCGGTGCGCGCCGATCTCGACATCAAGCGCGGCGACCTCAACGCGGTCAAAGGGCTGCGCATCGCCTGCTCACCGACCTTTCCCGAAATGGGACTGCGATACATGCTGGCCGAAGCCGGGATTGATCCTGCACGCGACAACATCGGCATTGTTGCGAGCCCGACCGCGCCCGGACAGGAGCATTTGAAAGGACGTGACGGAGTCGTCGCCATCGAGCAAGGCGTTGCTGATGGTTACTGGGGCAACGGCATGCGCGTTGCCATCGGCGAGAGCCTGGGCGTCGCCAAACTCCACCTCGATCTGCGCCGCGGCGACGGCCCGCCCGGCGCGCGCTGGTACAATTTCGCAGCCCTGACCACGACGGAACAGTTCGTCCGCGAGCACCCGCAAGTCGCCGCGGCCGCGATCCGCGCGATCGTAAAAACCCAACGCGCGCTGAGGACGAATCCTGGCCTCGCGACCGAGGCCGCAAAGGATTTGTTCCCGCGCGAGGAAGCCTCACTGATTGCCGGTTTGATTGAACGCGATGCCCCGTTCTACGACGCGACCATTTCGGTCGAAGCGGTCGATGGATTGAACAAGTTCGCGATGGCGAATGGACTGATCACGGATCCGATCCCGTATGACACGCTGGTAGCCGCAGAATTTCGCGACCTGTGGAGCAGAGAATAGGTCCACCCTGGCGCTCGATGTCCTTATTCCTGCTGCATCCCATATTCTCGGATCGTCGCGGCAACGTCGTCGACCGTCTGCTTGAGCACGTCGTTCACCTCCGCTGGTGACGATGACGCCGGGATCGAGCCCGCCGTCTCGATCAGAGTTTGATAATCCGGGCTCGCAACGATCGTCATGATATGTCGGTTCAGCAGATCGATGATCGGCTGCGGGGTACCCGCTCCAGCGCAGACTCCGAGCCAGCCGAAGCGCTTAAAATCAATTCCCTGCTCCGCAAACGTCGGGACTTCCGGCAGGATGGTGAGCCGTTGCGGACTTGAGACACCGAGTATCTTGATGTCCTTGCTCTGATATTGCGGCAGGACGCCGAGCGCCGGCGACACATAGAGGTGAACCCGGCCCGAAACCAAATCCTGCATCACCTGCGGACCACCCCGATAGGGAATGCGATTGAGCGAGATGCCGGCGAGACGCTCGAGCTGGTGAGCGAGGATCTCTTGGGCGGAGCCGCTGCCGATGGTGATGTAGGACACTTCGCCGGGATGCGACTTGGCATAGGCGAGGAATTGCTCCAAATTCGCCGCGGGGATCGCGTTCGAGAGCGCCAGCGCATAGTAGTATTTGGTGATCAACGATATGGGGGCAAGATCGGCCAGCGTATATTGCGGATTCTTGTAGAGCACCGTGTTGATAGACTCGAAGTGCGTGCACAGCAGCAGATTGTAGCCGTCGCGCGGTTGAGCAAGCACGTCGCGCGTCGCCAACATTCCACCGGCGCCCGGCTTGTTCTCAACAACGACACTCTGACCAAGCATCGAAGCGAGTCGATCGGCGATGAACCGAGCCGGGATGTCGGTGGGGCCCCCGGCGCCGAACCCGACGACGAGACGGATCGGCCGTGTCGGATAGGAATCGCCAGCGAACGCTGCCGCGGTGACCAGCAGGGCTGTTATACAACTAACAAAGCCCTTTAAAGCATTGCGCAGCGGACGAATCACGGATTTTCCTCAATAGAACGGTTGCGTTGGGTCGCGGCCCAATCCGAGCTCCAGGCGCCCGAAATGCGAGTAGTTGTTCTCGGGACTGAGCGCCACATGCGAGCCGGCGAAATGCAGGTCACGCCAGGCGCGTTGGATCGGGTTGGTGGCCGCAAAACCGGCTGAGCCGCTGAGCGTCATCAACGTGTCGATCGCGCCGAGCGTCAGCTCAGCCGCGCGGGTGAAGTCCCGAATCGAGCGCGCGAGCTGCGCGGCGCTCATGGGCTCCGGCGCGTGCGGAGCGAGCGCGGCACGGCGCAACAACAACTCGGCCGCGTCGAGATCGGCGGAGGCCCGCGCCATCGCAACCTGTAGGCTGGCAAGCTCGGCAACGACAACGCCACGGCGCGCCTTGCGATCCCGCGACCAGTCGCGGAAATAGATATACGCGCCCTGGGCCGCGCCCAGCATCGCTGACACAAAGGTGAGCGGCGAATAGGAAAAGAACGGCGCGCGAAAGATCGGGCTTTTATTGACGGCGCCGCCCGGGCCCTTGCCGAGACGCAGGTCCTCGATGCGCAGCGCATGGATCGCCGGCACGAATACATCGTCGGTGATGATGGTATTGCTGCCGGTCGCCCGCATGCCGCTGGTGTGCCACGTATCGCGCACGGTGTACTTGCCAGGCGGAATGAGGAACAACACCCAATCCGGTGCCGGACCATCGTGCAGCAAACCGCCGACGATCACCCAGGTGCAGTGATCGACCCCACTCGCGAATGCCGACTGGTCGCCGGAGATGCGGAAGCCGTCGCCGTCGCGCGTGACGCGCGTGGTCGGCAGCACCGACGCCGCGATCGGCACGTCGGGACCATCCGCCCAAACCGCCTGTTGGGCTTCTTCGGGAAATTGGCCGACCATGTGCGGGTGATGGATCAGCAGGCTTGCGCACCAGCCATGCGACGCATCGGCAGCGCTGATCTCGCGCACCGCCTCGAACCAGGTGTCGAGCCCGAGACCGTAGCCGCCAAAGCGAGTGGGAACGAGGATGCGCGCCAGGCCCGTGTCGATGAACTCCGCGACCGACTCGGGCGGCAGGCGCCGCGCCTCCTCGGCAGCGGCGGCACGCGCCCGCAGGCCGGGAACGAGGGCGCGGGCGCGGCTAACGACTTCCTCGCTGATGACCGCACGCAGCGGGTCCGTGCGCATGCGATGCTCCTCCCCGACCCGGGTTGTTGTTTGCGGAACGCTAGCACCGGGAAGAACGGCGCGGAAGGCGGTCGCAGCCTTCGGGCTTACTGCAGCTTCAGCAGCCCCCGAGCATTTCCCGAGAAAATGCACTCGCGTTCCGCCGCATCGATCGGAAGCGCATTGACAGCCGCGATCGTGTTGCTGATCAGAATGTTGCCCTGCTCCGGATCAAACGGCGCATCGGTCGCGAATAGACAGTGCGCGGTGCCGAAGTACGCGTGTCCACACTGGGTGGCCGCAACCTCGCCGTTGAGCGCCGTGTCGGCGTAGAGCAGCTTGAAATACTCTGCGGGCGGGCGCTTAAGCGTATCGGCGCCCGGGTTGTGTTCGCTCGTGCCGAAGAAAATCTGCCGAAAGCCGAGGCCAATGCGCCCAGCAAAATAGGGGATCATCCCGCCCATGTGATGCGTGATGATCTTGAGCTGCGGCATTTCATCAAACAGGCCCGAATAGATCAGCCGGGTCATGCAGGCGGTGGTTTCATACGGCCAGCCGAACGTGAACCAGATCTCATTCTCGGACGCCGTCTCAGTCGTGTAATCGGAAAACTGCGGGCCGCGCATCGGATGGACCCAGACCGGGAGATCGTGCGCAACCATGCGCGCGAAGATCGGACGAAACGTGGCCTCGCTCAACGGCGCGCCGGCGACGTTGGTGAAGACCTGGACACCTTTGGCACCCAGCTCCCCGACCGCACGATCGATCTCCGCCAGCGACGCCTCGATGTTGTTCATCGGCAGCGAGGCGATGAACGTCGGGAACCGGTCCGGAAAGCGGCTGCAAAGGTCGGCCAGTCCGTCATTGGCCATGCGCGCCAGCTCCGGCGTATCGGCCGGACTGCCCAAATATTCGAGCGGCGGATTGGCAAGCGAGAGCACTTGCTGCAAGTCGCCGAACTGATCGAGCAATTTCAGCCGCGCATCGATATTCCAAAGCGTGCGCAGGCGCGGGAACGCCGTGGCTGCGGCGTGGGTGGGAGCGAGCTTCTGCAAGCGCTCGAAGTACGGCGAGGGCATGAAATGATTGAAGACATCGAGCATGACGAAGGAACCGATGACGGAGGACAAACGGGAGAGCAGTATATCCGCCTTCTGTCGCCTGTCTTGCGTGCTAAGCTCGCCCCACCAGAACGACAAGCAAACGAGGAAACGCCATGGACGGCAAGGCGGCAGCGTCCGCAACCCTGGTTGGCCGCCTGGAGCGGCTTTTGTTCTCGCGCTGGCACCGCAACTTCTTCATCCTCTGTTTCCTCGGCATCATGTT
>JAFAXD010000546.1 GCA_019241285.1 Xanthobacteraceae bacterium | reverse complement strand
AACGCGGCCAGCAGAAGTGTGGACCAGCGCGCCGTCACGACCGCGCTCCCATGCGGCGGAGCACCAGTCGCTCGGCCGCGCTGATAATGGCGACCAACACGGCGGCCATCAGTGCCGCGGTGAACAGTGCCGCCCAGATCTGCACAGTCTGGCCGTAGTAGGAGCCGGCGAGCAGCCGCGCGCCGATGCCGGCTTGCGCGCCGGTCGGCAGTTCGCCGACGATGGCGCCAACCAGCGAGATCGTAACTGCGACTTTGAGGCTCGCGAACAGGAACGGCATTGATGATGGCCAGCGCAGTTTCCAGAAAACCTGAGCCGGCGTCGCCGACCAGGTCCGCATCAGGTCGCGCTCGATCACGTCGGGCGATGTCAGGCCCTTCACCATGCCGATCGTCACGGGAAAGAAACACAAATACGCGGAGATGATCGACTTCGGCAGCAGGCCCTGCATCCCGACTGCGCCGAGCACCACGATGACGATCGGCGCCACGGCCAGGATCGGAACCATCTGCGAGCAGATGATCCACGGCATCAAGCTCTTTTCCAACGTGCGCAGGTGCACGATCAGTACCGAGAGCAGAATGCCGAACGCGGCGCCGATCAAAAATCCGACAAGCGTCGCCGACAGCGTAACCCAGCCATGATAGAGCAGGCTGCGCGGCGAATCCGGCGGATAGCCGAAGACCGAGTTCCAGAACGCGAGCAGCATCTGGTGTGGGGCCACGACCAGCGGCCGCTCGGCGCTGAGCGTGCTAATAATCAGATCAAATGTGTTGTAGGACGTTTCGCTGCGCTCGAATGCCTCGCGCACCAGCGAGGCATTGGCGAGCACCGTCGCGATATACCAGAGGGCGACCAACACCAGCACGATGACGATGACTGGAGCGTGGCGCTGGAACACCGGATGTCCCCACCATGTCGCGGGTGCGCGCGCGTCGGCCGTGCTACTCGTCATAGGAATGGCCCGACCGCAGCCCGGCGCGCACACGCTGCGCGATCTTCAGGAATTCCGGGGTCTCGCGGATCTCCAGCGTACGGTCGCGCGGGAAGTCGCAATCGATCACATCGATCACGCGTCCCGGTCGCGGCGACATCACCACGATCCGGCTCGACAGAAACACTGCCTCGGGGATCGAGTGGGTGACGAACAGCACCGTCTTGCCCGTCTTGCTCCACAGCCGCAGCAGTTGCTCGTTGAGGTGGTCGCGCACGATCTCATCGAGGGCGCCGAACGGCTCATCCATCAACAATAAATCTGGCTCGAACGACAGCGCGCGGGCGATGGAGACGCGCTGCTGCATTCCGCCGGAAAGCTGCCAGGGAAATTTGCGCTCGAAACCGGCAAGATTGACGAGCGCGAGATAGCGCCGGGCGCGCTCGCGCCGCTCGGCCTTGGGAACGCCCATGATCTCGAGCGGCAGCATGACATTGCGCTCGACCGTGCGCCATGGATAAAGCGCCGGCGCCTGGAAGATGTAGCCATACTGGCGCTTGAGCCGTGCATCCTCGGGCGACACGCCGTTGATCAGGATGCTGCCTGCGCTCGGCTGCTCAAGATCGGCGATGACGCGGAGAAGGGTGGTCTTGCCGCAGCCCGACGGTCCGATGAACGAGACGAACTCCCCCGGCGTGATCGCGAGGTCGACGCCGGCCAGCGCCTGGACCTCGCCATCGGCGGTGTCGAAGCTGAGGCAGACGCCGCGCGCGTCAATTGTGGGCGGGGGCAAGGTTAGAGTCGTCATCGAGGATACGCTGAAACAAAGCCCGCACGTCGGCGATGTGGCGGTCAAGGTTTTCGTTCTGCCATGCCGTCACGTCGATTGGCGGCAGCACGCAGACCTGCACCGTGCCGGGTCGAAACAACCGCGAATGTCGCGGCAAGACCGTGTAGGTATTACGAAGGATGACTGGCACGATGGGGACCTCGGCCTGCATGGCGATATGAAACGCGCCTTTCTTGAACTGACCGAGTCGCGGCGAAACGCTGCGCGTTCCCTCAGGCGCGATTACGACGCTGATTCCGCGCCGGATCCAATCGATCGCCGGCTGCATCGCCTCGATGCCGGCGATGCCGGTGATGCCTCGCCGTAGCAGGGTCAACAGCACGTAGTCATCAGCCACGCTCTGATGATTGAACATGAATACACAGGGCCGATGCGCCCACAGGTGCTGCTCGCCCGCCACGTCGACCTTGACGCCGGCGACGGCAAGTATGGCGTCGCTACCGCGTGCGCTGACCCATTCGGCAGCCCGCACCTTCCTCCTCGTCGCGAACCCGCCGAGCGACGCTGCCGCCAGCGCCCCATAGGCACCGGCGCTGCGCGCGCGCATCGCCAAGGAGGGTTTGCGGCGCCGCGCGAAGCGCAGCACGCTCCAGCCTTCGCGCTGCGCCGCCGCGACCAGCGCCGGCTTCGGGTTGACGGCGGTCGCGTGTCCCACTGTCTTCAGGAAAGCGATGTCCTCATTTCCGTTTGCGTAGCCAAAACTCTGCGCCAGCGCGATTCCGTGCCGGGTGGCGAAATCGAGCACGGCCTGCGCCTTGCCGGTGCCCCAGAGCGTCATGCCGTCGACGGTGCCTGTGAGTTTACCGTCGCGCACCATCACGCGCGTAGAGAGCACGTGCTCGATTCCCAGCTCTTCCGCAATCGGATCGACCTGGTAGCGCGTCGCTGAGGAGGCGATTGCAACGGTGTGCCCCATTTTCTGGTGCGCCTTCACGAGGTCCCAAGCTTCTGGAAAGGTCCAGCCGGCAATCGTGTCTCTGAACAGGCGCGACCAGAGCTCGACGAGCTTGTCTTCCGGGTGGCCCGCCCACTCGGCGACATTCTTGGCGAAGAATGCGTCGAACTCCCTTTCGTTCATGTCGCCGCGCAACGCTGTCCGGATGATGTCCGCCGCTTCGCGCAAACCGAGTTCGCGCCGACGGAGCTTATCGGTGAAGTAGGCCAAAGCGGAAAAGCCGTCGATCAATGTGCCGTCGAAGTCGAAGAATGCACCAATCTCCGGGCCTTTCGGACCGGCGGTGATTGTGGCGATAGCTTCGGTGACGCTCATCAGCTTTCGTCCCGCGCAAGGCCCCCAAATGTGCCCGCCCTTGAGGCCTCCCGGCAAGACAGAACCGATGCCTGTTCTGGGCGACGGCTTTGACTCGGCGGGCAAAAAAAGCCTCCATAGGCCCCGATGAAACCCGCACCGTTCCGATACATTGTGGCACACTCCATTGAGGAGGCGCTCGCGGCTAAGGCCGAGCACGGCGAGGAGGGGCGCTTCCTCGCCGGCGGCCAGAGCCTGGTGCCGGCGATGAATTTTCGCCTGGTGCAGCCGGCGGTATTGATCGACCTCAACCCAATCAGCGAGCTTGCGGGCATTGAGCGCGCCGACGGCGTCCTCCGCATCGGCGCGATGACGCGCTACCGCGCGCTTGAGCGCGATGCGATCGTCTGGCGCGACCTGCCGCTCATCACCCATGCGTTGCCGGAGATCGCGCACCCGCAGATCCGCAACCGCGGCACCATTGGTGGCAACCTTGCAAACGCCGATCCGGCGTCCGAGCTGCCGGCGATCGTGCGCGCGCTGGGGGGCCGGCTGCGCGCCCGCTCGGCCATCAGCGAACGCACCATCAAAGCCGCGGATTTCTTTGTTGGCGCGCTCACGACCGCGCTCGCCGCTGACGAGATGCTCTCGGCAATCGAGCTTCCGGTGCTGCCGGCGCGCAGCGGCACCGCGTTCTTGGAGATGTCACGCCGGCGCGGCGACTTTGCGCTGGCCGGCGTTGCAGCCGTCGTGACGCTCGACGCGGAGGAGATTTGCCGCAATGCGCGGCTCGCCTATTGCGGGCTCGGCGACCGGCCGATCCACGCCACGGCGGCGGCACAGTCCCTGATCGGAGAGCGCCTGTCCGAAGCGGCATTTGCCGAAGCTGCGCGGCTCGCCCAGGATGCCGTCGATCCGCAGGGTAGCGTGCATGCCAGCAAGGGTTATCAGCGCCACCTCGCCGGTGTGCTGACGCGGCGTGCGCTCAGAACCGCAACCGAACGGGCGCGCCATGGACACTGAGCGCTGCACCGTCGTGGTGAGCGTCAATGGTGTGCGCTACGAGCGCGAGGTTGAGCCGCGCCTGCTGCTCAGCGATTTCATCCGCCACGAACTCAGGCTCGCCGGCACCCACGTGGGCTGCGAGCACGGCGTCTGCGGCGCCTGCACGGTGCTCTTTGACGCCGAGCCGGTGCGCTCGTGCTTGATGTTTGCCGCGCAGGCGAATGGCCACGAAATCATGACGGTGGAAGGTCTCGCACCGGCGGCCGATCGGCTGCATCCGCTGCAGGAAGCGATGCACGCGGCACACGGTCTCCAGTGCGGCTACTGCACGCCGGGGATTCTCATGACCCTGGTCGCCTTTCTCAAGGACAATCCGAGGCCGGATGAAGCGCAGATCCGCGCGGCGATTTCCGGCAATCTGTGCCGTTGCACCGGCTATCAGCACATCGTCGATGCGGTCATGCGGAGCGTCGCATGAGTACGCGCTATTTCGGAGCACCCATTCCGCGCAATGAAGATCGGCGGCTCTTGTCCGGACAAGCGCTGTTCGTTGACGACGTAGAGCTTCCCGGCTTGCTGCACGCGGCGTTTCTGCGCAGCTCAATCGCGCATGCGCGCATCCGGCGCATCGATGTCACGACCGCACGCAAGCGCGCCGGCGTCGTTGCGATCTACACCGCGGCTGATCTCGGTGACTACTGGCGGCCGGGGCCGCTGCTGGTTCCACCGCCGCCCATCGCCGGGCTCATGTTCAATCAGCGCACCCAGGTGCCGCTGGCTAAGGACAAGATCCGCCACGTGGGCGAGCCGCTGGCGATTGTGTTAGCGGAAAACCGCTACCTCGCTGAGGACGCGCTCGCTGATATCGAGGTCGAGGTCGAGCCTCTACCCGCCGTGGTCGATCTCGAAAACGCGCTCAGCGAGAGCGCTGCGCGCGTTCATGGCGACGTCGCCGGCAACATCGCCGCGCGCGCGCACCAGCGCAAGGGCGATTACGCCGCGGCGGCGGCGAAAGCCGATCACGTCATCCGCCGGCGTTTCCGCTACGACAGGGGCGCATCCAACCCGATCGAGACGCGAGGGATCGTGGCGAGCTGGGACGCGCGCGCCGGCCACCTCACGGTCTGGGATACGACGCAGGCCCCGGTGTTTCTACGCAACGGGCTCGCCGGCATGCTGGGCCTGAGCGAGCGCCAGGTGCGCGTCATCGCGCCGTTCGTTGGTGGCGCGTTCGGCCCCAAGATCATGTTGTTCTATCCGGAAGAGGTGGTGCTGCCTTGGGTGGCGATCAAACTGAACCGGCCGGTGAAATGGATCGAGGATCGGCTGGAGCATTTCTTCGCCACGACGCAGGAACGCGGTCAGATCCACGACGCCGAGATGGCGTTGACCCGCGATGGCAAGATTCTCGGTGTAAAGGATACGTTCCTGCACGACACGGGTGCCTACGATCCATACGGACTAACGGTGCCGATCAATAGCCAGTGCACATTGCTCGGGCCGTATGTAGTGCCGAACTACGAATCAAGCTTCACGGCCGTTTTCACTAACAAACCAGCGGTCACGCCGTATCGTGGCGCCGGGCGCCAGCACGGCGTATTTGTGATCGAACGGTTGCTCGACATCGCGGCGCGGGAGCTGGGTATCGACCGCGCCGAGATCCGGCGGCGTAATTTTATTCCGCCCGAGGCGTTCCCGTACAACAACGAGATCATCTATCAGGACTTTGCGCCGCTCGAATATGACAGCGGCAACTACGGACCGGTGCTCGACAAGGCACTGGACATGCTTGGTTACGAGCGCTTCGTGACCGAAGAACAACGCCGACTGAGGGCGGAAGGCCGACACGTCGGGGTTGGAATTGTGTGTTATGTAGAGGGCACTGGGATCGGGCCCTACGAAGGGGCCAAGATTCAGGTTCAGGCCAACGGCAAGGTGAGCCTGGTGACCGGGATCGGCACGCAAGGGCAGGGCCACTACACGAGCTTTGCCCAGATCGTCGCCGACAGGCTCGGCGTTGACGTGCGCGACGTCGACGTGGTGACCGGCGATACCGACCAGTTCTATTGGGGTGCCGGCACTTTCGCGAGCCGCGGCGCCGTGGTTGCTGGCAACGCCGTGAATGCAGCCGCGACCGTCGTGCGCGAGAAAATCCTGCGGCTCGCGGCCGAGCACTTTGAATGCGCCGAAGAGGATTTGGTGCTCGCCGACGGCGCGGTCGCGATTGCCGGTGTGCCGGGCAAGTCGATCCGGCTCGGGGAGTTGGCATTGAAGGCGAACCCGATGCGGGGCGCCGTGCGCCCCGGAACCGAGCCTGGCCTCGAAGCGACTCAGTACTTCGGTCCTCCTCGGGGTGCGACCGCCAACGGCGTGCACGCCATGATCGTCGAGCTTGATCCCGATACCTTCGTGCTCACCATAAACAAATACGTGGTGGTGCATGATTGCGGCACGGTGATCAATCCACTGATCTTGGCCGGTCAGGTCCATGGCGGCGTGGCGCAGGGCATTGGCAATGCGTTCTACGAGCAACTGGTGTTTGATGACCAGGCGCAGTTGCTGAACGCTTCGCTCGCCGACTATCTGTTGCCGACGGCGCTCGACGTTCCGCGCGTGGAGCTTGGGCACACGGTGACGCCGTCGCCGCTTAACCCGCTCGGCATCAAGGGGGCAGGCGAGGCGGGCGCCATTCCGGTTGGCCCGCTTTTCGCGCAGGCAATCGAGGACGCGCTCGGCCTCCCGGCGCAGGGCGTAGAGTTGCTGGAGATCCCGCTTAGCCCGAACCGGCTGTGGGAGTTGGTGATGAAGGGGAGGTAGCGTGGATTTGTCGCTGGGGTCTAGGCGCAGCCTTTCTCTTCTCTCAAGCGTGCGGCGGCCAGCCGATGGGGTTGGCCTGCTGCACGATCTTCGCCAGCGATAAAATCCGCGGCTCTTCGAAGCGCGGTCCGACAATCTGCAGACCCACCGGTAGTCCGTCGCGGGTCAAGCCCGCCGGCACGCTGCTGGCCGGCAGGCTTACCAACGTGATCAGGAACGCGGGGGCGATCCAGTCCACGTAGTTCTCGAACCTGCGGCCGTTGATCTCGTCGGGGAAGTTCATCTCGACCGGATATGGCCTGACCGGCGCGGCCGGCGTGAGCAGCACGTCGTATTGCTCGAACAGTTCGCGAAAGCGGTGAAACACATCCTGCCGCTGTTGCTCCGCCGCGGCGAGATCGAGCGCGGTTACGTCGAGCCCGCGCTTGACGTTGCCCCGAAGGTTCTCGCCGAACTGTTCGAGGTGATGCAGGTGTTCGAAGCGTTGTCCGACCATCCAGGCACCGCGCCAGGCCTGATAGGGCTCGCGCCCGTGCGCCACGTCGAACGCCACTTCCTCGACCAAGGCGCCGGCATCGGCGAGGCGCTTGGCGGCGCTGCGGCAGATCGTGTCGATCTCGGCATCGACCCCGATACCGGCAATGTCGGACGCGTAAGCAATCTTCAGCCCACGGGCGTCCTCCGCTCGCGCCACGATCTCGCGCGCGGCTGGCCATGGCGGGTGCACTGAGATCGGCGAAAGCCGGCTGAATCCGACCATGGCGTCGAGCATCAGCGCCGCATCCTCGGCGCTGCGCGCGAGTGGGCCGTGCACTTGGCCGGGATCCCAGGCGAGCGCCATCGGGTAGCTCGGGATCAGCCCCGGCGTCGGGCGGATGCCGACGATGCCGCAGAACGCCGCCGGGATGCGGATCGAACAGCCGAAGTCGGTACCCTGCGCCAGCGGCACCATGCCGGTTGCGACCGCAACCGCCGACCCGCCGGACGAGCCCGCGGGACTGAGCGCCGGATTCCAGGGATTACGGGTGGCCCCGAACACCTCGTTGACGGTGTTAGCGCCGGTTGCGAATTCCGGCGTGTTGGTCTTGGCGGTGACGACGGCGCCCGCCGCCTTGAGACGACGCACGACCTCGGCATCCTCCTCCGGGACATGATCCGCAAACAGCGGCGAGCCGAACGTCGTGCGGATGCCGGCGGTGCGGGTCGTGTCCTTGATGGCGATCGGTAGCCCGTGCAGCAGGCCCAGCTCGTCGCCGCGCATTACTGCGGCCTCGGCTTGGTGCGCGGCGTCGCGCGCGTGATCAGCTGCCAATGTCACCACCGCATTGAGCTTCGGGTTGACGCGCTCGATTACGGTAAGGTGTGCGTCGAGCAATTCACGTGGGCTGATGGCGCGCGAACGGATCAGCGCGGCGAGCTCGATTGCGGATTTGCGAGTCAGATCCTCAGCGGGCATAGGGGCCCCATTATTTGCCGGACCAGTGCACGAACTGGCGTTCGATCGTCAGAAAGAACAGGTTCAATCCATATCCGAGCGCGCCAGCGGCGAAGATTGCTGCGTACATGTCGGGCATTTCGAACAGCTGCTGTGCCTCGAACACGCGCTGGCCGAGCCCGTCGGTCGAGCCGATGAACATCTCGGCGACCACGATGATGACGAGCGCGAGCGAGACCCCGTTGCGCAGGCCGACGAAGGTCTGCGGCAGCGACTCGAGCAAGGTCACATCGCTCAGCACACGCAGCGGCGACGCACCCATCACCTTGGCGGCAAGGATGCGGGTCTTGCGCGCGTTCATCACCCCGTAGGCGACGTTGAACAGGATCACCAGCGCCGCGCCAAATGCCGCGACCGAGATCTTGGTGCGGTCGCCGACCCCGAACAACACCAGGAACAGCGGGAACATGGCGGAGGCCGGTGTCGAGCGGAAGAAATCGATCACGAACTCGACCGAGCGATAAATTTTCTCCGACGAGCCAAGCAGAACGCCGAGCGGGATCGCAATGACTGCCGCGATCGCAGTTGCAGCGATGGTACGTTCGACGGTTTTCAGGAAATCAGCGCCCAGTTTGCCGCTGGTCATGCCATGCCACATGGCGCGAAACGTTGCGGCCGGGGAGGGCAGCAGCACCGGATCGACGAGGCGCGTCGACACAGTCAGTGTCCAGATCAGCAGCAGGCCGATGACGCCGACTATCGGCAGGTATGGCGTTAGGCGCTTCATCCCTTGCGCACCTCGCGCTGGAACACCTCGAGGCAGTGCGCTTTGACGCGCACGAACTCGGGCTCCGACAGGGTCGCGTCCGTGCGCGGGCGCGGCGCAGTATACGCCACAAAGTCGGCGACGCGCGCGGGGCGGCGCGAGAGCAGCAGGATCAAGTCGGCGAGGTAAACCGCTTCCTCAAGGTCGTGCGAGACCAATATTGTCGTGGTTGCGGTCTCCATGAAGATGCGCTGCAACTGTGCCCGCATGAACAGCGTCATTTCGTAGTCGAGGGCCGAGAACGGCTCGTCGAGAAACAGGATCTCCGGTTCGACCACGAGCGCGCGCATGATCGACACGAGCTGCTGTTGGCCGCCG
>JAFAXD010000478.1 GCA_019241285.1 Xanthobacteraceae bacterium | reverse complement strand
GGGTCGGAGACGATGCGGCTGTCGCGCTCGCGCGGCCATTTGGTCGCAACAATGCGGCCAAATACATCCCGCTTGAGAACCTCAGCATCTGTCCGAACTGTGGATTCTCCGGCGCCGCTGCGGACACGTGGGTGACCGAGGATATCGAGAAGCGCAAGTTCGCGGTGCTGGTCGAAACCGCGCAGCAAATTTGGGGATGACCCAAAGACCAACCTCGAACAACGAGAAGAGAGCGCTCGCAATAATCGTCATTGCGAGGAGCCAACGGGTCCGGCCCAAAGTGGCCGGCCCGATGACAGGCTCAGCGACGAAGCAATCCAGTGCGGCGCCTCAGCGCTGGATTGCTTCGCTTCGCTCGCAATGACGAATTCTGACAGGAACGTGCCTTTCTAAGCGAGATGCGCGGGCCAAGCCCGCGCATGACGAGCTGAGAGTTTTTCGCTGATCCTGGCGCGTTACAGGCTTGATCCGCGATGCCTGCGACAGCTCAGCCAGAAGGTCACGTGCGAGCTGATCAACGCTACGACGATGAGAACGCCGACTGTTGCGGCCATTGGTAGTCCCCCTTCCCGTTTTTGTTGCGCGCAATCTGACGAGAACGACGGTGAAGGTCAACCCCGTTTTATTCGCCGTGCGTCGGCCGGCGAATAAGCAATTGACGAACCGATGTTTGTTTGATCACACAACACTGGTAATTTGGTATGGCGCTGGAAATTGTTAATTGCTGATGAATGCGGCGTTCACAAAACAGAACGATTTCCAATGCTATTCCTGTGCAGGGGCGACTGCTCGTAACGAGAGACGACTCGATGATCACAAGATCATTCTTCGCCGCGGCAGGAATTCTGGGCACCATATTTTACGCGTCGGTTCCATCCGGACCCGCCAGAGCACAGGGCGTCGAAGCCGAGATCATTGGCTTGCACCAGCTGTGCAACCAAGGCGACCGGCGGGCGTGCGTCCGATTCGGGATTCTCATCGGCGAAAACCGCCAGCGTCACGCAGACTGGCGCCGGGCGCATGCTGATTGGTTTTGGTGGGAACGATAAGTCGGTTCCAAACTGGCGTCTAGCTTTCAGCCCCGTCGCCGGCTGACCCGGTGACGGGGCAATAACGATTCTCCTAATATGGCATTTGCGTCCCGCGATGACATTTCGCGGCCGCCGCGGCTGCGCTATGGTGCGCCCTGGCAGTGCGGCGGGAGAATCCGATGATCAAATCAGCGTTGGCGCTTGCGGCGCTCCTGGGGGCCGGCTTGGCGCTCGATGCTGCACGGGCCGAGTGTCTCATGTGCCGCTGCATCTATGTGAGCGACCTCGGGGGCGCACCGATACGCGCATCGGGCGCGTTCCCGGCCCATGGCGCCCCGGAGTGCAGCGCGACTTGCAATGACCGGCGGGTTGACTGCCCTTATGTCGGGGCGTGCTATCAGGTCATCGGCCGATATCAGGTGCTTGGCCGCGTGCCTGAGAACCAGTGCCCCAATCCGCCCCCCTATACGCGACCGTTCAACCGCGGAAGCGTTTTCTTTCCGGGCTGACCCGCAATTTTCTCCAAGTATCTAGCGACTTCTCTCGCTAGTTGGTGAAGATCGTCCCGCAACGGCGAGATTCACCTATGACCTCAACGTCCTTTGCCACCGCCCTGCATAGCGCCGGTCCGGCAGGCGATCGGGCAGATCAGCTTGGTCTCTACGGCTGGCTGATCGGCGCTTGGACCATGGACGCCACCGTCCATATCGATAACGGGACCGAGCACCGCGGTTCCGGTGAAATTCATTTCGGCTGGGTGTTGGAAGGGCGCGCTATCCAGGATGTCTGGATCCTGCCCGGTGTTTTCTATGGCACGACCCTGCGGGTGTATGACCCCGGGCTGGATGCCTGGCACATCCTGTGGAGCGATCCCTTACGCCAATTCTATACGCGGCAGATTGGGCGCGCGGCTGGCAAGGACATCGTGCAACTCGGCAAGAATGACATGGGGGAAGCTGTCCGCTGGAGCTTTACCGAGATCACGCCGGATTCATTTTGTTGGACGGGCGAGCGCTCGCGCGACGACGGGCAGACGTGGCAGTTGCAGGCCAAGTTTCTAGCACGGCGGGTTGAGACGACTTTCTGAAGCGCTGACCACCCACTCGGACCTCATCCTAAGGAGCATGCGCGCTGCTGCGCGCATGCGTCTCGAAGGATGGCGACAACCGGTGCATTGCGGCCGTCCTTCGAGACGCTTGGTCCCTAATAGACCAAGCTCCTCAGGACGAGGTCTTAATGGTTTTGCGTAGCTGCACCCGCTTGATCCCCCCCGGTTTGCGACTACCATGGCGCCAGCCGCCGGCTGCAAAGCCGACCAAAAGCGCGCCACGCAGAGAGGAAACCTAGGGAGGATGACGTGCAAGCGTGTGCGATTCATCTCGCCTTTGTGTTGCTATCACTGATCATCAGCGTCTCCGGGAGCGCCAAAGCCGACGAGACCGATTATCCCGCGGCTGGCCGCTACATCTCGGCCATCTGCATGTTTGCGCCCGGCTCGGGCGCCGATATCTTCGTACGGTTCTATGCCAAGAAACTGCAAGAGGTCGCCGGTCAGACCGTCGTCGTCGAGAACAAGCCCGGAATGCAGGGAAACATGGCCACCGAATATGTGGCCAAATCCAAACCGGATGGCTACACGATCTTCATCGCGCCGGCGAGTTCCATTCTCGTGGCAGGACCGTTCCTCTACAAGAAATTGAACTACGACCCGATCAAGGATTTCACGTCGGTCACCACGCTCGCCAAGCTTCCGTTCGTGCTGGTGGTGCCTCCCGACGTCGGAATCAACTCTGTCCCCGACCTGGTGGCTCGCCTCAAGCAAAAGCCCAACAACGGTTTCTACGGCGACGGCTCGACCGTGGGGCAGATTGCAGCCGAATTGTTCAAGGCGCAGTTCGGCCTCACCACCACCGAAGTCAAATACAAGGTCGGGCTGGACGGCATCAACGACCTGATGGCGCACAATCTCGACTTCATGTTCATCGACCCGGTCAGCATCAAGGAGATGGTCGCGAATAGCCGTCTCAAGGCGCTGGTCATCACCGCCGCGCAACCGCTGGCGGCCCTCCCCGGCCTGCCCGGCGCCGCCGACGTCGGCATCAAGAACATGGACCTGATCTCGTGGTGGTCGGTGCACGTGCCCGCCAAAACCCCGCAGCCGATCGTCAACAAGCTCACGACCTGGTTCAATCAGATCGCCGCCAGCGATGATGCGAGGAAGTTCCTGTCCAATCTTGGCTCCGACCCGCTGCTTGGCTCTGCGCAACTGGTCGACGATATGATTGCCAAGGAGACCGCGGAATGGCGCGAATACATCAAGATCGCCAAGATTGAGCCGCAGTAGGCCCTGCGAAAAGAAAGAGGCCTCGGACACAGGGGACGTTCCGAGGCCTCCTGGCAAGACCGATTGCCCTGCCGACTTGTGCTCGACATAGGTCGCGAATGTGTCTCTCGCATTAAGCCGCGTAAACGCATGCACTAAATCCGCCGCCTGTTACCACGAGGCAACGGTTTATTACCGAAGCTTCATTTTCGCACGGACCGCTTCACATCTCGACGAG
>JAFAXD010000405.1 GCA_019241285.1 Xanthobacteraceae bacterium | reverse complement strand
CCGGGGCTGATACCGGCGGCGGCATGCATCGGCCGGCCCTCTCCGTCGCGCACCAGGGCGAAGCCGCGCGCCAGAACACCGTGATAGGACAACGCGCCCAGAAGTTGGCCCACGCGCTCGAGCTGCGCATCGCAGCGATCGATCCGCGCCAGCGTCGCCCGATGGGCACGTTCCGAAGCAGCGCGAACGCGGTCGCGTTCACGCCCGATCCGTACAGCGTGGGCATGGGCGTTGGCACGCAGTCCCGCCGCAAGGCGGGCACCGATTGCCACGTAATGGTCGCGGCGGCGCTCACGGGCGACGTGCAGGCAGCGCCCAAGATGGCGCATCACCGAGATGAGTCGCTCGTCCTCGCGAGCAAGGCGCAGGCGCAAGGTCTGTGGCGTCAGTCGCGAGGCAATGCGGGAGAGCGCAGTGTAATGCAGCTGCGCGTTCGCACGCAGCGCGCGCGGGAGACGGTCCGTGGCCGCGTCAAGCCGCTGGCGCGGCAGGTTCAGCAATTCCTCGGCGCTCGGCAATGCGCGCGCGGCTGAGCGCAACTCGGTGCGCCTCGCATCCTGGCCGCGCTGCCAACAAGCAAACGCACGGCGGGCAACATCGGTAACGCGATCAATCAATTCGGCGCGCACCGGCACGGCCATCTCGGCCGCCGCGGTCGGCGTCGGCGCACGCTGGTCGGCGACGAAATCGATCAGCGTCGTATCGGTCTCGTGTCCAACCGCGGAGATCAGCGGGATCATGCTGTCAGCCGCCGCCCGCACCACGATCTCTTCGTTGAAGGACCATAAGTCCTCGATCGAGCCGCCACCGCGTGCGACGATCAACACATCAGGCTGCGGCAACGTGCTGTCTGCCGGCAAGGCGTTAAAGCCGCGGATCGCAGCCGCGATTTCCTCCGCGGCGCCGTCACCCTGAACCCGCACCGGCCAGAGCAGCACGCGGCGCGGAAAGCGGTCCGCCAAGCGATGCAGAATATCTCTGATGACCGCGCCCGTGGGCGATGTAATCACGCCGATGACGCCGGGCAGATAAGGCAGCAGTTGCTTACGCGCCGGATCAAACAATCCTTCGGCGGCGAGCCGCTTCTTGCGCTCTTCGAGCAACGCCATCAAGGCGCCGACACCGGCCGGCGCCAGGCTCTCGACGATGATCTGATAGGTCGAACGCCCCGGATAGGTGGTCAGCCGGCCGGTGACGACGACCTCCAATCCCTCCTCGGGTTTGATGCGCATGCGGGCAAAGCTCGCGCGCCATACCACCGCTTCGATGCGCGCGTTCTCGTCCTTGAGAGCAAAGTAGCAATGACCGGACGAGTGCGGGCCGCGATAGCCGGAGATCTCGCCGCGAACGCGCACGTAGCCGAAGTTGTCCTCGATGCTACGCTTGAGCGCCGAGGACAGCTCGGAAACCGTCCATTCAGGAATATTGACGCGCGGATCGTTCATCCGCCCGATGATAGCTGATTCACCTCACGCCGGAAGGGCGCAGCGAAAAACGAAGGGCGGCCGAATTGGCCGCCCTTCCAGCTGTAAAAACTTCCGGCAGAAATCAGTAAGTATTCCGGAACTGGTCCTGGAAGTGAGCCGCCGCAGCCGTGTTGGCGTTAGCCTGGCTGTAGTTGCGATAATGATAGGTGGCCGCATTTGCGAACGTCGCAAACCCGATGACAACCGCGGCCGCAAGCGTGAGCGATTTGAGGACTGACATCTGACTTCTCCTGCTGTTCCGAGGGGCCGCCACAGCGTCCGCCATGTCCGGCGTCGCCGCTAAGGTAGGGGCAGTTGGACGACCAACAAGGCGACGCGGGATCACTTCGACTCACAGGCTGATCACGAAGATTTCGGCATCACACGGGTGTGATCTTCGGAATTTGGCACAATCCGGCAATCAGCGCGCGGATGTCACTTGTCCGACAGCCCGCGTCGATTCAGAGGCCGATAAATTCACCTGCAGCGAGAACGCCGCGAATGCAAACACCGCGAGCGCGAGCAGAACGCCCAGGCTCTTTGTGAACAGGCTCATCATGACGTGTGCCCCAACGACAGTCGCGAGCGCACTTAGCAGCGGACAATCGTACCGGCTGTGACGGCCAACACAAATTGCCGTTTTGATGTTGTCCCTACGAGCCCTGCGCCCGAGCAGCGAACAGTCGCAGGACCCCGGTCCAGCCCCCTTCAGAATCGAAAATGCCGCGCATCTGCTCGGCGGCGGAGCCATACTGATCGAGCCGCCGATGCTCGAGCTCGACGCGCGTGAGCGCCGGGCCGAGCGCGACAAAGCGGATTTCTACTTCGGTATCAATTGTCTGATCGTGCTTCCAGTCTGCCGAAATCTCCCACCGCAGGACAAGGCGTCCGGGCGGATCCCACACCAGCACATGACCCCACTCGCACTCGCTACCATCACCGGCACGTTCGAACCAGCGGCCGCCGACGCGCGGTTCGATGATGGCCGTCTCCGCTGCTGCCGTGCCGATATGATGCGTCGTAAGCGGCCACCATGCCCCGTGCTCTTGCGTGAAGACGTTGAACGTTCGGGTTTGACTGGCCTCGACGGTGATCTCCTTGCGCACCAGGAGCGCGGGTGCTGCAACTTGGGTCATGTCGTCCTCACTGGTGGGGCTTTTCGATGCGGCTTTTCAAATTGAACAGCGCCTTCTGCCACAGGCGATCCAGATAATCGCGGACCTCGGCGACGCGCGCTGGCTCGATGCGATAGACGTTGCGCGTGCCCGCGGACTCATGCGTCACCAATCCGACGTCGCTGAGCACACGCAAATGCTGCGACACCGCCGAGCGCGAGACCGGCAGCTTGCCGGCGATGTCGCCGACCGAGCGCGGCCCTTCGGCGAGCATCTCGAAGATTGCGCGGCGCACCGGATCTCCGAGCGCCGCCATGCGATCCGCAGCCTCAGGCATTGACGGCCCGCGCGACATTGACCGGCTCGGTCCTCTGGCCTGCAGTTCCGGGTGCGCTTTGCGGGATCGACTCCTGAACGCTTTTACGCGCGACGTGGCGCTCGAAATAGGCCTTGAGATTGGGATGGGCGGCGAGAAGCTCGCCGCTCTCAGGAAACTTTGTCATGTAGTAGAGGATCGGCATGAAATCCATGTCGGCCAAGGTGAAGCTGTTGCCGACCAGATAACCGGATTTCACCGCCTTATCCATGACCGGGAATTGCTGCTGCATTTTCGGCAGCGCCGCCTCGATGGCGATGCGGTTCGGCGATTTGTCCGGCGTGCCGGGAAAGATGTAACCGGCGCCCACGTATTGCCGGATCCAGGTCGGATCAATGTGCGTGTTGATGATCGATACCCACTGCTCGACCTGCACGGCCTTCACGGGATCGGCCGGCACGAGTGGCGGCCCGTCGAAGGTGCGGTCGATATAGGCACAGATCGCGCGTGACTCACCGAGCGTGACGTCGCCGTGGCGCATGGCGGGGATTTTCCCGAAAGGATGGACGGCATCGACCTCCGGCGTATGCGGCATTACCGAGGTCAGTTTGTAGGGCACGCCTTTCTCCGCACAGGCAATGCGACAGACCCACACGAAGTTGCTGGCCGCTCCACCGATGATCTCTAACTCGGGCATGTGTCTTCTCCTCTCTGCGCGGGTGATTTTATTTGGTTAGTTTTTACTAACCGTAAGTTACGACTAACGCAAAGAGGTTGTCAAGCGAGATTCGCGGAGCGGATCCTTACCCTCCCCCTTGTGGCGAGGGTCGCGAGCGAAGCGAGCGGGGTCGAAGTTTGGCGGCGCGACGGTGCAATCTCACAGCGACCCCCACCCCGCTTGCCGGCGCTTCGCTTGGCAAGCGACCCTCCCCACAAGGGGAGGGTAAAGATCTCACACCCCGATCGCCGCCTTTACCCGTTGCCGCCGGAATGGCAGGTCGCGGATGCGCGCGCCGGTCGCGTCGGCAATCGCGTTGGCGATCGCGGCCGCCGCCGGACCAGCCGACGCCTCGCCGGTGCCGAGAAACGGCTGGGCGGGGCGGTTGATTACATGCACCTCGACGCTCTCGGGCACGGCTGGAAACCGCATGATCGGGTAGCCGGACCAGTCACGGCTGGTGAGCCGCTGGGTGTTGAAACCGACTTGCTCATAAAGCGTCCAGCTCGCGGCCTGGATGAGGCCGCCCTCGACCTGATTGCGGATGCCGTCCGGATTGACCGCCTCGCCGCTGTCCACAGCAGCAACAGCGCGCCGCAGGCGCACTTCGCCGGTCTCGTGCTCCACGCTCACTTCGACCGCGACCGCGCAATAGGCGGCGAGATTCTTGTAGCGCGCAAACGCAAACCCGCGTCCGCGTCCCGGTGTTGTGCCGGATTGCCAACCGAATTTCTCCGCCGCGAGCGTCACGGCGTCACGCGCCC
Organism: Xanthobacteraceae bacterium; assembly: GCA_019241285.1. Taxonomy (GTDB): domain Bacteria; phylum Pseudomonadota; class Alphaproteobacteria; order Rhizobiales; family Xanthobacteraceae; genus JAFAXD01. Next base: position 16,779 of record JAFAXD010000405.1, on the reverse strand, counting down.
GCGCATCGTCGAGATGGCGCAGACGGAACTCGACTGGATCGGCGCCCGCCGCCTTGGCGAGTTCATCCATGAAGCTCTCGATGGCGAACACGTTGGCGTAAGCACCGAGGGCGCGCATGGCGGAGACGCGCAGCGGCATGCCGGGAATGAAATGGTTGACAACTCGCGCGTTAGGGATGGTGTAGATCGGGATGGCGTTGCGGTCTCCTCCACCCTCAGGCTGCGGAATGAGGGCCGGCGGCGGTTCCGGAAATGGCTTGGCAACCGCAAGCCCGGCGAGCAGGCTGCCGGCGGTGCCGGGCCTGGTCGAGTGCGAGTTGCTCCACACATCGTATTGCCACGACGTGATCTTGCCGCGGTCGAGCGCCGCCGAAATGCGCGCGGCCATCGCCGGGCCGAATGGCTCCCATGTGTGTTCCTGCTCGCGCATCCATTGCACGCGCACCGGCCGGCCAGGGATCGCGCGCGCCAGCAGCGCGGCATCGCCGGCCGCATCGTCGGCGCCGTTGTGGCCGTAACAGCCCGACCCTTCAATGTGAATGCAGCGCACCTTCTCGGGCGCAAGCCCGACCAATTCGGCCACGGCGCGCCGCAGCGGAAACATGCCCTGCGCATGCGACCATACGGTAAGCGCATCGTCAGCAAACAGTGCGACCGCACAGGCTGGACCGATGGCGCCGTGCATCTGATAGGGCCGGTGATAGGTCGCGGTGAGCACGTTGCTCGCGTCGGCGAGCGTGCCGCGATCGAGGATCGTCACGTCCCGCGCCGGCAGGCCCTGCAGATAGGTGTAGATCGAGGCCGGATCCGGCAATGCCGACGTCTCGCTCCAGCGCGCGGCTTGCGCCAGCGCCCGCATCGCCGTGATGGCCTGATATTCGCGCTCGGCGACGATGCCGAGGAAGCTTCCGTCACGTACGACCTTGAGGACACCAGGCAACGCTTCGACCTTGCCAACATCAACCTCGAGCAGATTCGCCCCATAGCCTGGCGGCCGCACCACACGCGCATGCACCATGTCGGTGAGGCGCAAATCGTGCACATAGGCGACACCGCCTGTGACCTTGGCCGGGATATCGACGCGCGCAACCGGCTTGCCGATCAGCGTGTAGTTTGCTGGATCAGTAAGCTTCGAGGTGGGCTGCGCCTGCACATGCAGGACATCGTCGCCGACGAGCTCGCCGACCCCGATGCTCTTGCCGTCATCCGCCCTAACCGTGCCGTCGCGCAATTTCACATGGTCGATCTCGGTGCTGAGCCGCTCGGCGGCACGCGCCAGCAGGATATCGCGCACCTGCGCCGCGGCGTTACGGATCGCCGTTGCGCTATCGGGCATGGAGTGACTGCCCGAGGTGTAGCCTTCGTTGGGCGTGCGCGCGGTGTCTGCGGTGACGAGCGTGATGCGCTCGATACCGGCGCCGAGCTCTTCGGCCGCGACCTGCAACAGCGCGGTCTTGATGCCCTGCCCCAGCTCGGCTTTGCCCGTGAAGACGGTGATCGATCCGTCGGCGTCGATGCGGATCCAGGAATCGAGCAGCGGCGTTTCTTTGAGACTGCCCGGGAGCGGTGGCGACTGCGGCTGCGGCGCCTGCGCGTGCACCGGGCTGAGCGAGAAGCTCACGATCACGGCACCGCCGCCGGCCAGCACCTCGCGGCGGGAAAGCGCGAGCGTATCGCGCGAGAGGAGATTAGTGTTGTTGATCGCATTCATCGGGTGGCCTCCCGATGCTTCGTGGATAGCTCAGCTGCCCGCATCGTCTCGGCGGCGCGGCGCACCGCGCGCAGAATGCGCATGTGGGTTCCACAGCGGCAGAGATTGGGCTGCATGTGCGCGCGCAACTCTTCGTCCGTGAAGCTGCGCGTCTTCTGCAGCAGTGCCTGCGCCCGCATGATCATGCCGGCGATGCAGTAACCGCACTGCGCCGCCTGCTCCTGCATGAAGGCGTGTTGCAGCGGTCCGGGCGCGGCGAGTGTCCCTAACGCTTCGATCGTGGTGACGTTGCGATCGCCGAGCGCCGCGATCGGCAGCAGGCACGAATAGACCGCCTCGCCATCGACCAGCACGGTGCAGGCGCCGCATTGGCCGAGCCCGCAACCGAACTTGGCGCCGTTGAGTGCCAACTCGTCGCGCAGCACATAAAGGAGTGGCGTTTCCGGATCGGCACCGACCTCGTGCGATTGGCCGTTGATATTGATCGTGGTCATCAGATGCTCCGGATTGAAAGCGCTAACGGGATGTCCTCCCCTCCCCCGCGCGCAGCGCGCGGGGAGCGGGGCACCCCGCGTCGCTCGCGACGCGGGGACCCCGGGTCGGGGGTGGGGGCAATCAGATTTGCGATTGGAGTTATCTGCGAGATCAACAACAAAGAGCCCCCCACCCCAGCCCTCCCCGCCACTCGCTTCGCTCGCGGGGGGAGGGAGACGCGCAACATAACTGCTGTGCTCACGACTTCTCCTGCCCGGTGCGGATCGCGCGCACCTTGTCCACCAAATCTCCCCATTGCGGCTCATGGCCGAAGCGGCCGCGGACGTAGCTCATGAGATCAGCGATTTGCTGATCCGTAAGCGCACCGGCGAACGCCGGCATCATTGCTCCCGGTTCACCTGGTGACGGCATGATGCCGGCAAGCACCACGCGAATCGCGTTGCGCGGGTCGGGTGCATTTACTGCGGTCGAATGTGCCAGATCGATCGCCACCGCCCCCGGTGCGCCCGAGTGACAGGATGCACAGGCCCCGGCAAAAACCTCAGCAGCGTCCTTCCCAGGCGTCGCAGCCAAAAGGGCGACCGACGGCGGTTTTGGCGCTGCGCCGGGTGCAGCCGCAATCGTGCTGGCCAGATAGGTTGCGATGGCGCGCACGTCGGCATCGGACACGCGCGCCAGATTGTGGACGACGGGCGCCATCGGGCCTGCGGGTGCGCCGTGTTGCGGATCGTCGCCGCGGCGCAGGTAGGCGTAAAGCTGGTCCGCCGTCCACGGCACCGGCGCCGGCGATGCGGCGTTAAGGGCTGGCGCATACCAGCCTTCAGAGCTGCCACCCGCGAATTTCTGATCGCGCTGCTCGGCTCCCTCCGCATTGCGCGGCGTGTGGCAGGCGCCGCAATGCGCCAGTCCCTCGACCAGATAGCCGCCGCGGTTCCACGCCTGGCTTTGCGCCGGCTCGTGCTTGAAGCGCGCGGGGCGGAGATAGAGCACTTTCCAGAGCGCCAGCGCCGGGCGCCAACTGAAGGGAAACGGCAGATCGTTCGGCACGGGCGGTGCCGTGACCGGAGCACGGGTCATCAGGAATGCGTAGAGCGCGTGCGCGTCAACGTCGGTGACGTCGATGAAATGATCGTAGGGAAACACCGGGTAGAGGTGATGCCCGTCCCGGGCGACGCCCTGGCGCAGCGCCCGGCGGAACGCCGTCTCCGACCATTCGCCAATTCCGGTTTCCGGATCGGGGGTGATGTTGGTCGCGTAGATCGTACCAAACGGGGTCGGGATCGACCGACCGCCGGCGTAGAACGCTCCTCCCGCGGCCGTATGACAGACGTCGCAATTGCCGATCGCCGCCAGCGCCGCGCCCTGCTCGATGTCCTTGCGGTCAAAAGCAGCACGCTGCGGAGGTGCTGCGATGGCCGCGATCTCCGGCCGCCATGCAATCACCGCGAAGGCTATCGCGCCGATGACGACAAGCAGCACGAGCGCGGCAAGCGCATTGCGGATGAGACGCCACATGCCGATGCGATCTGTTGCCCTGTTCGTTTCCCCTGGCTGGGAAGTTAGCATCTACGAAGGGCCGCGGGCAGTGCGACAGCTTGACAATGCGAAAGCCCAGATGACCAACTGGCCCCCATGTCTGATCCATTGCCCGCGGCGACAAAAGCCCCGCGCAGCACAGCGCTGCGCGGTTCACTCATCTTCTGCCGCGATGACCCGTTCCTCACCGATCCGGCGACGGCGTTTTGTTACGAACCCGATGGCCTCGTGCTCTGCAGCGACGGCGTCATCGTCGCAACCGGTCCGGTCGCCACGATCAAGCCGCTGCTGCAATCGGACACGACCATTGCCGATTACAGCGGTTGCTTGATCGCGCCGGGCTTCATCGACACGCACATCCATTACGTGCAGACCGGAGTCATCGGCTCGCAGGGAAAGGATCTGCTCGACTGGCTCGAGCGCTACACGTTTATCGCCGAGCAGGCCTTTGCCGATCCGCAGGTCGCCGCCAGCACGGCGCGCGTCTTTTGTGAGGAGTTGCTGCGCAACGGCACGACGACAGCGCTGGTGTTCTGCTCGGTGCATGCGGGGTCCGTCGATGCGCTGTTCACCGAGGCGGCGCGTCACAACCTGCGCCTGATCGCCGGCAAAGTGTTGATGGATCGCAACGCGCCGCCGGCGCTCTGCGACACCGCACAGTCCAGCTACGACCAATCAAAGGCGCTGATCGCGCGCTGGCACGGGCGAGGCCGTGCGCTCTATGCGATTACGCCGCGTTTTGCCGGCTCGAGCACTCCGGAGCAGCTCGAAGCTGCTGGCGCGCTTTGGCGCGAGCACCCCGATGTCGTCATGCAAAGCCATATTTCTGAAAGCCTGCGCGAGATCGAATTCATCCGCGCGACGTTTCCGGAACGTCGCAACTATCTGGATGTTTATGACCACTTCGGCCTGATCGGCCGGCGCTCCGTCTATGCGCATGGGATTCATCTCGATGAATCGGAGCTCTGTCGGTGTCACGAGAGCGGCACAGCGCTTGCTCACTGTCCGACCTCCAACACCTTCCTGGGCAGCGGCCTCTTCCGCATGCGCAACGTGCGCGATCCGCGCCGTCCGGTCGAAGTCGGGCTTGGCACTGATATCGGCGGTGGCACCAGCTTCTCGCTGATCGCCACCATGGGCGAGGCCTTCAAGGTCTCGCAACTCGCGGGCCAACCGATCACGCCGGTCGAGGCGCTCTATGTGGCCACCCTGGGCGGCGCCCGGGCGCTGGCGCTCGAAGACCGGCTCGGAACTCTGGCGCCCGGTCGCGAAGCCGATCTGGTCGTGCTTGACCCGCGCGCCACGCCGGTGCTGGCGTTTCGCAGCGGCCGGGTGCGATCGATCGAGGAACAGCTCGCAGTGTTGATGACGCTCGGCGATGACCGTGCCGTGCGCGCCACCTACGTGGCGGGCGAGCTCGCGCACACGCGGACGAGTGAAGCCCGAGGTTAGGCCGGCGCCGGAAGCGCGCTCACCGGTTCGGCGTGCAGGTGCAGCGGCGCCTCGCTCAATTCCGGCAGGCTAAAAAACTCGCCCAACAGGCTCCGACTCACACGCAGGGCCGATTGCGCCCGTCGCGCGTCGAGGCCAAGCCGCATCAGGCCGACGAGTTGCCGCGGTTCGCGCGCGAGCGAGCGCATGACGGCCTTGACATCCGTGCGGCCATCGGCGGAGACGACGCCACGCGCGGCCTCCGGCAATGCGCGATGCACCGGATCGGCGACGGCGCGGATGACCGCGAACGGCACCCCATGCTCCGCCGCAACGCGCGCCGCAATGTGCGATTCCATGTCCACCGCCACTGCCTCGGTACCCAGCCCAAGCGCAATCTTGGCGGCTGGCAGCGCAACCACGCTGTCGCTTCCGGCGATCGGGGCGTGGATCGCGCCCGGGTGCGAACGCAGGATTGCCTGCGACCAGCCGCTGCTGGTGGGAAGGCGTTCGCTGTCGGTAATGACTTCAGAGGCGACAACGAGGGTACCCGGCCGTAACGAGGCGACCAAACCGCCGGCAATGCCAAAGCTGACGATGCCGCGGCAACCGCCCACAACGGCACGGCCGAGCTCGGCTGCGAAGCGTTCACGGTCGCCACTGCATACCGTGACCACCCCAGGACCCGACGCGATCCGGGCCTCAAATGCGAGCCCCGTCACCGCGACAATGCGCGATTTTGCCAGCAAGTGAACTTCCCCCAACCCACCCGGTCCGACTCAGATGGTCGAGCCAGTATCCTCACCGTACAATAGCACAACAAAGCACGCCTGGAGAGCCGCGTCACGCCCAAAACGCGTGCGTCGCGGGACATTTTCGGAGCATCATGGTGCGGTTCCACTCGTTCTCGCGACAGACACAGGCAGCCAGCACCGTGGGCGAACCACCACGCGCCAAGCAGGCGAAACAGCGATTCTTACCGATAGATGATTGCGCCGAAAATAACAATACGTATAGTCGTTTTGTTATTGTCAATCAAGTCCGCTTTCGTCCAATCGCCAGATAATCGCGCCGCGGCCTGTGCGGACGGGCCATCTATGTGCACGGCGTCATCTATGAGAGCACGTCATCTATGCGAGCGAGCGCAAACCGGGAGCGCAGGCCAGGTTCAGGTATATGGGAAAGTCGTCATCTTCGGCGGGACGAACTCATGCATGGAATTACGGTCATCTATGTCATGTATGGAGAAACGTCATCAATGGTCCGGCCGGCGACCGTGTGGCGGAACGGGGCGCGGCAAAATAGATTACGCCTTCGTGACACCGCAGCGTGACGTGGAACCAGCCACTGAAAGGCCCACCCTTCGTTGCACGCCCGCCACACAATACCGGAAATAGAGTACTCGGCGCGGCTGCAGCTGCTTTCCGACTTGGTCATGGGGCGCGTCATCTATACCTTTCAAGCCAGGGGATGGGGATTTTCCAATCATGCATTCGCCTGCAAACCGCAACAGCGGCGCGGGCTCCTTGCGCGTGCGAGGAGCCAGATTGGCGCTGCTCTCCGGGACTGCGCTGGCGGGCGCGGCATTTTGCATCGCGACGTCCGCGACGCCGGCGCTCGCGTGCTCGCCTGAACCCTGCACCTGGATTGGAGCGCAAGACAACTCATGGAGCCAAGCCAACAATTGGTCCAACGGCGTTCCCGGCACCGGCGACAGCGTTCTGCTCACCAACGCGGGATCAGCCCCGACCAATCACGACCAAAATCCGGCCTACAATTCCGTCACACTCAACCCGAACGCGGCCGGCTACACGATCAACAACGTCGGCGGCAATCCGATTGTCCTGCAGAGCGGCGGCTCGATCAATGACAACAACACCGCTGCGGGTTCCCCCGGCGACACCCTGAACACCGGCCTCACCGTCAACGGGCCGGCGACAATTATACTGGCATCTGGCGCGGCGGGACTCACGTTCGGTGCAAACCCGATCACCGGAACCGGGCCGCTCACAATTATCAACAATAGTACCGGAAGCGTGACGCTCAACGCGGTCAACACCTACACGGGCGACACGAATATCAGTAAAGGCACAGTCGTCCTCGGACTAAACGGCGAACTTCCCTCAAGTACCGCGCTCACAGTCAATTCCGGCGCGACGCTGAGCATCGCCGACACCGTTCAGACAACCATCGGCTCGCTCGCCGGCGCCGGCAGCGTCGTCATCGGCCCGAGCGCGCACGACACAGTGCTCGAGGTCGGCGGCATTGGCGCTTCGACCACGTTCTCGGGAGCAATCACAGGAGCCGGGTCGTTGTTCATCCAGGGCAGCGGTACACTCGCGCTGACCGGCACCGGCAACAACATCGGTGGCGATCTCAATATCAGCGCCTGCGGATGTTCCGTTGCCAAGCTGCGGCTAGTGGGTGGCTCGATGGTGGTCGGCCGCGCGACGACCGTCGAGGACGGCGTGCTCGCAGTCAGCAACGGCGGCACGCTCACGACCAAACTTCTCGGCGTTGCGGGCGGCATGACCATCGATGGCCCGGGCTCGACCGTAACCGTAACGAACACGCTGCCCACTGCGCCGTCGTCCACAAGCATCGGATTGTTCGGGCCCGGAAACCTGACGATTTCCAACGGTGGTGTGCTTAACAGTCTGGGCACCGCGGAAATCGATCTCCTTTTCGGCACCGCCAAAGTGACTGTGACGGGTGCAGGATCGCAATGGAACGTCGGCGATACGCTCGCAGTCGGCACCGGCTCATCCGGTGGGGCGGGCACATTGACGATCTCCAATGGCGCTGTCGTCAACGCCACCGGGCCGGTCATGACGATTGGTGACATTACCGGGTCCTCGTTCGTGACGGTGACCGGTGCAGGCTCGACCCTCAATGCCAGCCATGCCCTCGTGGTCGGCGATTTCGCCGGCAACTTCCCGGGAACACTGACGATCGCCAATGGTGCAACGGTGAATTCGCCGGGCTTTACCGGCATTGGCTTCGGCAGCACCCTCAATCTCGGCACCGGCGGCCTCGCCGGTTCCATCATCACCGCAGCAATTGACAACCGCGGCACAATCGCCGCGAACTTCACCGACACGCTGACGCTGAGTGCAGCGATCTCCGACATCGGGTCGATAAGCAAAGCCGGATCAGGAACGCTGATCCTGAGCGGCATCAGCAGCTACACGGGTGCGACAACGGTCAACGGCGGTACGCTCAGCGTTACCGGCGACATTTCGTCCTCGAGTGGCGTCACGGTGAATTCCGGCGCCATGCTCAACGGCACCGGCATTGTGTCGAGTGTGACCGTCAACAACGGCGGCACGCTCGCGCCGGGCCTCTCACCCAGTCAGATCACCATCAACGGCAATCTCGGGATGGCGAGCGCGGCGATCTATCTGATCCAGATCTCGCCAACGGCGGCGAGCAGAGCCAACGTCAGCGGCAGCGCGAACATCGGCGGAGCGGTGGATGTTGTTGCTGGTCCCGGCAACTACCTGCCGGGAGCCAAATATACGATCCTGACGACCGCCGGCGGCCCAGTCACCGGTACGTTCTCCGGTGTGAGCATCGTTGGGGCTCCCAACGTCAGACCGGTCCTGAGCTACGATGCAAACGATGTCTACCTCAACCTCGTTCAGGCACTGTTGCCGCCCGTCCCCAACCTATCCATCAATCAGCAGAATGTCCTGGGCGCCCTCAACGCCTTCATCAATTCCGGCGGCAGCCTGCCGGCCGGGTTCCAGAATTTGTACAATCTCTCGCCGTCCCTGCTCGCGCAGGCGCTGACCCAGCTGGAAGGCCAGAACAATGCGGGCGGCGCGCAGCAGGCCGGCTATCAGCTGATGAACGAATTCTTGTTGTTGATGCTAAATCCATTCGATAGCGATCGCGCCGGCTTTGGTGGGGCGGGTTTCGGGGCCGGCGCGGGACAGTTCGCGCCTGACCAGGATCGCGATCTGCCGCCCGACGTCGCGGCGGCTTACGCGGCTGCCACCCCATACTACAAGGCACCGATCGCGCCCGCGCCGAAGCGCTGGAACGTGTGGGCCGCGGCCTTCGGCGGCAGCAACAACACCAATGGCGATCCGAACGGGGTCGGCAGCGTCAACTTCTCCGCCCAGACAGGCGCGGTCGCCGGCGGCGTCGATTACAAGCTCACACCCGACACGATGATCGGGGTGGCGCTCGCCGGCGGCGGCACCTCGTGGGGCTTGGCACAAGGGCTGGGCAGCGGGCACTCGGATGCATTCCAGGCCGGGCTCTACGGCTCGCAGCGGTTCGGCGCCTGGTATGTCTCCGCCGCCGCGGCGTTCGCCAACTACTGGGCCTCCACCACCCGCAATCTCACCCTGCCGGCGATCGACACGCTCAACGCCAACTTCAACGCGGAGAGCTGGGGCGGACGCGTCGAGGGCGGCTATCGCTTCGCCTGGGGCACGGTCAATGTCACCCCCTATGCGGCGTTCCAGGCCCAGAGCTTCTCAACGCCGAACTACAGCGAGGCCTCGGGCTCCGGCTCCAATCAGTTCGCGCTCTCCTACGCGTCGCGCACCGGCAACGTGGAGCGCGGCGAACTCGGCAGCTGGGTGAACACGCTTTACCTGCTTCAGGGCAATTCGGTCGTGAGCCTGTTCGGCCGCGCCGCCTGGGCACACGATTGGCAGAACACCCCACAGGCGAGCGCCACATTCCTCGGGGTCTCGCCGATCGCGGCCTTCATCGTCAACGGCGCGAAACCTGCGGCCGATCTCGGCGTGGTCACCGCCGGCGCCGAGCTGCGCATGGCTTCGGGCTGGGCCCTGATGGGCAAGTTCGACGGCGAGTTCGGCTCCGGCACGCAGACCTACGCTGGAACCGCCCGTGCGCGGTATGTTTGGTGAGTGTTTGTTGATCGCGACTACGGACCGACCGGCGCGGCAGCGAGCCTCGCCGCAGCGCGGTGTTGTGGATCGCTCAGGATCCATCGCACCGTGGCGCTGAGCGCATCCGCAATGGGGCGCGGCCGATAGCCGAGCTCACGCATGGCCTTGCCGCAGTCGAGCGGGGCCGAGCGCAATGCCAAGCGAACCCCTTCGGCGGTGGCGATCGGCGTCCGCCTGGTGATCGCATCCGCGAGCCACTCGCAGACATGGCCGGTCGTGAGCGCCAGCAAATGCGGCACCCGCACCCGCCTCAGCTTGCGCTGAGCGAGACCGTCGAGCATCGTCAGCAAATCACGCAGCGACACATTCTCCCCGCCGAGCAAATAGCGCTCGCCGGAACGGCCGCGGTCGGCGGCGAGGATCATTCCCAGCGCGAGATCGCGCGCATCAACAAGATTGAGCGTACAATCAAGATAGACGCGCGAACCGGACAAATAGTGCGCCAGCATCGCAGTCGGCGGCGTGAAGTTGTAGTCGCCAGCCCCGATCGGCAGGGTCGGATTGACGATCACCACCTGCTGGCCGGCAGCCGCGGCAGCATTCGCCGCCTGCTCGGCGCGATATTTGGAACGGCTATAGGACCCCGCCATATCGCCCAGCGTGAGGACGCTTGTTTCATCGCACGCGTCACCGCGGCGGGACCGCGGCATCAACACGACCTCGCTCGAACAATGCACGAAGCGTGCAACGCCTTTCTCGCGCGCGGCGGCGAGCATGACCTCGGTGCCGCCGTGATTGACCCGATCAAAATCCGCCCGGTGCGCCGTCCACAGATTTGCCAGCGCGGCCAGGTGATAAACGCAGGTGATGCCGTCCAGCGCGCGCAAAACCGTCGCATGATCAAGCACCGATCCCTGAACATGTTCGATCCCGGGGAGCACATGCGCCGGGATAGAGGGATCGAGAACACGCACCGCTTCAACCCGCGCGGCCAGGGCCGCGACCAGATGCTGCCCGATGAACCCGTTACCGCCCGTGACCAGCACGCGGCCTTTGAGGTGCCCAGTCTTGCGGGCGGGCCCGACCGATTCCGACATTGCGATCGGTGGGCTGTCGAGGAGCTCGAGCATCAGGCGACGACCTCGCGTTCAATCGGCTGTACACAGCGTAACTCGCCTTTACCCGAGGAGACCTGCAACAGCAATTCGACAAGATCGAGACCCTTAGCCCCGGCTTGTGGGGGGCTACGCGCGCGGCGCCATGTGCCATCTTGCGCAGCAGGCATGCCTCAAATGAAGGCAGCGCCCCTGCCCGGCCACCGGAGGCCGTGCTAGGACGCCCGTCCCACTCGCTCGAGACGTTCGCGCATGGACGCCGCGACCCGGCCTGCCTCCACCGATCTCTACGCGCAAAAGACCCTGTCGCACCGGGACGCCCGGCTGATCATCCTCGCCATGATGCTGCCGGTGTTCATGGGGTCGCTCGACTCGACGATCCTGGCCACCGCCCTGCCGGCCATCGGCCGCGACCTCGGCCATATCAGCGACCTGCCCTGGCTGATTACGACTTATCTGATTGCCGCCACCGCTTCGACCCCGCTCTACGGCAAGATCAGCGACATCCGCGGCCGGCGCTTCACCACCATGATCGCCCTGAGCGCGTATCTGGCGGGATCGCTGACGTGCGCATTGGCGCCGAGCATGGCGGTGCTTATCCTCGGCCGGATCATCCACGGAATCGGCGGCGGCGGACTGACCTCGACCGGCATGGTGGTGCTCGGCGACGTCGCCGCGCCGAAGGAACGCGCCCGCTACTATGCGTACTACTCCATCGTCTACACCACGGCGGGTGCCTGCGGACCAGCACTGGGCGGCTTTCTGTCCGACCACCTGCATTGGACGGCGATCTTCTGGTTCAACATTCCGCTCGGCGTGACGGCGTTCTTGTTCACCACATCGGTGCTGCGCCGGCTGCCGCGTTATGATCGGCCGCACCGGCTCGACGTCCTCGGCGCAGTGCTGATCGTCACGGCCACCGTCGGCTTCATGCTGGCGATAACGTCCGGCGGCGTGCGCTACCCGTGGACATCGCCGGCAATTCTCGGATTGCTGGGATTCTCAGCACTCTCGGGTGCGCTGTTCGTGATCCGGCTGATGACAGCTCCGGAACCGCTCATTCCGATCGCCATCCTGAAAGATCCGATCGCGTGTTGTGCGATCGCGGCCAACAGTTTTGGGTGGGGCGGGATCATCGGGCTCAATATTTTTCTGCCGATCTACCTGCAATGGGTGCTTGGCATGTCGGCCACGGCGGCGGGATTGAGCCTGATGGTGCTGATGGCGACGCTCAATGCCAGCGCCGGATTTTCAGCCCAACTCCTTGTGCGACACCGGCGCTATAAGATCGTCCCGCTCATCGGGCTCGCGCTGGCGATCGTGTCCGTGGCGACACTTGCCGTTGAGGTGGAAGGTCTGGCCACCTGGAAATTCGAGTTGTTGATCGCGGTACTGGGGACGGGATTTGGCCCGATTGCGCCGCTGTCGACCACGTCGTTGCAGAACACCGTCGCACTGCATCAGTTCGGAACCGCGATCGGCACGATGACTTTCACCCGTAGCCTTTATGCAACAGTGCTGGTCGCCGTGTTCGGCGCGTTGGTGAACGCAGCCGCAACACAGGGTGCAGCAAGCACCGCGAGCCATGTCGATCTTTCCGGCTTCCAACTGATCTTCGCCGCAGCCGCGATCAGTCTGACGGTCGCCTTCGTCGCCATTGTGCTGCTGGAGGAAAAGCCGTTTCGCACCGGTGTCTAGATAGAGCGCCACAGGACGGCGCAGGGAGGATAATGGAATGAGCGACAAGCTGCTGCTGGTTGGCAGCATACCCCTCGACACCGTGCAGGAGGTGTTCGAGACCTTCGGCGCGCCGCTGGGACGGTTCATGGACACCATGCCGGACGGCGAGGTCGGCCCGCGCAAGCACTGGATCAGCCGCGTGCACTATCAAGTGCTGGCTGCGCATCCCGAGCTTGAGATCGTGCGCCGGCCGAAGCCCGATGATGGGGTCGAACGGCAAGCGCCGCGCGACGCCAGCGACAGCTGGCTTTTCCGGGTGAAGGACAGCGTGGAGCAAGTACGGTTCGGCGATCCTGGCTGGCGGCTGGGCTACGCGCGCGATGCGATCAACTCGTACTTCGTGTTCAACTCATTGCGCGAGAAAGGCCGATTGCCGGCGCACCTGCGCTTCCAGGTGTCGCTGCCGTCGGTCAACAGCGTGCTGCCGCCGCGGATTTTTCCCAACGTGGCCGATCTCGACAAGATCAAGCCCGGCTACGAAGCCGCGCTTGCGGCGGAGGTGGCGAAGATCGTCGAGAAAATCCCGCACCAGGATCTGGCGATCCAGTGGGACTGCGCCAGCGAAGTCGGCGACGTCTACGGCAATATTCCGCAGTTCCCCCGCGAGGGCGCAATCGAGCGCAACACGCGGCAGTTCAAGCGCCTTTCCGGAGCAATCCCGGAGCACGTCGCGCTCGGCTATCATCTCTGCTTCGGTACGCTCGGCGGCTGGCCCCGCTTCAGCCCGCCGGACCTCGGCGCAGCGGTCGACCTTGCCAATGCCTTGATCGAAACGGCGCCGCGGCGCGTGGACTGGCTGCACATCCCGGTGCTCGATCGCAGCGATGACGCGTTCCTTGCGCCGTTGGCGAAGCTGCGGCCGGGCTCGACGCGCATCTATCTCGGCGTCATCCACAACATGGAGCGCTTCCCCGAACGGGTGGCAACCGCCCGCCGCTACCTGCCCGACTTTGGCCTCGCCGCCTACTGCGGGCTCGGCCGCGTACCCCCGGCACAAGTCCCGGAGGTGCTGGAGGAACACCGCAAGGCAATGGCAGCGGCGTAGAGAAACGTATCCCGGGCGCCGACCCGGGATCGTAACGACCACCAGCGCTTGGGACGGTCCCGGTCTGCGGTGCATCACTGCGTGCTGCACCGCGCCCGGGACACGACATTGGAGCGCCGACGCAAAGGGCGCTATAGGCGTCGCGCATGAATATTCTCATCATCGGCTCGGGCGGACGCGAGCACGCGCTGGCCTGGAAAATCGCCGCGAGCCCGCTCGTGGACCAGCTCTACTGCGCACCGGGCAACGCGGGCATCGCCCGTGAGGCGCAGTGCGTCGCGCTCGATCCGGCCGACCACGCGGCCGTGATCGCGTTCTGCAAAGCGCGGGCGATCGACTTCGTGGTCGTTGGTCCGGAGGCACCACTTGCTGCCGGCCTTGTCGATGGTCTCGAAAGCGCCGGCATCAAGGCATTCGGGCCGACCAAGGCAGCGGCGCGGCTTGAAGGATCCAAAGGCTTCACCAAGGACCTGTGCCGTGCGCACGATATTCCAACCGCCGCCTACGAGCGCTTCACCGCAGTCGCGCCCGCGAAGGCCTACGTGCGCGCCCACGGCGCGCCGATCGTGATCAAGGCCGACGGCCTTGCCGCCGGCAAGGGCGTGGTGGTGGCGCAGACGGTCGCGGAGGCCGAGAGCGCGATCGAGATGATCCTCGGAGGCGGCCTGGGCGACGCCGGCGCCGAGCTGGTGATCGAGGAGTTCCTCGTCGGCGAGGAAGCAAGCTTCTTCGTCCTATGCGACGGCGAGACTGCGCTCCCGCTTGCCACCGCCCAGGATCACAAGCGCGCGTTCGACGGCGACAAGGGCCCGAACACCGGCGGGATGGGCGCCTACTCGCCAGCTCCGGTGATGACACCGCAGATGTCGCGGCGCGCGCTCGACGAGATCGTGCTGCCGACCGTTCGCGCCATGCGCGGCATGGGCGCGCCCTATAAAGGTGTGCTCTATGCCGGACTCATGATCACGCCGGACGGGCCGAAGCTGATCGAATACAATGTGCGCTTTGGTGATCCTGAGTGTCAGGTGCTGATGCTGCGTCTCGTCTCCGATCTGGTGCCGGCCCTGATGGCGGCGCGCGATGGTCTGCTCAAGAATTTCGACCTGCGCTGGTCGCCCGAAGTCGCGTTGACGGTGGTGATGGCGGCGCACGGCTATCCCGGTCATTATGAGAAGGGATCGGTGATTGCCGGATTGAACGAGGCGGAGAAGATCGACGAGGTCGAGATCTTCCACGCCGGCACCAAGGACGAGCGCGGCCACATCGTCGCCAACGGCGGACGCGTGCTCAACGTCTCTGCGCTGGGCAAGACCGTAAGCCAAGCGCGCGATCGCGCCTACGCGGCGATCGACCGGATCCGCTGGCCCGATGGTTTCTGCCGCCGCGACATCGGCTATCAAGCGATCGCGAGAGAGAAGCCACTAGGGTGACGCAAAGGCTCCTTCGGTATATATTTTCCCGCAAGACGTATATACCGAGAGGCGCATGGGCGTAATCATCAAAAATCCTTCCGCCGAGAAGAAAATCCGGCGATTGGCGAAGCGTACGGGCGAAACAATCACGACTGCCGTCGAGCGGGCGGTTGAGGAGCGCCTTGCCCGCCTGCCTCCGCGGAAAGGAAGAGTTGACCGAGAGAAGCTTTCGAGACTACTCGATTACTTCGATTCTCTCCCGATTGACGATCCTCGGACACCCGACGAAATCATTGGTTACAATGAGGACGGGGTGCCGGAGTGATCGTTGTGGATGCGTCAGCTCTGTTCGCAATCGTGATGCGAGAGCCCGAGCTGGATGCCTTTGTTGATATTTTCGACGCCGAAGAGCGGGCTCTATGCTCGACCGTCACATACGTCGAAACCGTCATGACGCTCACCGGCCGAAGTCGTCGTTTAGCGCGAGCGCGCGTCGATGAGCTTTTACAGACGTTGTCGGTTGAACTGGTGGCAGTCGATCCGGCGCTTGCGCAAATCGCGGTAGATGCATTTGAACGGTTCGGCAAAGGACGCCATCGGGCTCGACTCAATCTCGGTGACTGCTTCTCGTACGCGTTGGCAAAGGCGCGTAATCTGCCCCTGTTGTTCAAGGGCGACGATTTCGCACGGACGGACATCGTTCCGGCGTGGCGCCCTTAGATTGCCGGAGAACCCAGTTGATGGCCGATCTCGCCGACCTGTTCCCTGGTTTCGCGTCGCATTGGATCGACACGTCGGTCGGCAAGATCTTCGCCCGCAGCGGCGGCAGCGGCCCGCCGCTGCTGTGCCTGCACGGATATCCGCAAACCAATGTGATGTGGCATCAGGTGGCGCCCGAACTGGCGCGCCACTTCACGCTGATTATCCCCGACCTCCCCGGCTACGGCTGGTCCGCTGTGCCTGACGCGAAACCCGATCACGCGCCCTACACCAAGCGCGCCATGGCGGCGGTGATGATTGAAGTGATGGAAACGCTCGGCCATGTGCATTTCAATCTTGCCGGACACGACCGCGGCGGCCGCGTCGCCTATCGGCTCGCGCTCGATCACCCGGAGCGACTGAACCGCCTCGCAACCCTCGACATCGTGCCGACGGTCGTCATGTGGGACGCCATGAACGCCAAGCTCGCCATGCGCGCGTGGCACTGGACCTTCCTGGCGCAACCCGCGCCGTTGCCCGAGCTTCTCCTCGGCAAGGCCGCCAACGAATACTTCGATCTGCTGACGGAGAAATGGCTCGCCGGCAACGCCAACGCCTTTGATGCACATGCCATCGCGCACTACCGTGCCTCGTTCACCGATCCGCTGCGCATTCATGCGAGCTGCGAGGATTATCGCGCCGGCCAGTCGACCGACGTCGCGTTCGA
>JAFAXD010000116.1 GCA_019241285.1 Xanthobacteraceae bacterium | reverse complement strand
CGCGCTGAAGGACGCTGCTAAGGAGTTTCCGGTAAACGAGGCGGCTCGCCTGGCGCTCTGTCGAGCCGTAGCTGCGGGCGTGCCGCTCCCACCGTGGTGGGTTGCAGAGCATTGTTTGCATGGCGGATAGTATCGCTCCATTGAAGGCCGCCTTGTTTGACGAACGGGATCGCTGCAGGTCCTAGGGGTAATCCTAGGAGAAGCGCTATGACGATTTCGAGGGCGGAGGTAATCACATCGGTCGAACGGCGGCGCCGCTGGTCGCAGGACGAGAAGGAACGGCTCGTTGCGGCATCGCTCGAGCCCGGAGCCAGTGTTTCCGAGGTGGCTCGCGTGGCTGGCCTTCATGTCAGCCAGCTGTTCAGGTGGCGCAAGGAGCTTTGCAAGCACGCTGAAGCGGGTATAGCGCCGTTCGTGCCGGTCGAGATTGGGTTGTCTGAGCCGCCGCGGGAGGTAGCCGAAGCCCCATTGGCGACGACATCGGGGCGTCGACGGAAGAGCCAAGGCATCATCGAGATTGATCTTGGTACCGGACCCCGCATCCTGGTCGATGGCGACGTTGATGGAGATGCGCTGCGTCGTGTTCTCGATGCTTTGGTGCGCCGATGATCCCGGTTCCGACGGGCGCGCGAGTGTGGCTAGCGACAGGCCACACGGATATGCGCCGAGGCTTTCCATCGTTGGCACTTCAAGTGCAGGAGGTGCTGCGCAAGGACCCGCTCAGCGGTCACCTGTTCGTCTTTCGGGGTCGCCGCAGCGATCTTGTGAAGGTGATCTGGCACGATGGCCAGGGGGCATGCCTGTTCACCAAGAGACTTGAGAGAGGAAGGTTCGTCTGGCCATCCGTTGCGGGTGAAGCTGTGACAATCTCGCTGGCGCAGATGAGCTATCTGTTGTCCGGAATCGATTGGCGCAACCCGCAAGAACCCCAGCGTCCGACGCGGGTCGGATAACCGTTTTTGGTTGAATCTGCTGCTTGATCTGATTCAATGGCTTCATGATATCGAAGCCGGACGACCTTCCGTCGGATCTTGTTAGTGCGCTGGCAGCGCTGCAAGCCGAGCGCGAGGCCCGGCTGCATGCCGAGGCGGTGGCGGCCAGTGCGCTGGCGGAACTGTCGGACAATGAGGCGTTGATCGCGCACCTTGAGCTGCGAATTGAGAAGCTCAAACGCGAACTACACGGGCAGCGATCCGAGCGCTCGGCGCGGCTGCTTGAGCAGTTGGAGTTGGAGCTCGAGGAACTCATCACCACGGCGAGCGAGGATGAGCTCGCTGCACAGGCGGCGGCAGCGAAGACACAGAATGTCCGTTCCTTCACGCGTAAGCGGCCGGTGCGCAAGCCTTGGCCCGACGATATCGAACACGAGCGCGTCGTCGTTGAAGCTCCAACGACCTGCGCCTGCTGCGGTGGATCGCGATTGGCGAAGGTCGGCGAGGATGTGACCAAGACCCTGGAAGAGATCCCGCGCCGCTTCAAGGTCATCGAGACGGTACGCGAGAAGTTCACCTGCCGGGATTGCGAGAAGATCAGCCAGCCGCCGGCGCCGTTCCATGCAACACCGCGTGGCTTCATCGGTCCACAATTGTTGGCGACGATCCTGTTCGACAAGTTCGGCATGCATATCCCGCTCAACCGCCAGAGCGTGCGCTTTAAGGCCGAGAGGATCGATTTGCCGTTATCAACACTGGCTGACCAGATCGGCCACGGGACCTTTGCCGTCATGCCGCTCTTCCACTTGATCGAGCGTCATGTGCTTGCGGCCGAGCGCCTACATGGCGACGACACCACCATCCGTATCCTGGCTAAGGGCAAATGCACGACTGGGCGGATCTGGACATATGTGCGGGATGACCGACCCTTCGCCGGGCCTGCGCCGCCGGCTGCGGTCTATTACGCATCGAGCGACCGACGAGGCGAGCATCCCCAGAAGCATCTGGCGGTCTTCGCCGGCATCCTGCAAGCCGATTGCTACAACGGCTTCGAGCCGCTGTTCGATCCGCAGAAGAAGACGCTGCCGATTACGCCGGCGTATTGCTTTGCCCATGCACGGCGAGGCTTCTTCGAACTGGCTGATATTGAGAAAAATGCTCGGGAAGGCAAGAAGAGCAAACCGGTCTCCCCGATCGCACTGGAGGCGGTCAAGCGGCTGGACGCGTTGTT
>JAFAXD010000645.1 GCA_019241285.1 Xanthobacteraceae bacterium | reverse complement strand
GCGAGGCGCACTCGGCGGTCCGCGCGTGTTGTTGCGCCGGCTTCGCGAGGTGATGGCGGAGCCGGTTAGCGCGCAGGAACGCCTCGACAAGGTAGTGGTGTTGATCGCAGCCAACATGGTGGCTGAGGTCTGCTCCGTCTATGTGCTCCGCGTCGACGGCACCCTCGAGCTTTACGCAACGGAGGGCCTCAAGCGGGAAGCCGTGCACCAGACCGTGCTACGCACCGACGAAGGTCTCGTCGGCTTGGTCGCCAGCGAGGCGAGCGCGGTCAATCTCTCCGAGGCGCACACGCACCCGGCGTTCTCCTACCGCCCGGAGACGGGCGAGGAGATCTACCACTCCTTCCTCGGCGTCCCGGTGCTTCGCGCCGGCAATACGCTGGGCGTGCTGGTCGTGCAGAATCGCGCCCGTCGCACCTACTCGGAAGAAGAAGTCGAAGCGCTGCAGACGACCGCCATGGTGTTGGCGGAAATGATCGCGTCGGGCGAGTTGTCGGCGCTCGCCCCTCCAGGCGCCGAGCCGGCCGCGCGACGGCCGCTGCATCTCAAGGGCATCACCCTCAACGACGGGATCGCGCTCGGGCACGTGGTGCTGCACGAGCCGCGCGTCGTCGTCACCAACGTGATCGCCGACGACGTTCCCAAGGAACGCGCGCGGCTCGATGCGGCCCTGGCCAAGCTGCGCGCCGATCTCGACGCCATGCTGGAACGCGGCGAGGTCGCCGAGGGCGGCGAACACCGCGAAGTGCTCGAAGCCTACCGGATGTTTGCCTACGACCGCGGCTGGACCCACCGGCTCGAAGAGGCGGTGCTGACCGGTCTCACTGCGGAAGCCGCGGTCGAGCGCGTCCAGTCCGACACGCGCGCCCGCATGCTGCGCCAGACCGATCCATATCTGCGCGAACGGCTGCATGATCTGGAAGACCTTGCGCACCGGCTGATGCGCCAGCTGATGGGGCAGGAACACGCGCCGGCGCGGGAAAGCCTGCCCGACAACGCCATTATCGTGGCGCGCTCCATGGGTCCTGCCGCGCTGCTCGACTACGACCGCAAGAAGCTGCGTGGCCTTGTGTTGGAAGAGGGTGGCCCGAATTCGCACGTCGCCATCGTGGCGCGCGCACTCGGAATCGCCGCCGTTGGCGAGATCGCCAACGCCACCGGTGTCGTCGATCCAGAAGATGCCGTCATCGTCGACGGCATCACCGGCGAGATCCACCTACGGCCGTCCGAGGACATGGAAGCGGCCTACGTGGAGCGCGTCCGCTTGCGCGCCCGCCGGCAGCAGCAATACCTGGCGCTGCGTGAGCGCCCGTGCGTGACCAAGGATGGCGAGACCGTCACGCTGATGCTCAACGCGGGCCTTGTCGTTGATCTTCCGCACATCGCCGAGACCGGCGCCGCGGGCATCGGGCTGTTCCGTACCGAGCTGCAGTTCATGGTCGCCTCGTCAATGCCGCGGGTGAGCGAACAGCAAGCGCTCTATCGCTCGGTTCTTGACGCCGCCGGCGGCCGACCCGTTGTATTTCGCACGCTGGACATCGGCGGCGACAAGATCCTCCCCTACATGCGCAATGTTGCCGAGGAAAACCCGGCACTGGGTTGGCGCGCCATCCGCCTTGGACTGGACCGGCCCGGCTTGCTGCGCAGCCAGGTGCGCGCCCTGCTGCGTGCGGCCGCCGGCCGCGAGCTCAAGCTGATGTTTCCCATGGTGGCCGCAGTTCATGAATTCGACGAAGGAAAGATACTGGTCGAGCGCGAGCTCACGCATCTGCGCCGCCACGGGCACAGACTTCCTGATCGCGTCGAGATCGGCACCATGGTGGAAGTACCGGCGCTGCTCTATCAGCTCGACGAGTTGCTGGAGCGCGTGGATTTCCTCTCGGTCGGCTCCAACGATCTGGTGCAATTCCTCTACGCGATCGATCGCGGCAACGCGCGGGTTGCCGACCGATTTGATCCATTGTCCCGGCCGGTGCTCGCCGCGCTCAAAGCGATCGTCGACAAAGGGCGCGCCTACGGCAAGCCGGTGACCCTGTGCGGAGAACTCGCATCCAAGCCGATCGGCGCGCTGGCCCTGGTGGCCCTGGGCTACCGGTCGCTGTCGCTCTCACCCTCCGCGATCGGTCCGGTGAAAGCGTTGTTGCTCGAGACCAACGCGCGCAAAGCCGCCGACATGCTCTACCCATTGGTGGAGAAGCCAGTTCCCGGGGCGTCGATTCGCGAACGCCTCACCCAGTTCGCCGAGGCCGAAGGGCTGGCGCTGTAATGCTCCTCGCCTTGTAGCGAGCGCTTCCGCCTTCTAGGTAGGCGGGCGACAACAAGAAGACTTAACCCATGTTGCCTGAGGCCAAGCTCAATACCGTTCTGGCGCGCCATGCCGCGATAGAGGCCGAGCTCTCCCAATCACTCGCGCCGGAGGTCTATGTAAAACTCTCGCGCGAGTTCGCCGAGCTCAGCCCGGTGGCCGAGCGTGTGAAGGCTTATCGCGGGGTTGCCGCCGAGCTGGCCGACCTCGACAGCATGATCGCAGATGCTGCGACTGAACCCGAGATGCGCGCCATCGCGACCGCCGAGATACCGGTGCTGGAAGCCAAGCGCCTGGCCCTCGAGCAGGAAATCCGCACCGCGCTTCTGCCGAAGGACGCGATGGATGAGCGCAACGTCATGCTCGAAATCCGCGGCGGGACCGGCGGCGACGAGGCCGCCATCTTCGCCGGCGATCTCTTTCGCATGTATGAGCGCTACGCCAACCAACACGGTTGGAAATCCGAGATCATCTCGGCAAGCGAAGGAACCGCCGGCGGCTTCAAGGAAGTCATCGCCGAGATTCGCGGACGTGGGGCTTTTGCCAAACTCAAGTTTGAATCAGGCGTGCACCGCGTTCAGCGCGTGCCAGATACCGAAGCTTCCGGCCGTATCCACACCTCGGCGGCGACGGTCGCGGTATTGCCAGAGGTCGAAGACGTCGATGTCGCGATCAATGATTCCGACCTGCGCATCGACACGATGCGTTCCGGCGGCGCCGGCGGCCAGCACGTCAACAAGACCGAATCCGCTGTGCGCATCACCCATATCCCGAGCGGCATCGTCGTGGTGATGCAGGAGGAACGCTCGCAGCACCGCAACCGCGCCAAGGCCATGGCGCTGCTGCGCGCCAAGCTCTACGACGCCGAGCGGCAGCGCCAGGACGCGGCGCGCGCTGCCGAACGACGCGGACAGGTCGGCTCCGGCGACCGGTCCGAGCGCATTCGCACTTACAACTTTCCGCAAGGCCGGGTCACCGACCATCGCATTAACCTGACACTCTACAAGCTGCCGCAGGTGATGGAGGGCGAGGCGCTCGATGAGATCATCGACGCGCTGATTACGGAACATCAGGCCGCCCTGCTCGCAGCCGAGGAGAGCGGCCGCTGATGCAGGCACCCGTGCTTGAGAAGAGCACATCGGTTGCTGGCGCGCGACGCGCATTGGCCGCAGCGTTCCGCGATGCCGGCCTCGACGCTCCCGAGGTCGATGCGCGCATCCTGGTCGGCTTCGCCCTCGGCCTCGATCACACCGGCCTCGTTGTCGCGGGCGACCGCAGTATCACGGCGGGTGAGGCCGAGGCGATCGCGGCGCTCGGCCAGCGCCGATTGGCGCGAGAGAGTATCGCCCTCATTGTTGGTCACAAGGAATTCTGGGGGCTTCGCTTTCAGGTTGGGCCAGCCACGCTGGTGCCGCGTCCCGATTCGGAAACGATCGTCGAGGCCGCGTTGCGCGCTCTCGATGCGCAAGGCCTGCGCCACGCGCCGCTGCGCATTGCAGACCTCGGCACCGGGTCCGGTTGTCTCCTGCTTGCGCTGCTCTCCGAATTGGCAACGGCGCGCGGCATTGGGACCGACATCAGCCATCCGGCGCTCGAGATCGCGCGCCAGAATGCACGCGCGCTGCGGCTAACCGGTCGGGCGCTGTTCGTGCGCGGCAGCTTCGCCGACATGCTGGGAGGAGACTTTGATCTGATTGTCTCGAACCCGCCTTATGTCACGACCCAGGCGCTTGCCGACCTCGCCCCTGAGGTCCAGCGCGAGCCTCGTCAGGCGCTGGACGGCGGACCGGATGGATTGAACGCCTATCGCGCCATCGCCGCGGATGCGACCCGCGTGCTGCGGCCCGGCGGCACACTGGTTCTCGAACTCGGGATTGGCCAAGCCGGCCCGGTTGCGGGGTTGTTGTCAGCAGCTGGATTGGCCACCGAGCAACCACAAATGGACCTGGCGGGTATTCCCCGCACCCTTGTGGCTTTTCGGCAACCTATGCGGTAGGACATTAGGGCCATCCAAAAAATCTCTTGGAATATTAGCCGGGAGCCATTACGTTCCAGACACGGAATCGACCGAGGATCGGTGCGCCCCACAAGCGGCCCGGAGCATGGCTCAGCGAGGCAGGTGGCGCGGAGGACGCGACATCCCGCATCCCAGAGAGACAAGGCACGCAGTTCACTGAACACAGGTCGAGATACTTCATCGGCTGAGCGCCGGACGCCGTCGCAGGACGTGCGGGGCGCGTGATGAAAAGGTGGAGCGGCGCGGTAAGACCGCGGTGTGTGGGCTTATTGAATTAGCGCTGCGGAATTGGGGGCTCGTTAAGCGAGGGCCTAGCGTCCTTCCTTGCGCGTAGCAGGGAGGTGAGGGCTGTTGTGCGTCGCGCGCAAGCGCAGGTGTTTCAATCAGCAACGGTCGTGCGCGACCGCTGCACTTCGAGGAGTGGCGAACGGAAGCCATGAGAAACGGTCAGAACAAGCGCATGCGCGGGCGTAGTCGCAACAAGGGCCACAACCCGCTGACACGGGTCTATGAGTCCAACGGCCCTGACGTGAAGATCCGTGGAACGGCATCGCACATCGCCGAAAAATATCAGCAGCTCGCTCGCGATGCGCAGGCTTCCGGCGATCCGATCGCGTCCGAAAACTACAGTCAGCATGCCGAGCACTATCTGCGTTTGATTGCCGCAGCGCAGGAGCAGTTCCGGCAAAGCAATCCCTACTACCAGGGCAACCGACCGGAAGGCGGTGGACCTGAGATGCGCGGTGGCGACGAATCCTTCGACGAGGGGGATGACGACGGCGCGCCACATTTCGGCGATCATCAGCAACCGGCTTACGGCCCGCGCGACCCGCAACCTTATCTGCCGCGCGATGCCCAGTTCTATCCCCCGCGCGAACAGCAGAACCGGCCGCAGCCGCAGGGTGGCCCGCCCAATGACGACGGCAACATTGACCGCCTGCCGTCCTTCATCACAGGTGGCGGGCAGCAGGGCGGCGGCCAACCTCCCTACGGACAGCAGCAGCACCCTCAGCAAGGAAACGGCGGCGGCTACGACAACCAGGAGCGCCAGGGCGGCGCTGATCGTTTCCCGCTCCATCGCCGACGCCGGCGCCATCGTGGCCCGCGCAACGACCTGTCGCCCATGCCTGAGATGAGCGGGCACGACGGTGGCGACGAAGCACCGCCCGGCGAATAGGCAGAGAACAACCTACCCGCGCGCCGGTATACCCGGCGCGGGCACGAGCCCGGGGTTGAGCGCCGGCACCAATTTGCGCCGTGCGCGCCGCGCCGGAATCACCCGGTAGACCTGCTTGCTTGCCTCAACGAGATGCACGCCGTTGAACGGCGCCGAAATCGTCGCGCCGGCGCGTTCCCACGCCACAGCGGAACGCAGGAACCAGGCACGCGACACGGGCGGCACGTAGAGCGCCTCGCCCCAGCTCATGGGGGTGAACCAGGTGTCGCGCAACAGCCCGGTGATCTGCGTGCGTGAGTATGGCCGCCCCTGTCCGAATGGCGTCGTATCCATGCGAGCCCATAAGCCGCGCCGGTTCGGCACCACCACAAGCAGCCTTCCGCCGGCGTTGAGCACGCGCCAGACCTCACGCAGCAAGGCTGCGGCGTCTTCCGACATCTCCAACCCATGCACCAGCAATACGCGATCGACCGAGGCATCCGGCAGCGGCATTTCCGCGGGATCGACAAGACTCGCAAGACTAGGCCGCGCGGTCGGCCATTTCAGCACGCCCTGTGTGGCGGGCATGAAGGCGAGGCAGCGTTCGGCCTCCTCGCGAAACAGGCCTAGGTAAGGGGTCGTGTATCCGACACCCAGAACCCGTTGGCCGCTCGTGTCGGTCCACACCGCCCGGATTGCGCGACCAATAAAGCGCCGCGCCACGGTCCCGAGCCGGTGGCCGTAGAAATTGCGCAGGTCGATGACATCGAGCGACGACATGACGGCGGCAAGCTAGCGCATGTCCCGGAAAAGTGGATACCGGTTTTCCTGCCTGCGCGAAGCCGTCGCAGGGCTAACATTTGGCTCGATGCTTCGGCAGGCGTAGGCAGGCCGAAAAAGGACATGCCCAAATAGAAAATTCTAGAGCACGTCCAATCGGAGACGCGATCTAGAGCATTGGAAGAAGCATCGCTACATTCACGTCTATCGACCGACCATATCGTAACGGAGTGTGATCATGCCGGCCCAGACGCATCTCTTTCGTTGCTTGCAGGACAACTTTGGTGTGCTCGTGCACGACCCGGCGACGGGAGCAACTGCGTCTATCGATGCACCTGAGGCGGAGCCGGTCGAAGCCGCCCTCAAGGAGACGGGCTGGCGACTGACCGATATTCTGGTGACCCATCACCACGGCGACCACACGGGTGGGATCAAAGCACTCAAAGAGCACCACCATTGCCGGGTGATCGCGCCGCGCGCAGAAGCCGCACGCATTCCTGCCGTTGACGTCGAAATCGGCGAGGGAGACGAGGTCAAGGTCGGCTCAATCAAAGGCCGCGTTCTGGAAACGCCCGGTCACACAGCCGGTCACATCTCTTATTGGTTCGCCGATGAGCAATTGGCATTCGTCGGCGACACGCTGTTTTCAATTGGCTGCGGGCGCGTCATCGAGGGTACGCCGGAGATGATGTGGAACTCGCTGCTGAAACTGCGCGCGTTGCCGGATGCAACCAAGGTCTATTGCGGTCACGAATACACCGCCGCGAACATCCGCTTCGCCAAGACGATCGAGCCCAACAACAAAGACCTCGCGGCCCGCGAGCAAGAAGTCACGAAACTGCTCGCCAACCACAAATCGACTGTCCCGTCCCTGCTTGGCGCGGAAAAGAAAGAGAACGTCTTCCTGCGCGCCGACGTGCCGGCAGTCGCGGCGGCTGTCGGCCTGTCCGGCCATTCCCCGGCCGAGGTGTTTGCCGAGGTGCGTGCGCGCAAGAATAAGTTCTGATGCCAATGCCCGCCGACACCGCGCTGAGTGCGGCCGACATCATCAAGTTGCTTGAGTTGCAACCGCACCCGGAAGGCGGCCATTTCTGTCAGACCTTTCGCGACACCCAACTGGTCGACGGCAAGCGGCCCGCCTCGACCGCGATCTACTTCCTGCTGGTGCACGGCGAACACTCGCATTGGCATCGCGTCGACGCTGCCGAAGGCTGGCACTGGTACGCAGGAGCACCGCTGCGCCTCGCGATCGTCGAGGACGGGAAGGAACGCATCGTGACACTGGGGGCCGATCTCAACGCGGGTCAGCGCCCCCAGGCCATCGTGCCGGCGCATGCCTGGCAGTCCGCGGACACGCTTGGTGACTGGACGCTGGTCGGCTGCACCGTCGCCCCCGGGTTCGTGTGGGAGGGATTTGAATTAGCTCCGAAGGACTGGAGCCCGGAACGAACAATGTCCCAGGGTTAGAGCACGATGCGTTGGGGTTTAATCAAGGCACCCGCCGAATAGCTCGTCATTGCGAGCGAAGCGACGCAATCCAGGGCCACAACAATGGGCTCTGGATTGCTTCGGCGCTGCGCGCCTCGCAATGACGAGTTCTGGAAGCCCTAGCTCAAATACTGGGCCCCGTTCACGGTCAGCGTCGAGCCGGTGATGAAATCGGCACTGTCCGCCGCCAGGAACACTACGCAGCGCGCGATGTCGTCGGGTTCGCCCAGCCGGCCGACCGGGATTTGCGCGATGATCTTCTCCAGCACGTCCTTCGGGACGGCCTGCACCATCTCGGTGTTGATGTAGCCCGGCGCTATCGCGTTAACGGTGACGCCGAGCCGCGCATTCTCTTGCGCCAGCGCCTTGGTGAAGCCGATCTCTCCCGCTTTGGCGGCCGAGTAGTTCGTCTGCCCGATCTGGCCCTTCTGACCGTTGATCGAGGAGACGTTGATGATGCGACCGAACTTGCGTTCGCGCATGCCTTCGATCACTTGGCGGCACATGTTGAAGAGCGAAGTGAGATTGGTGTTGATGACCGCGGTCCACTGCTCCGGCTTCATACGGTGCAGCGTCGCGTCGCGGGTGATCCCGGCGTTGTTGACGAGGACGTCGACGGGACCGAGATCAGCCGCAACCGCCTTCACGCCTTCGGCACACGCGTCGAATGAACTGACATCCCACTTGTAGACCGGGATGCCGGTCTCGCCCTTGAATTTGGCTGCCGCCGTTTCATTCCCGGCGTAGTTGGCGGCGACCTGATAGCCGGCCTCCTTCAACGCCTTGCAGATCGAGGCGCCAATACCGCGGGTACCACCCGTCACCAATGCAACGCGTGCCATGATTTCCTCCCTCTGGTCCGCTCAGTGCGACAGGCCTACTTTCTGTCTCGTGCGGTACGTACAATAAGCCCGATCCGGGACTTTAGGTTTGTCCCGGATCAACGCGCTGCCGTGCCAAATCCTGATCAGCGCTCCAGGCACATGGCGATGCCCATGCCGCCGCCGATGCACAGCGTGGCAAGGCCCTTCTTAGCGTTGCGCTTTTCCATCTCGTGCAGCAGCGTCACCAGCACCCGCGCGCCCGACGCACCGATCGGATGACCGAGCGCGATGGCGCCGCCGTTGACGTTGACCTTGCCGGTGTCCCAGCCCAGGTCCTTGTTGACCGCGCAAGCCTGGGCGGCGAAAGCCTCGTTTGCTTCGACCAGATCGAGGTCTTGGATGTTCCAGCCCGCCTTCTTGAGGGCGGCACGCGACGCCGGGATTGGACCGCTGCCCATGATCGCCGGATCAACACCGGCGTGAGCCCAGGAGACGATGCGGGCCAATACCTTTTTGCCCTCGCGTGCGGCTTCGCTCGCTTTCATCAGCACAACCGCGGCGGCGCCGTCGTTGATGCCGGACGCGTTGCCCGCGGTCACCGTGCCGTCCTTGGCGAAGGCCGGACGGAGCTTGCTCATTGCGTCCAGGGTAGCGCCGTGGCGCGGGTACTCATCGTCGGCGACGACGACGTCACCCTTGCGGGTCTTGATTGTCACGGGGACGATTTCGTCCTTGAAGCGTCCGGCTTTCTGCGCGGCTTCGGCCTTGTTCTGCGAACCTACGGCGAACTCGTCCTGCTGCGCACGCGTGATCTGCCAGCGCTGCGCAACGTTCTCGGCCGTGTTGCCCATGTGATAGCCGTTGAAGGCATCCCACAAGCCGTCCTTGATCATGGTGTCGACCATCTCAAAGTTGCCCATTTTCACGCCACCACGCAGGTGTGCGCAATGCGGCGCCATGCTCATGGACTCCTGCCCGCCCGCAACCACGACGTCGGAATCGCCATTGAGGATGGCCTGGTAGCCGAGTGCGACACTGCGCAGGCCGGACCCGCACAGCTGATTGACGCCCCAAGCCGGGCTTTCCACCGGAATTCCCGCGCCGATCGAGGCTTGGCGCGCCGGGTTCTGGCCCTCGCCGGCCGAGAGAATCTGGCCCATGATAACTTCGGAGACGCGCTTGCCTTCGATGCCGGCCCGCTCCAGCGCGGCCTTGATTGCAACCTGGCCCAGCTCATGGGCGGGCAAGTTTGCGAACGCGCCATTGAACGAGCCGACTGGCGTGCGGGCCGCGCCAACGATGACAATTTCGTCTGCCATGAGAAACTCCTGTTTGAGCCGCGGAGGAACCGGGGAACATCGCACCTGTGGTGACCGAGCGGGGTCACGCGTATCATTCTGCGGCTTCGATAGCGCGTCGGGCTGGCCGCTGTCCATCGCGGGCTTTTACCTAGATTGGTCGATGCTGCGCACAAAAAGGTGGCCGCTGCGCGGGAAAGCGCTTATTTTATCAAATTGCCCATTGCGCCGGGGCCCGCCGGCACGTCGTGACGATCGCAATGAACAAATCCGATAATCCCGTCATCATCAAGAAATACGCCAACCGCAGGCTCTACAATACCGGCACCAGCACCTACGTGACGCTGGAAGATCTCGCCGCCATGGTCAAAAGAGGTGAGGATTTCGCGGTTTATGATGCCAAGACCGGCGAAGACATTACGCGCTCCGTCCTGACCCAGATCATCTTCGAGCAGGAGAACAAGGAAGGCGGCCAGAACCTTTTGCCGATCACCTTCTTGCGCCAGCTGATCCGGTTCTACGGCGACAGCATGCAGACTTTGGTCCCGCGCTTTCTGGAAACGTCAATCGACTCGTTCACGAAGGAGCAGGGCAAGTTCCGCGAGCAGATGGCACAGGCGTTCGGTGGCGTGGGCTTCGGCGCGATGGAAGACCAGGTGCGCCGCAACATGGAAATGTTCGAGCGCGCGTTTGCGATGTTTGTGCCGTTCGCGCGCCGCGAAGGACAGGCCGCCGCTGAGCCCGACAAGGCGCGGGAGAAACTCCCCGGCGGCGGCGGTGAGCTCGATGATATGAAGCGCAGGCTGGAGGACATGCAGAAACGCATCGACCAGCTGACCGATACCGAAAAGAAGCCCTAAACCGCACGGTGAACGGCGTCGACCTGGTCCACCAGGATGTTGCGCTGTGAGGCGCGCATCGTGACCGTGTAGCCGCCGATCGCGTCGACGAACGAGATCACCAGCAGCAGGAAGAACGTCGCCGTGGCGGCCTGCTTGACCAACAGAAACTCGACCAGCATGCCAATGAACAGCAGGGTCGAGAGCAGGTGGTCGAGCAGCGAGTGTCCGGTGAGGCGGGTCGCCTTCACGAGCTCGACGAACAAAAGCAACATCGACAAGGCCAGCAGCAGATCGCCGGCGGTCAGCGACCACGATGCGCCAGACATCATCGGCAATTCAAAGAGCGTCTTGGCCCAGAATTCGCCGGGCGAGGCGCCAGGCAACAGAAATTCCACGATGTTGTAGATCGCGAACGGGATCACCAGCAGCGGTATTCCGATCAGAAACATGCGTTCCTCGGGCGCCCCAGGCGGGCGCGGCACAAGAGGAACGCACCAAGCTGCCGTCAGGTTTCCGTGGTCTTGGCCTTCAATATTTGCCGGCCCCGATACATGCCGGTCTTGAGGTCGATGTGGTGCGGCCGGCGCAATTCGCCGGAATCCTTGTCCTCGACATAGGCAGGTTTCGTCAGGGCGTGGTGCGAACGCCGCATGCCGCGCCGCGAGGGCGAGGTTTTCTTTTTTGGAACAGCCATGGTGATCCTCGAAAATCAG
>JAFAXD010000543.1 GCA_019241285.1 Xanthobacteraceae bacterium | reverse complement strand
GAACGACTCCACGGCTGTGTCGACCTGAAACGTGTCACCCGAGGCCGGGTCCATGAAGCGCCTGATGCGGCCCGCGACATGCGGCAGGATCAGAATCGCACCCGCCAAGCCGCAGCCTGCCGCCCCCAGCAGGCCGATCACCCAGATCATCCGCATTCCAGCCATGAAGAACAGTGCGCCCCAGACCAGCGCGGTTAGCATGGTCTGGCCGAAGTCGGGCTGCAGCACGAGGATAGCGATCGTGCCGAGCAGCAAGGCAAGCGCGAGCGCGTTCGCCGGTACGTCATGCGTGCGCGAGGATTCGGCAAACAGCCAGGCGATCAGAATGACGAAGGCGGGCTTGAGAAACTCGGAGGGCTGGATGTTCACCCCGAGGATGATGATCCACCGTCGTGCCCCTTTGATCTCGGCGCCGAAATACAACGTCGAGATTACCATGGCGAAACTGATTGCAAATACCACCAGCGCAACACGTCGGATCTGCCGCGGTGGCAACAGCGAGGTACCAAGCATCACCGCGATCGCGGGGATCAGATACATGACGTGACGATTGACGAAATAGAACGGATCTAGCCCAAGCCGAGCCGCCACCGGCGGACTCGCGGCGAGCGACAGCACAATGCCGGCAAGCATCACGGCGAGCAGGGCAGCGAGCATCAGACGATCGACGGTGCGCCACCAGGACGCGAGCGGCGAGTAATGCGAGCGCGAGGCCATGACAGATCCTGCGATATGGGTGCCCGAGCTGCCTATTTGGTTCATAAAGACTTAACAAACAATTTCGGCTCAACCCGTTTGCGGCGGCTGCAGATCAGGGATTGCTTTGACCAGGGTACGGAACGTATCGCCGCGCACTTCGAAATTCGCGTACTGATCGAATGATGCGCACGCCGGTGACAACAACACGACCGCATCGCCAAGCCCGCTCGCCTCGGCATCAGCGGCCGCACTTGCAACGGCCCGGTCGAGGGTCCCGACGATTTCATGCTCGACATTCCCGGCCAGGGTCGTGGCGAATTGCGGGGCCGCCTCGCCGATCAGATAGGCCTTGCGGATCCGCGGAAAAAAGTGCGTGAGCGAGGTGATGCCGCCGGTCTTGGGTTTGCCGCCGAGAATCCAGAACACGTCGTGAAAACAGGCAAGCGCCTGGGCCGTCGAGTCGGCGTTGGTTGCCTTGGAGTCGTTGACGAACAGGACGTTGCCCTTGCGTCCGACCTCTTCCATACGGTGCGGCAGTCCGGGAAACGACCACAGCCCGCGTTGGATTGCACGCCCGTCGAGACCGATCGCGAGCGCCGCGGCTGCGGCACAGGCCGCATTCTGAGCGTTATGGATGCCGCGCAACGAGTTGATCTTGCTCAGCAGCGCGAGACCATGCGCCTTCCCGCCCGCGGCCTCCATGATCTGCTCGCCGTCGATGTAAACACCGTTGTCGAGCGGCTGGCGCACGGAAATGCGCACCACCTGCTTGCCGGCGGCTTCGATCCGATCGGCGGCCGCCTTGCACCATTCATCATCGACGCCGATCACCACCGTTCCGCTGTTCGGCACCCCGGCCACCAGCCGTTCCTTCACGGCGGCATAGTTGCTGATGGTGCCATGGCGATCGATATGGTCCTCGCTCAGGTTGATCCAGACCCCGACCGACGGATCGAGCGTCGGCGCGAGGTCGATCTGATAGGACGAGCATTCGATTACATAGGTGCGCCCGGACCGGGGAGGCTCCAGCGACAGGATCGCGGTGCCGATATTGCCGCCGAGCTGAACGTCCATCTCGGCCGTCTTCAGGATGTGCGCGATCAGGGCGGTGGTGGTGGACTTTCCATTGGTGCCGGTGATGGCGATGAAGCCCGCGTCCGGTGCTTGCAAGCGGCGCTCGCGGCAGAACAGCTCGATATCGCCGATGACCTCGACGCCCGCCGCATGCGCAAGTTGCGCCGTCCAATGCGGGGCCGGATGGGTGAGCGGCACGCCCGGACTGAGCACGAGCGCGGCGATTTTCTCCCAGTCGATCTGGTGCAGATCCGCGGTTGGAATGCCGGCGTGATTAGCCTCGAGCACGCGCTCGGGACTGTCGTCGAACGCCACGACGTCGGCGCCGCCAGCGAGCAGCGCGCTGGCGCTGGCCTTGCCTGAGCCGCCGAGCCCGAACAGCGCGACTTTGCGGCCTGCGAAAGACGTAACAGGGATCATGATTGCCGGTCCGCGCGCTCTACCGCAATTTCAAAGTCGCCAATCCGGCCATGGCAAGAATCATCGAGATGATCCAGAACCGGATCACGATCTGCGGTTCGGTCCAGCCCTTCTGCTCGAAGTGATGGTGCAGCGGCGCCATGCGGAACACGCGCTTGCCGGTGAGCTTGAAGGAGCCGACCTGGACAATGACCGACACCGCCTCAAGCACGAACAATCCGCCGACGATCGCCAGCACGATTTCCTGCTTGATCGCCACCGCCGTCGCTCCCAGCAGACCACCGAGCGCGAGCGAGCCGGTATCGCCCATGAAGATCGATGCGGGCGGCGCATTGAACCAGAGAAAGCCGATGCCGGCGCCGATGACCGCCCCGCACAGAACGGTCAACTCGCCGGTTCCCGCCACGTAGTTCAGTTGCAGGTAGTCCGTCCACACGAAGTTTCCCACCACCCAGGAAAATACCACAAACGTTCCGCTGGCGATGATCACGGGACCGATCGCCAGGCCATCAAGGCCGTCCGTGAGGTTGACGGCATTGGCCGCGCCGATGATCACAATCGATCCGAATACCAGGAAGAACCAGCCGAGATCGAAAATCAGCTCCTTGAACACCGGAAATGCCAGCGACGTGCTGAATGGCGGCCGGCCCAGGCTCGCGAACGCGTAGCAGGCGAGCAATGCGATAGCTGCCTCGAAGGCGAGGCGTGCACGCCCCGAAAACCCGCCATGTGTTTGTTTGGTCACCTTCAGATAATCGTCATAAAAACCGATCATGCCGTAACCGAGTGTTACGCCGAGCACGACCCAGACATACGGGTTGGTGAGATTGGCCCACAGCAGAACCGCCACCATGACACCAAACAGGATCATCAACCCGCCCATCGTCGGCGTACCGATCTTGGTGATCAGGTGTGATTGCGGACCGTCGGTACGGATCGGCTGGCCTTTGCCCTGACGGGCGCGCAAGAGGTCGATGATGTTGGGGCCGAACAACAACACGAATGCCAGCGCCGTCAGCGTCGCCCCGCCGGCGCGGAATGTGATGTAACGAAAGACGTTGAGGACCGAGACCTGTCCGGAAAGGCCTGCCAACCAGTAGAGCATGACGATCCTTACACTCGCTCGGGCGCCGCTTGACGCGAGGAATGACTGACCAACGCCTTGACGATCGGCGCCATTTTCGAGCCGGCAGACCCCTTGACCATGACGGCATCGCCGGCGTGAACCGCTGCAACCACATCGCCCTGGAGCGCAGCCGCGTTTTCCGCATACCCGCCTCGCCGCTCCGGAGGAAGCGCTTGCCAGAGCGATTGCATCAAAGGCCCGGCGCAGAACACAAGATCAATATCGCTGTCGGTGAGCACATCAGCGAGCGCGCGATGCAGATCCACCCCTTTTGCACCAAGTTCCAGCATGTCGCCGAGTACCGCAATGCGGCGCCCGCGCTGCCCCACCGGCGCCTGCGCCAGCAGTGCAATTGCGGCGCGCATCGACGTCGGGTTCGCGTTGTAGCTCTCATCGATGACAAGCGCTTCGCCGCCATTGAGAGCAAGTTTCAGCCGCGTGCCGCGCCCAGCGGCCGCACGGAATTCCGCGAGCGCGAGCGCGGCAAGCGCGAGGTCGGCCCCTGCCAGACTGGCCGCTCCCAACACCGCCAAGGAATTGAGAACCTGGTGCCGGCCCGGGGCACCGATCTTGTAATCGATCCGGGTGCCCAGGATATCGGCCACAACCGTGGAGGATTCCGGCTGCAGCGCGCATTTGATCAGGCGGCAGTCGGAGCTCTCAGCTTCGCCGAACGAGACCACGCGAGCGACGCCCGCGTGCTTGGCACGCCGCGCGAGGCGCTCAAAATGCGGATTGTCGCGATTGAGCACCGCGGCGCCGCCCGGTTCGAGACCACGGAAGATCTCTGCCTTGGCATCGGCGATCTTTTCAATCGATGCGAAGAATTCCAAGTGTACCGGCTCGATCGTGGTGATCACTGCGATGTGCGGCCGTACCAGCTTGGTGAGCGGCGTGATCTCGCCGGCATGGTTCATGCCGATCTCGAACACGGCGTAGCGCGCGCTCGCCGGCAGGCGCGAGAGCGAGAGCGGAACGCCCCAGTGATTGTTGAACGAGGCCGCAGACGCGTGGGTCTCGCCATCGCGCGACAGTGCGAGGTTCAGGGCTTCCTTGGTCGAGGTCTTGCCAACCGAGCCGGTCACCGCAATGATCTGCGCGCGCGAGCGCGCCCGCGCGGCCGCCGCCAGCTTGCGCAGGCCCGTCAGTACATCCCGGACCACCAGCAACGGCGCGTCTTTGCCAACGTTCGCGCGCTTGCGGTTGGACACGACGGCTACGCCGGCTTTGGCACGCACCGCCGCCGCGACGAAATCATGGCCGTCATGGGCGTCGCCCTTGATGGCAAAGAATGCTTCGCCCGGTTTGATCGTGCGGCTGTCGATCGATATCCCGATGACTGCCTCGGGCAGTTCACCTGCGCGGCGCGCCACCATGGCTGCCGCCATATCATCGATCGTCCACAAGTCGCCCATCCGGCCCCCTGAATACAGTCCCCGCACTCTGCGACCCGATCGTGACCTGCTTAAGTCATTGATGTCGCAGCGATCGCCTCGCGCGCCGTCTCCTGGTCGGAAAACGGCAGGACTTTGTTACCAACGATCTGGCCCGTTTCGTGGCCCTTGCCGGCAATCAAAAGGACGTCCCCGGGTTCAAGATCGGCCACGGCCTGGGCAATCGCAGCACCGCGGTCGCCGATTTCGAGCGCGCCGGGCGCCGCCGCCAGGATCGCGGTCCGAATGGCGCTCGGATCCTCGCTGCGCGGATTGTCGTCAGTGACGATGACGCGGTCCGCCTTTTCGATCGCAATCGCCCCCATGATCGGGCGCTTGCCTTGGTCCCGATCGCCCCCGGCGCCGAGCACAACGACGAGCCGGCGCTTGGTGTAGGGACGCAACGCCTCGAGCGCCTTGGCCAGCGCGTCGGGTTTGTGCGCGTAGTCCACAAATACCGGCGCACCGCGCCGCTCGCCGACCAGTTCGAGCCGCCCCTTGGCGCCTTCAAGGCTGGCCAGCGCCGCGAAGACGGCGGGCGCATCGTCACCGGTCGCCAGCGCAATCCCGGCTGCGACGAGCGCGTTCTCAACCTGAAAGTCACCGACCAGCGGCAGACGCACCTGGTACTCGCGACCTCCGTTAGCGACGCGCATGATCTGCGCAAAGCCATCGATGCGCGTCTCAAGCAGGGTGACTGATGTGCCGTTGCGCCCGACCGTGAATATCTCAAGGCCGCGCGCCCGCGCTGCCGCCACCATCGCGTCGGCATGTTCATGATCGACGTCGATCACTGCCGCGCCGTCGGGCTGCACGAGCCGCTCATAGATCAACAACTTGGCCCGCAGGTAAGCATCCAATGTCTGGTGATAGTCGAGGTGATCGCGGGTGATGTTGGTGAACGCGCCGACCTTCACGCGCAAGCCGTCGAGCCGATGTTGATGGAGTCCATGCGAGGACGCCTCGATAGCCAAGTGCGTCACCCCATCTGAACTCAAGCGATCAAGTGTTTGATGCAGCTCGAGCGGATCCGGGGTTGTCAGCGATCCATAAACTGCGCCATCCGGCGCCACCACACCGATGGTACCGACGCTCGCGGCTGAGTAGCCAAGCGCGGACCAGATCTGGCGCGTGAATGCGGCGACCGAGGTTTTGCCGCTGGTCCCCGTAATGGCCGCAATCGTCGCAGGCTGGCGCGGAAAGAAATTCGCGGCCGTGCGCGCTAATGCTTCGCGCACATTGCGCACATGCACGAAGGCAACGTCGTCCCGCAAGGACGGCGCACGCTCCGCCATCACCGCAACCGCTCCGGCCGCCAGCGCCTGCGGCACGAACACCAATCCATCGGCCTTGGTGCCCGGCACCGCCGCGAACAGGAAACCCGGCTTGACCATGCGGCTGTCGGCCGTAATGCCGGCAATCGGAAGCGCGTCGAAACGCGCTTCCATTTCGGCGCCCGGTGGCAGAAGATCGCGCAGATTCATGCAGCGGTCGTCCATGCTTACAGACCGCCCGTTTAGCGCGTCTGCATGACAGACGCTATTGGGTTCGCGCCACCACGTCGGGGTTGTGGTGAAGAATAAGTTGCTCCGCCGGCGGCAGATCAAAACGCGGCTCAAGACCAAGCATCGGCGCGATGCGCGTAATGATGTGCGCCGTGGCGGGCCCGGCGTTCCAGGCCGCGGTGGCGTAGCCGTGGGTTTCCGGCAGTGGCTGCGGCTCATCCAGCATGACCAGCACCAGATATCGGGGATTGTCTGATGGCATTACCGCCATGAAATCGGTGAGCAGCCGGTTCTTGGCGTAATGGCCGTTGATGGCCTTTTCGGCCGTGCCGGTCTTGCCGCCGACGTAGTAGCCTTTCACGTCGACCTTGGTGGCGCTGCCCTTCTCGGCATTGAGCCGCATCAGGTAACGCATCATCACGCTGGTCTCCGGCTTGATGACTTGCTGGGACACGGCGAGCGCCTGTTCCTGCGTGCGTTTGAGGAATGTCGGTGGCATGAGGTGCCCGCCGTTGACCAGAGCCGCAACGCCCATCACGGCCTGCAGTGGCGCAACCGACAGCCCATGACCGAATGCGATGGTGATCGTGTTGAGCTCGCCCCAGTGCCTGGGGACGATGGGCTTGGCGCTCTCCGGCAACTCGGTCTGCAGCCGATCAAGCTGTCCGAGTTTTTTCAAGAACGCCTTGTGACCCTCGACCCCGATGGCGAGCGCGACGCGCGCGGCGCCAATATTTGATGAGTAAGTGAAAATCTCCGGCACGCTCAGAACCCGGTTCTGGGCGTGGAAATCATGAATATCAAACTTGCCGAAACGCAGCGGCATGCGGGCGTCGAACGTGGAGTTGAGCTTGACCTTGCCGGAGTCGAGTCCCATCGCGAGGGTAATCGCCTTGAAGGTCGATCCCATCTCGTAGGTGCCCTTGGTC